>NZ_JATR01000025.1:0-171751 GCF_000526075.1 Streptococcus sp. SR1
GGATGACGCGAATAACCAAGACGGCAAACGTCCAACTAAGATTACAATCAATCTTTTAGCAGACGGTCAGAAAGTCGCATCGAAAGAAGTTCAAGCAGCCGCAGACGGAACTTGGACTGCTACATTCGAAAAATTAGCAAAATATAAAGATGGTAAAGAAATCAAATACACTGTAACAGAAGAAGCCGTAGCAGAATACGAATCAACTATTACAGACTTTACCATCACAAACAAATATGCACCAAAAGAAATCGACTACAAGGTAACAAAAGTATGGAACGACGCGAACAACCAAGACGGCAAACGTCCTGAGTCCGTAACGGTTCAACTTTTCAAATCTGTAGATGGATCTAAACCAGTAGCCGTTGAAGGTAAGAAATTGACCTTGACAGCTAAGGATAAGACAGACGCTAACACTTGGGTAGCATCCTTCACAAATCTTCCACAATACGAAGCTGGTAAAGAAATCACTTACTCTATCAAGGAAGTAGATGTATCAGCTGGATACAAAGCCTCTGTGACTGGTCAAGTGGTGACAAACACCCATGACATAGAAACAGTCGTTCTTTCAGGAACTAAGGTTTGGAAAGATAACAACAACCAAGACGGCAAACGTACTAAATCTGTGAAAGTTCAAATTCTTAATGGCGACAAAGTCGTTCAAGAAATTGAAGTATCAGAAGCAACTGGTTGGAAGTTCGAATCAAAACCACTTCCTAAGTATGAAAATGGTAAACTAATCGAGTACAAAGTCAAAGAAGTGGTTGTCAAAGGATATACTTCAACAATCACCACAGAAAAAGAAGGTAAGTACACCATTACCAATGAATATACACCAGAAAAAATTGCTGTAAGTGGACAAAAGACTTGGATTGACAATAACGACCAAGATCGTATCCGTCCAGCATCTATCACAGTGAAGCTACTTGCGAATGGTAAAGAAACTGGCCAAGAAGCTACAGCCACAGCGGAAACAGGCTGGAAGTATGAATTTACTAATCTGGACCGTTACCAAAATGGTAAGCCAATCGAGTACACAGTCAAAGAAGTTGGTGTTCCTACAGGTTACACAGCTACTGAAACTGGTATGAATGTGACCAACGCTCATACACCAGAGAAAACATCTGTAAAAGGTAAGAAGATCTGGAAAGGTGATGAAAACCATACAGATGCTCGTCCAGCATCTATTACAGTTAAACTATTTGCCAATGGTAAAGATACTGGTAAAACTGCAATAGCTTCAGAAGCAAGTGGTTGGACTTATGAGTTTACAGACCTTGATCGTTACAAAGACGGTCAAGAAATCAAGTACTCTGTAGTAGAAGTTCCGGTTAAAGGTTATACATCTAAAGTAGAAGACTTCAATATCACAAATACATACATTCCAGAAAAACCAACACCAGGTGAACCAAATGAACCAGGAAAACCAGGACAAAAACCTCAACTTCCTAACACTGGTGAAAAAGCATCTAACACAGCAGTAGTTGCAGGACTTGCTTTGATGTCAGTGACTAGTGGATTGTACTTTGTAAGCCGTAAAAATAAATAATCTAGCGTGAGAAAGATAGTTTCCATTTGTTTTTCTTAGGTTTAATCTGTGATAAAAAGGCCAGAGGATTCCTCTGGTCTTTTTTAGATATAAGAGTAAAAGAAAGACCCAGCATTTAATACTGGGTTGGTAATTATTTTACCATCATCAATTCGACAATCATTGCTATATAGATGATTAAGGTAAGGAGAAAACCGGCTCTCCAGAAGAATTTGATGAATTTAGGGTAATAAAAACTTCGTTTTTTGACAAGGAAAAAGATTACAAGGAGGATTGCTAGGAGAGAAAGTGCGACACCAAGTCGCGGTAGAAAGTTGTGGGTAAAGGCTTTAGCAGTAATCAGATAGTACTCAAATACCAAAAGTGGAAAAGCTAGATCCGCGAAATTAAATCCTATTTTCCTAAGTCCGAAAAGCTTGGTGACAATAAAGCAAACCACCAAGGTTAATATCAATAATAAAATAGATGCTATTTTCATTAAAATCATACCCATATTGTATCATAAAAAAACGCTAAAGGAAATGAGAAACAAGGGAATTTGTAGGAAAGTCAGGCTTTTGAGATTGTAGGTGTTTTTTGTTATAATGGAAGTTATGAAATCTTATAATACCTTGAATGATTATTATCGAAAACTTTTTGGAGAAAAGACTTTCAAAGTTCCTATTGATGCGGGATTTGACTGTCCCAATCGGGATGGAACTGTAGCTCATGGTGGTTGTACTTTTTGTACAGTTTCAGGTTCGGGAGATGCTATCGTGGCACCGGATGCTCCTATCCGCGAGCAATTTTATAAGGAAATTGACTTTATGCACCGCAAGTGGCCAGAAGTTAAAAAGTATCTGGTTTATTTTCAAAACTTTACCAACACCCATGAAAAGGTGGAAGTGATTCGGGAGCGATATGAGCAGGCTATCAACGAGCCAGGTGTAGTAGGGATCAATATCGGAACACGGCCAGACTGTTTACCCGATGAAACCATCGAATATTTGGCTGAGTTGTCGGAGCGTATGCACGTGACGGTTGAATTGGGCTTGCAGACTACTTTTGAAGCAACCTCTGACCTGATTAACCGTGCCCATTCTTATGAATTGTATGTGGAAACGGTCAAACGCTTGAGAAAATATCCCAGGATTGAGATTGTTTCCCATTTGATCAATGGTTTGCCCGGTGAGACTCATGAGATGATGATTGAAAATGTCCGTCGCTGTGTCACGGACAATGATATTCAAGGAATTAAACTGCACTTGCTTCACCTCATGACCAATACGCGCATGCAGCGGGATTACCACGAAGGACGCTTGCAACTGATGAGTCAGGATGAGTATGTCAAGGTCATTTGTGACCAACTAGAAATCATTCCCAAGCATATCGTCATCCACCGAATCACAGGAGATGCACCCAGAGATATGTTGATAGGTCCCATGTGGAGCCTTAATAAATGGGAAGTGCTAAATGCTATTGAAACTGAGATGCGACGTCGTGGAAGTGTGCAAGGATGCAAGGCTGTAAAACAGGAGTTTAAAAATGAAAAGACCACTTGAGATGGCGCATGATTTTTTAGCGGAAGTCGTGACAAAAGAGGATATCGTAGTGGATGCGACCATGGGCAATGGCCATGATACCCTTTTTTTAGCCAAGCTAGCCAAGCAAGTCTATGCCTTTGATATCCAGGAGCAGGCTTTGGAGAAGACGCAAGAGCGTTTGGATCAGGCTGGAATGACAAATGCCCAGTTAATCTTGCAAGGTCATGAGACACTAGACCAGTTTGTGAAAGAAGCCAAGGCAGGGATTTTTAATCTGGGTTATCTGCCTTCTGCTGATAAATCCGTCATCACTCAACCTCAGACTACTATTGAAGCATTAGAAAAGCTGTGTCACTTGCTTGTCAAGGGGGGACGGATTGCTATCATGATCTACTATGGTCATGAAGGAGGAGACACCGAGAGGGATGCTGTATTGGATTTTGTTAGCCAGTTGAACCAACAAGAGTATACAGCTGCCATTTATCGGACTCTCAACCAAGTTAATAATCCACCGTTTTTAGTTATGATTGAAAAATTAGAAAGGTATAGACATGGATAAACAATACCTTCGTGAGAAGCTTGAGACAATGCGCCAAAATTTTGTCGAGTCAACGCATCACGAGCGAGCAGTCGGGGTGCTCGACGAAGCACATATGAGCAAGAAAATGCTTAAAATTAAGAAAAAATTAGTAGCTCTTGAAATGGAACGGTGCCAGAAAAAAATTGAGCACAAAGACTGCTCTAAGATTGATCAGAAAATCCAAGAGCAAAAGGAGATTTTTGAATCTTGTTGTAAAAAAGATTAAGGAGGAATTGTGTGGAATTACTCATTTACTTGATTCTATTTTTATTTGTCTTAATCATTTCAACTACGACCAATAAACTTCTGCCTTTTTTGCCCCTTCCTCTTGTACAAATCCTTTTGGGGATTGGGATTGGTTTATTTGTTCCCGATGCGGACTTTCATCTCAATACAGAGCTGTTTCTGGCCATGGTTATTGGTCCCTTACTTTTCCGGGAGGCAGAAGAAGTGGATATTACGTCCATTTTGAAGCACTGGCGGATTGTTGTCTTTCTGATTTTTCCTGTGATTTTTATCTCGACCTTAAGCTTGGGGGGCATGGCTCACTTCCTTTGGATGACTCTTCCTTTGGCTGCCTGTTTAGCAGTTGGAGCGGCACTTGGGCCAACAGATTTGGTTGCCTTCGCATCTCTTTCTGAACGTTTTCGTTTTCCCAAACGGGTTTCTAATATTCTAAAAGGGGAAGGACTCTTAAATGACGCTTCTGGTTTGGTTGCCTTTCAGATGGCTCTGACTGCTTGGACAACAGGAACGTTTTCTCTCAGTCAAGCTGGAACTTCCCTAGCACTTTCTATCCTTGGTGGTTTTGTAGTCGGTTTTGTGACGGCTATGGTCAATCGTTTTTTGCATAGCTTTTTACTGAGTGTGCAAGCGATAGATATAGCCAGTGAACTATTGCTAGAGCTAAGTTTGCCGCTCATGACCTTTTTCATCGCAGAAGAGTTTCATGTTTCAGGGATTATCGCAGTAGTGGTTGCAGGTATTTTGAAGGCCAGTCGCTTTAAGAAAATTACGCTCCTTGAGGCTCAGGTAGACACCGTGACGGAGACCGTCTGGCACACCGTGACCTTTATGCTAAATGGATCAGTCTTTGTTCTCTTGGGAATGGAATTAGAGTTGATAGCAGAGCCGATCTTGTCTAATTCTCTCTACAATCCCCTTCTTTTACTGCTTTCAGTTGTCGTTCTGACCTTCTTGCTTTTTGCGATCCGCTTTGTCATGATTGCTGGTTTTTACTTTGTGAGGACGCGTCGACTTAAGAAAAAAATTCATAAGTACATGAAAGATATGCTTCTTTTGACCTTCTCTGGTGTCAAAGGGACAGTATCTATCGCGACCATTCTCCTCATACCAAGTCATTTGGAGCAGGAGTATCCTCTGTTACTCTTCCTTGTAGCAGGCGTTACACTGTTGAGCTTTTTAACAGGTTTACTAGTCCTCCCCCACTTGTCTGAGGAACAAGAGGAAAGCAAGGACCATTTGATGCATATTGCGATTCTGAATGATGTGGCTGCAGAATTAGAAAAAGAGCTGGACCATCACAAGAACAAACTTCCTCTTTATGCAGCTATTGATAATTATCATGGTCGGATTGAAAATCTCATCCTTAGTCAGGAAAATAAAAGAGTCCAAGAGGACTGGGAGTCTCTCAAGCTTCTTATCTTGAGTATTGAGAGTGACGGTTTGGAGCAAGCCTACGAAGAAAATAGAATCAGCGAGCGTGGTTATCGAGTTTACCAACGTTACCTAAAAAACATGGAGCAGAGTATCAATCGGAATTTCGCTTCTAGAGTGACTTATTACTTCCTAGTTTCCTTACGGATACTGCGCTTTCTACTCCATGAAATGTTTACCTTTGGCAAAACTTTCCGTAGTTGGATGAACGAAGAATCTCGTAAACTACAAGCAGTTGACTATGATCAGATTTCAGAGTTGTATTTGGGAAATACAGAGTTGATTATCGAGAGTTTGGAAAACCTCAAAGGGGTTTATAAGAGTTCTCTGATTAGTTTTATGCAAGAGTCTCGTCTACGCGAGACGGCTATTATCGGAAGCGGTGCCTTTGTTGAGCGGGTTATCAATCGCATCAAGCCAAACAATATCGATGAAATGCTACGAGGTTACTATCTCGAACGTAAGGCAATCTTTGAATACGAAGAAGCTAAACTGATAACAGCCAAGTATGCCAAAGAACTACGCCAAAATGTGAATAACTTAGAAAATTATTCTCTGAAAGAGGCCGCAAATACCTTACCTTATGATATGCTAGATTTAATCAGAAGAACTTAGATGATGAAGAAAATGACGGAGGATGGGATATGAAAAAGTGGTGGAAGGAGCTATTGGATAAGCCCTTATTGAAAGCTTTTTTGCATTATTATCAAGCATCGGATAGTGAGTTGACCAGTGTTGCGGTTGCCTACTATTGGTTGGTTTCAATCTTTCCTTTGCTAATGATAATGGTCAATATTTTGCCTTATTTTCAGATTCCAGTCTCAAATTTCTTACTTACAATTAAGGAATTTTTGCCTGATACAGTGTATGATGTGGTCGCTAAGATTGTCCGAGAAGTTCTGACTCAACCATCAACTGGCTTGCTGAGTTTTGCTGTTTTGTCAGCCCTATGGACCTTTTCAAAATCAATGGATTTCCTCCAAAAAGCTTTTAACAAAGCCTATGGAGTGACCAAAAGTCGAGGAATTATCTCCCATCAGTTGATGAGTTTGCTTGTTAGCCTCGGCTTGCAGATCCTTTTTGCTCTAGCCTTGTTTTTGAGTATGTTTGGTCGCATGTTGCTCAACCTTCTCAAAACTTACTGGCAATCAGACAGCCCGCTATTTTCCTACCTGCAAGATTTTACAGGCCCTCTAGTCTATGCTTTGATTTTTGCCATTCTGGTTATGATTTATTACTTCCTTCCAAAAGTAAAAACACCACGAATCCGCTATGTTTTACCAGGAAGTGTCTTTGTATTGCTAACTCTTATCGGTTTATTGAATATCTTTTCTGTTTATTTTAATAACTATGTCAATCACCTAGTCGATGTCCGTTTTTTCAGTTCCATCATCGTGGTAGTCATGATGTTCTGGTTTATTCTTATTGCAAAGATTTTGATTATCGGAGCGGTTATCAATGCCAGTGTTCAGAGCTTGAAAGATCCAAAGTTTAGTATGGAATGATTAGAAAAATCCCTATTAGGTTTCCTAATAGGGATTTTCTTAATAGATAAACATGGCATCACCGAAACTGAAGAAACGGTAGTGTTCTTGAATAGCGTGCTGGTATGCATCTAAGACTAATTCACGGCCGGCAAAGGCAGAAACTAACATGACGAGAGTTGATTTTGGCAGATGGAAGTTGGTTGAAAAGGCATCTACAACCTTCCATTGGTATCCAGGTTTGATAAAGATATTGGTCCAGCCAGAATCAGCCTGGATTTGCCCGTCAAACTTGGAACCAATAGTCTCTAACGTGCGGATAGAGGTGGTTCCGACAGCGATGACGCGTCCACCATTTTCCTTAACAGAGCGAAGGGTGGCAGCTGCTTCCTCAGAAAGTTGGTAGAATTCGGAGTGCATTTCGTGTTCGTCCAGATTGTCCACAGAAACAGGTCTAAAAGTTCCTAAACCAACGTGGAGAGTCAAATAAACCAAATGGACACCCTTGGCTTGGATTTCTGCTAGCAGTTCTTTGGTAAAGTGGAGGCCAGCAGTTGGTGCAGCAGCAGAGCCACTTTCTTTAGCGTAGACGGTTTGATAACGTTCACGGTCATCCAGTTTTTCATGGATGTAGGGTGGTAGTGGCATTTCACCTAGACTTTCCAAGACTTCTAGAAAAATTCCTTGGTATTCGAAGCGGACAATGCGGCCTCCGTGGGTCAATTCTTCCGTAACGACAGCGCTGAGGCGACCATCGCCAAAGTTGACACGAGTACCAACCTTGAGGCGTTTGGCAGGTTTAGCCAGAACTTCCCACTCATCACCACTAGTATTTTTGAGTAGGAGAAGTTCCACATGGCCTCCTGTCTCTTCCTTTTGGCCATAGAGGCGGGCAGGAAGAACGCGGGTGTCATTCATAACAAGAGCATCTCCAGGTTCCAGCATATCGATAATAGAGTGGAAGTGCTTATCCTGAAATTCTCCCGTTTCCCGGTTTACGATGAGAAGCTTGGAGGCATCTCGTTTTTCAAGGGGCGTTTGGGCAATCAATTCCTCAGGCAAGTGGAAATCAAAATCAGCTGTATTCATTTTTTTCATCATTCTTTCTAAGTTCTAATCTTATCCATTATAACACGTTTCAAGTTTGGGCGCTCTTTTTTTAGAAATTAAATCGTTTTCACTTGACAAAAATTGGTCTATACCATATAATAAATATAGATTAAAACGGAGGATGAAAAGATGAAAGTTATAAAAGTTGAAAATCAAGTCGAAGGTGGAAAAGTTGCTTTTGAGATTTTGAAGGAAAAATTGGCCAATGGTGCTCAAACATTAGGACTTGCAACAGGGAGCAGTCCACTTGAGTTTTACAAGGAAATCGTTGAGAGTGACCTTGATTTTTCAAATCTAACCAGTGTAAACCTTGATGAGTATGTAGGACTTGACGGAGACAATCCTCAGTCTTACCGCCACTTTATGCAAGAACACTTATTCAACCAAAAACCATTTAAAGAAAGTTTCTTGCCTCGTGGGATTAAGGACAATGCTGAAGCTGAAGTAGAACGCTACAACCAAATTTTGGCTGATCATCCTGTTGATTTACAAATCTTGGGAATTGGTCGCAATGGACATATCGGCTTTAATGAGCCAGGAACTGCCTTTGATAGCCAGACACACCTTGTAGACTTAGACCAGTCTACAATCGAAGCCAATGCTCGCTTCTTTGACAAGATTGAAGACGTTCCAACTCAAGCCATCTCAATGGGGATTAAAAACATCTTGGATGCCAAGTCAATTATTCTCTTTGCTTACGGTGAGTCGAAAGCAGAAGCCATTGCTGGCACAGTATCAGGCCCAGTGACTGAGAACCTCCCAGCAAGTAGCCTACAAAACCACCCTGATGTGACTATTATTGCGGATGCTGAAGCGCTCAGCTTACTTGAAAAATAAAAATTACAAGAACCGCTTGCTCTTTGGAGTGAGTGGCTTTTTACTTCAAATGTCCACTATCCTGCTAAAGTGGTATAATATAGCTATACGGGGGGGCTCGAACTTTGATTTATATAATCGGTTTTATTTGTTTTTTACTTTTAATGTTTCTGTTTAGTCGCTTAATTCAGCAATCAAAGAATCCTTCGGGCTTTCTAGGAAAACGAATGATGAAATTGTGGAATCGAGCCTATCTCCCCATGTTTGTATGGGCAATTCGTCATCTGGATAGGACATTTTATCCTGTAATCTTAGATGTAGGAGTTGGGAATGGTCGTTCAACCATCCTGCTGAAAGAAACTTTTCCGCAAAGTACCATAACTGGAATCGATATTTCAGATACTGCAATAGCTCAAGCCAAACAGGTAGAGATGACTAATCTAAATTTTGAACGAAGAGACGTTAGGGAGACAGGCTTTTCTGATGAAAGTGTTGATTTAATCACAGCCTTTCAAACTCATTTTCATTGGCGGGACCTAGAGGCTTCTTTTATGGAACTTCGAAGAATACTCAAATCAGACGGGATGCTCTTACTGGCTTGTGAATATAACAAGTTGTCTTACTTTTTACCAGAGGTTCAAAGCGAAGAAGCATTTAGACGATTCTTGTTATCAGTAGGGTTTGAGCTCGTAACTAGTCAAAGAAAGGGATCATGGATCCTTTATAAAATTGTTAAACATTAATGGAGGTACATCATGAAACAATTATTTTTATGTTCACACTTTGCTGGAGTCAAAAAGCTTTTTAGCGATTATGCAAAGGAAAAGAATCTAGAAAATAAGGTTTTATTTATTCCTACCGCTGGGAACAAAGAGGACTATACTGCCTATATCGATGAGGCTCAGCAAACATTCAGGGATTTAGGATTTGAGATAGAGGTTTTAGATATTGCTTCTTGTGATCGAGAAACTGCACAGGCAAAGATTTTCCAAAGTAAGATTCTTTATATCTCAGGCGGGAATACCTTTTATTTATTGCAAGAATTAAAGAAAAAGCAACTCCTATCTCTCATCAAAGAGCAAATAAGAGATGGGTTGGTCTATGTGGGAGAATCAGCAGGGGCTATCATTACAGCCAAGGATATTGACTACAATAAACTTATGGACGACAAGACGGTAGCGACAGAGTTATCTGATACAGCGGGATTGGATGAAGTGGATTTTTACATCCTTCCACATTATGGTGAGGAACCTTTTACTGATAGTAGCAAAAAGACTTTTGAAATGTATAAAAAGCAGCTTGAATTGCTACCGCTTCATAACCACCAAGCAATTATCGTTAACGATGAGCAAATAGATATCTTAACAATAGAATAAAAGCGTGGTTGGAAAAACATTAATATTTTACCACTAAAACGATTAGGGGTTGATAACTCACTTAGCGGGAATCTGCCATGAATAGATTAATTTTATGAATTCAAGAAGGGAAAAGTTATGAAAATAAAAACGTTAGATAAAATAGGTGGGATTGTTTTCTTGTTTCTAACGATTGCTACCATTGTCGTTTTTTTATCAGATACGAGCTTCTTTGAGTGGGCGTTTACTAGACACCAGAATACTCTGAGTTGGTATATTCGCCCTCTCTTTATTATTCCAATTGTAATGGGAGCTTATAAAAAATCCTATAGCCTGATTTTCTTTTCTATATTTTGCCTATTTACTAGTATGTTTTGGTTCCCGAAGCCGGAAATAGTTGATGTAAAAGTAATTGAGTTTTTGAATTTTGAGAAGACTTATTTTACGAGCGGATGGAGTATTGAAAAAGTTATTATTCTGGCGACGATTCTAGCATTTTTTACGGCGATTATATCCTTAACGTGGAGTAGACGTTGGTATGGATTATTAGCAACGGTAGTGATCGGAGCGTTTCTGAAGGTTGCCCATAGTCTTTTATTTAGCGGAGGAAGTGGCATATCGATTGTGAAACCAGCTGTTTTGGGATTGATTCTCTGCATCTTAGTGATTTATTTCATCTTCAAAAGAAGAAAGTAAAAATAATAAAAGTTTATGGTTGCTTTTCTCTTGACAATTATTCACTTTGTGTGTAAAATGGAATAGATCTTGAACTTGAAGGGAGTGAAAAAAATGTCTAAAACAGTAGTACGTAAGAATGAATCTCTTGACGATGCACTTCGTCGTTTCAAACGTGCGGTTACTAAAGCTGGTACTCTTCAAGAAACACGCAAACGTGAATTCTATGAAAAACCTTCTGTAAAACGTAAACGTAAATCAGAAGCAGCTCGTAAACGTAAAAAATTCTAATTTGAAATGAAAGGCTAGACTTGTCTAGCCTTTTTTCTTTCCAAATAAATACTGTAAATCCTGCAAAAAAAGGAAACTTCCTACCACAATTTGATATAATAGTAGGGAGAACTCGATTGAAGGAGGAAATTATGTCGGTTTTAGTAAAAGAAGTCATTGAAAAGCTCAGATTAGACATTGTTTATGGTGAAGGCGATTTACTTGAAAAAGAAATCAATACTGCAGATATTTCTCGACCAGGTCTGGAAATGACGGGTTATTTTGATTACTATACTCCGGAGCGGCTTCAACTGTTGGGAATGAAGGAATGGTCTTATTTAGTCTCCATGTCTTCTCATAACCGTTATCAAGTTTTGAAGAAAATGTTTCTACCTGAAACACCCGCTGTCATCGTTGCTCGTGGCTTGGTAGTGCCAGAAGAAATGTTGAAAGCTGCTAGGGAATGTAAGATTGCGATTTTAACCAGTCGAACATCAACCAGTCGTTTATCTGGAGAGTTATCTAGCTACCTTGATTCCCGTTTGGCTGAACGTACGAGTGTGCATGGTGTCTTGATGGACATCTATGGCATGGGTGTCTTGATCCAAGGGGATAGTGGTATCGGTAAGAGCGAGACAGGTCTTGAGCTTGTGAAACGTGGGCACCGTTTGGTAGCAGACGATCGTGTAGATATCTTTGCCAAGGATGAAATGACCCTTTGGGGAGAGCCCGCTGAAATTTTGAAGCATTTGCTTGAGATTCGTGGAGTGGGTATTATTGACGTGATGAGTCTCTACGGAGCAAGTGCTGTAAAAGATTCTTCACAAGTTCAGTTGGCTGTTTACTTGGAAAATTATGATACCCATAAGACCTTTGATCGTCTAGGAAACAATGCTGAAGAAATCGAGATTTCTGGTGTAACGATTCCGCGTATCCGCATTCCAGTAAAAACAGGACGCAATATCTCTGTTGTTATTGAGGCGGCAGCCATGAACTATCGCGCTAAGGAAATGGGATTTGATGCGACGCGTTTATTTGAAGAACGCTTGACTAATCTCATCTCCAAAAATGAGGTGAAAAATGATTAATCCAGTCGCATTTGAAATCGGTCCTTTTTCTATTCGTTGGTATGCTTTGTGTATTGTGGCTGGTTTGGTTTTGGCAGTCTACCTTGCCATGAAGGAAGCTCCTAAAAAGAAAATTCTATCAGATGATATCTTGGATTTTATCCTGATTGCTTTTCCGATAGCTATTTTAGGTGCTAGACTATACTACGTACTCTTTCGCTTAGATTATTATCTGCAAAATCCAGGTGAAATCATTGCCATCTGGAATGGAGGCTTGGCCATTTATGGAGGTTTGATAGCAGGGGCTATTGTCCTTTATATCTTTGCAGATAGAAAGCTGATTAATACTTGGGATTTCTTAGATATTGCAGCACCAAGCGTCATGGTTGCCCAAAGTTTAGGACGCTGGGGGAACTTCTTTAACCAAGAAGCCTACGGTGCAGCAGTAGATAGTTTGGATTATTTGCCAGGCTTTATCCGTGACCAGATGTACATTGAGGGTAGCTACCGTCAGCCGACCTTCCTATATGAGTCGGTTTGGAATCTGATCGGTTTTGCTTTGATTCTGATTTTTAGACGAAAATTAAAGGGAATCAGACGTGGTCAGATCACTGCTTTCTACTTGATTTGGTATGGCTTTGGTCGTATGATTATCGAAGGAATGCGGACGGATAGTCTCATGTTCTTTGGACTGCGAGTTTCCCAATGGTTATCAGTTATCCTTATCGGACTCGGTATTTTTATCATACTTTATCAAAATCGAAAGAAAGCCCCTTTCTATCATACAGAGGAGGAAAAATAAATGTTAGAAGTTGCATATATACTTGTTGCGATTGCTTTGATTGTCTGTTTAGTCTATTTGACAATCACGATTCAAAAAGCCGGTCGTATGATTGATGAAACAGAGAAAACCATCAAAACGTTGAGCTCAGATGTGAACGTTACCTTGCATCAGACCAATGAATTACTGGTTAAGGTCAATGTGTTAGCAGACGATATCAATATCAAAGTTGCGACGATTGATCCACTCTTTACGGCTGTGGCTGACTTATCTGAGTCAGTATCTGATCTCAACCAACATGCACGTGTTTTAGGTAAAAAGGCTTCATCTGCTGGTTCAAAGACCATTAAAACAGGTGCAAGTTTGTCCGCTCTTCGTTTCGCAAGTAAATTTTTCAAAAAATAGAAAAGGAGAAATCTTATGGGAAAACTATCCTCTATCCTTTTAGGAACAGTTTCAGGTGCAGCTCTTGCTTTGTTTTTGACGAGTGACAAGGGCAAGCAAGTTTGTAGTCAAGCTCAGGATTTTCTAGATGATTTGAGAGAAGATCCAGAATATGCTAGAGAGCAGGTTTGTGAGAAACTAACTGAAGTGAAGGAACAGGCAACTGACTTTGTGCTGAAAACAAAGGAACAAGTAGAATCTGGTGAAATCACTTTTGACAGTTTCCTTGATCAAGCCAAAACCTGTGCTCGACAAGCGACGGAAGCGTCAAAAGAAACCTTTAACAATCTCAAGGAGCAGTGGCAAGAACAGTCAGCAACTCCAGACGTTGCAGAAGACCAAGAAGAAATCATCATCGATATTACTGAAGTATAATGCATCACCATCTCTGGTTTTTGGAGATGGTGATTTTTATCTGCAAGCCTGTCTTTATGGTATAATAAGTACTATGCAGAAAAAACCAACGTCCGCCTACGTGCATATTCCCTTTTGCACACAGATTTGTTATTATTGTGACTTTTCAAAAGTATTTATCAAGAATCAACCAGTAGATAGTTACCTGGAGCATCTGCTAGAGGAGTTTCGCTCTTATGATATCCAAAAGTTGCGAACTCTCTACATTGGAGGTGGGACGCCAACGGCTTTGTCAGCTCCGCAATTAGAAGTGCTCTTGGATGGCTTGACTAAAAATCTAGACTTGTCTGTCTTGGAAGAGTTGACCATTGAAGCAAACCCAGGAGACTTGGATGTGGATAAGATTGCGGTTTTGAAGCAGTCACCAGTCAATCGTGTTTCCTTGGGTGTGCAGACTTTTGATGACAAAATGCTGAAAAAAATTGGGCGCAGTCACTTGGAGAAGGATATTTATGAAAATATCGACCACCTCAAACTGGCTGGTTTTGACAATATTTCTATCGACCTAATCTACGCTCTTCCAGGTCAAACTATGGTTCAGGTCAAGGACAATGTGGCTAAGGCCATTTCGCTTGATATTCCTCATATGAGTCTTTATAGCTTGATTTTGGAAAACCATACGGTCTTTATGAACCGCATGAGACGAGGGAAATTGCCCCTGCCCAAGGAGGAACTAGAAGCGGAGATGTTTGAGTACATCATCGCAGAACTGGAGCGAGCTGGTTTTGAGCATTATGAGATTTCCAATTTCTCTAAACCCGGATTTGAAAGTCGCCACAATCTCATGTACTGGGATAATGCCGAGTATTATGGTATCGGTGCGGGTGCTTCAGGTTATGTGAACGGAGTGCGTTATAAAAACCACGGTCCTATCCGCCACTATCTCAATGCGGTAGAGGCAGGAAATGCTCGGATAGCAGAAGAACACCTGAGTCAAAGGGAACAGATGGAAGAAGAAATGTTCCTAGGCCTCCGGAAAAAATCTGGGGTTTCCATGGCGCGATTTGAGGAAAAATTCGGACGGTCCTTTGATGGATTATATGGAGAAATTGTCAGAGACTTGGTTCAACAAGGTCTCATGCAGATTGACGATGACCGTGTCCGAATGACAAAGAGAGGTCTCTTTTTAGGAGACACTGTAGCAGAACGATTTATTTTGGAGTAGAACAATGGGCTTAACTTATCAAATGAAAATGAAAATTCCTTTTGATATGGCGGACATGAACGGTCATATCAAACTTCCAGATGTGATTTTGCTGTCCTTGCAAGTATCAGGTATGCAGTCGATTGAGCTGGGAGTTAGCGACAAGGATATGTTAGAACGTTACAATCTGGTCTGGATTATTACAGACTATGCGATTGACGTGGTTCGCTTGCCTCGCTTTGCTGAGGAGATTACGATTGAAACAGAAGCATTGACTTACAATCGTCTTTTTTGTTACCGCCGTTTCACTATCTATGATGAAGCAGGTCAAGAAATCATTCGCATGGTAGCAACCTTTGTTCTCATGGACCGCGATAGTCGTAAAGTCCATGCTGTCGAACCGGAGATTGTTGCGCCTTATCAGTCTGAGTTTGATAAAAAACTCATCCGTGGGCCAAAGTATGCAAATCTAGAAAAACCGATCAGTAAAGACTACCATGTTCGTTTTTACGACTTGGATATGAATGGTCATGTCAATAATAGCAAATATCTGGATTGGATTTTTGAGGTCATGGGAGCCGATTTTCTAACCAACTATATTCCAAAGAAAATCAATCTCAAATATGTCAAAGAAGTGCGACCGGGTGGCATGATTGCTTCAGCGTATGAACTCAAGGGATTAGAAAGCAAGCATGAGATTATCAGTGATGGGGAGATCAATGCCCAAGCTATGATTACTTGGCAAGAAATTGAAGGCAATTAGAAAGGACGATATGACTTATAAAGGTTATTTAATTGATTTAGACGGAACCATTTACAAGGGGAAAGACCGAATCCCGGCAGGAGAGGCTTTTGTTCATGAGTTGCAAAAGCGAGAAATTCCTTATCTCTTTGTAACCAACAATACAACCCGCACTCCTGAGAGCGTTCAAGAGATGTTGGCTCAGAATTTTAATATCAACACGCCTCTATCGACGGTTTACACAGCGACTTTGGCAACCATCGACTATATGAATGACTTGGGACTAGAAAAGACAGTCTATGTCATCGGCGAAGCTGGGCTCAAGGATGCCATTCAGGCGGCTGGTTATGTCGAAGATAAGCAAAATCCTGCCTATGTGGTAGTTGGACTGGACTGGCAAGTCGACTATGAAAAATTTGCCACGGCGACTCTAGCCATCCAAAAGGGGGCTCACTTTATCGGAACCAATCCAGACCTCAATATCCCGACGGAACGTGGTCTTTTGCCTGGTGCTGGTTCACTTGTAACTCTGCTTGAAGTGGCAACACGAGTGAAACCAGTTTATATTGGAAAACCAAATGCTATCATTATGGATAAGGCAGTTGAGCACTTGGGTTTGAAACGAGAAGAATTGCTCATGGTGGGGGACAACTACCTGACAGACATCCGAGCAGGGATTGACAATGGTATTCCAACGCTCTTGGTGACGACAGGTTTTACCAAGGCAGAAGAAGTGGCTGACTTGCCAATCGTACCAACTCATGTGGTTTCTAGCCTTGCGGAGTGGAATTTTGATGAAAATTAAACTGACTTTTTGGGGAAGTATGCTCTTTCTCCTCTCACTGTCTATTCTCTTAACCATTTATCTGGCATGGTTTTTCTATCCCATGGAGATTCAATGGCTAAACTTAGCGGGTCGAGTCTATCTAAAGCCCGAAACCATTCAGTACAACTTTCATATCTTGATGAATTACCTGACCAATCCCTTTAGTCAGGTCTTAGAGATGCCAGATTTTCGTTCATCAGCTGCAGGTTTACACCATTTTGCGGTGGTGAAGAATCTCTTCCACTTGGTTCAGCTAGTTGCCCTAGTGACATTACCAAGTTTCTATTTCTTTGTTAGAAAGATTGTGAAAAAAGGATTTCTACCCCTATATCGTAAAAGTATCTTGGCTCTAGTGCTACTGCCTCTAGTCATTGGGCTTGTAGGAGTGTTGATTGGTTTTGAGCAATTCTTTACTCTTTTCCATCAGATTCTCTTTGTGGGAGATGATACCTGGCTTTTTGATCCAGCAAAGGATCCCGTTATTTGGATTTTGCCAGAGACTTTCTTTCTCCATGCCTTTTTACTTTTCTTTGCTTTGTATGAAGGAATGTTTGGTTTCCTTTTTGTTAAAGCTTCAAGGAAATAGTGGAAAAAGTTCTGTATTTTTAATAAAAAACGAGAGAAGTTGCCCTGCTCCCTATTTATTGTTAGGTTATCCTAAAGATAAGCTTGTAAAACGGGTAATTTTTACAGAAAACAGTCTATTTTCTATGAAAAAATAGGCTTTTTTTCTAAAAATACCTAGTCAAGCGCTTTATTTTTTTGTATAATAGAAATAGCAAGTATAGATAAAAGAAGAGAAAAGCATGATTACACTATTTTTATCACCGAGTTGTACATCATGTCGTAAGGCAAAGGCTTGGTTAGAGACGCATAAAGTGCCCTTTCAAGAGCATAATATTATGACTAGTCCTTTAACAAGAAAAGAATTACAACATATTCTTTCCTTGACCGAAAATGGTACTGATGACATCATTTCAACTCGTTCAAAAATCTTTCAAAAATTGGATATTGATGTAGAGAGTATCTCGGTATCGGAGTTGCTTCAGTTGATTGAGCAATATCCTAGTCTTTTGCGTCGCCCAATTATTACAGATACCAAACGCATGCAGATCGGTTTTAATGAAGATGAGATTCGTGCTTTTCTCCCTCGTAGTTACCGTAAACAAGAACTAAAAGAAGCAACATTGAGAGCTGGTATTGGATAGATGAACAAACAGTATAGTTACCCACTAGATTTGTCGTGGAGCACTGAAGAACTTGCTTCAGTGCTTTCTTTTTTTAATGATGTTGAAGCTGCTTATGAAGATAAGGTAGAAGCAAAAAAACTGCTAGATTCCTACAAGGAATTTAAGTCTGTCGTTCCGAGCAAAAGTGAAGAAAAGCGCCTAGGTCGAGAATTTGAGACGGCTAGCGGTTATTCCTTCTATCATGCGGTTCAATTAGCAAAAGAAAAAAGAGAAGGGAAGATTTCTCTTGGAAACTAAATTTGAATTTGCCAAACAGATTGTGCAGGAAGCTGCTGACTATATTTTGGCTCACATGAAAGAAGATTTGCAGGTTGAGTGCAAGTCTTCACCTACTGACTTAGTGACACGTTTGGACAAGGAGGTCCAGGAACTCTTGGTTGATCGGATCAAGTCCTCCTATCCTGAGGACTTGATTTGCGCGGAAGAGGGCTGTTTGCGTGCTGCGGTCAATCAAGGTTCTGTTTGGGTGATTGATCCCATTGACGGTACCAATAACTTTGTCGCTCAGCAGGAAGATTTTGCCGTGATGTTGGCTTATTTTGAGAATGGTGTGGGAAAATTTGGCATTATCTATGATGTTATGAAAGGTGATTGTTACCATGGTGGTGGTGCCTTTCCTCCTTGTCGCAATAATGAGCCCTTACCGCCTTTTAAAAAGAAGCCCCTCAGAGAATTCCTGGTTGCTGGTAACTCAGGTATGTTTGAAAGCAATGAGTGGGGCCTGGCGGATTTGGGGCGAGCAGCTTTGGGAGTCCGTGTCTACGGCAGTGCGGCCATTAGTTTTGCCAAGGTTTTATCGGGTCGTCTTCTGACTTATATTACCTACCTGCAGCCATGGGATTACGCTGCGGCCAGTATCTTAGGGGAAAGTCTGGGTTATCGTCTTCTTACAGTATCAGGTGAGCCCGCTGATTTTAAAACGCGTCAGCCTGTCATGATGGTGCCAATCGAGATGCAAGAAGTGATTCAGTCTTATATCTACGAAAGGAAAGAGAACTAAATGCAATTTCCAGAAGGATTTGTTGAAAAATATGAAGCGATACTAGAAGATGAGGCAAGAGATTTTCTTGCCTCTTTTAAGCAGGAAGCGGTTTCGGCTTTTCGGGTTAATCCCTTAAAAGAAAGTCAGTTATCGTTTGCGGATGCTATTCCCAATACACCTTGGGGGTATTATGGTAAAGTTTCTGGAAAGTCACCAGAGCACGCGACCGGTCTTGTTTATTCGCAAGAGCCTGCAGCCCAAATGGTAGCCCAGGTGGCTCAACCAAATCCTGGCATGAAGGTCTTGGATTTGGCGGCAGCACCAGGTGGGAAATCCACTCAACTAGCAGCTTATCTGGCTAATCAAGGAGTCCTTGTCTCCAACGAAATTTCAAGCAAGCGTGCTAAGATTTTAGTGGAAAATATGGAGCGATTTGGAGCGACAAACGTTGTCGTGACTAATGAATCTGCTGACCGCTTGGCCAAGGTTTTTAAAGGTTACTTTGATGTGATTGTCCTTGATGCACCTTGCTCGGGTGAAGGGATGTTTCGTAAGCAGCCAGATGCCATGGATTATTGGAGCATCGACTATCCGAGCCAATGTGCTAGTCTCCAAAGGGAAATTTTAGAAGATGCAGTGACCATGCTTGCAGAAGGTGGTCGTTTGGTCTATTCGACCTGTACTTGGGCACCTGAGGAAAATGAAGAAATCGTCCACTGGTTACTTGATACTTATGAATTTGAATTGCTTCCAGTCGAGCATGTGAACGGTATGGTGGCAGGAATTGATCTTCCTGAAACTGCGCGGATGTATCCTAATCATTTCAAGGGAGAAGGCCAGTTTGTTGCCCACCTGCAGTTTAAGGGAGAAAATCCAGCACCTAAATTCAAGGCTAGCAAGAGCAATCTCAGTCGTGAACAACTGGCTTTGTGGCATGATTTTGCCCAAAAACACTTGCGGGTCAATCTAACTGGTATCTTGCAGACTTTTGGAGATCAACTTTATCTCTTGCCAGAGATGCTACCTGATCTAGGGAAACTCAAAATTGCCCGAAATGGACTTCATCTGGGGACGTTTAAGAAGAAACGTTTTGAACCAAGCTTTGCTCTCGGTTTGGCCTTGAAACCAAGCCAAGTAAAACAAAGTGTCGAAATCAATGATGAGGACTTTGTAAAATATGTGGCTGGTGAGACCGTTCAATTGTCTGAAGCTCGACCAAATGGCTGGTACCAAGTTGTGGTTCAAGGAAACGGACTAGGCTTTGCCAAGGTAACGGGAAATGTTTTGAAAAATTATTATCCAAAAGGACTCAGATTTAGGTGAAAAAGCTAGTCAAAGAGCCTATTCTATGTTATAGTGGAAGTATGAGTTTTTTCTGATAGTCTTTCATTATTACTTATATTATACGATGGAATTTCCCGCTCCTAAGAATGTCTAGATAAAATAAAGCGGGACAATCATTGATGATAATTGGATGATCAGGACAAACGGAAGAAATCAGAACATTTATCATTATGTTCAAGGAGAATAACAGTGAAAAAAAGAAAAAAGCTCGTCATGTCTCTTGCAGCACTTTTGATGGCAGGTTCTCTAGCAGGATGCGCTAGCTGGATTGATCGTGGAGAATCTATGACAGCTGTTGGTTCCACAGCTCTTCAACCTCTTGTCGAAGCAGCAGCAGATGAATTCGGTTCTAGAAACATCGGAAAAACAGTTAATGTTCAAGGTGGAGGATCGGGTACAGGACTTTCCCAAGTTCAGTCTGGAGCAGTTGACATCGGGAACTCTGACGTCTTTGCAGAGGAAAAAGAAGGAATCGATGCTTCAGCTCTAGTAGACCACAAGGTTGCAGTGGCTGGTCTTGCAGTGATTGTAAACAAGGAAGTGGATGTTGAAAATCTCACAACCGAGCAACTTCGCAAGATCTTTACAGGTGAAGTGACCAACTGGAAAGAAGTTGGGGGCAAAGACCTGGCCATTTCAATCATCAACCGAGCAGCAAGTTCTGGTTCACGAGCGACGTTTGATACGGTGGTTATGAATGGCCAATCGGCTATGCAGAGTCAAGAGCAGGATTCTAACGGGATGGTCAAGTCCATTGTATCCCAAACTCCTGGAGCCATTTCTTATCTAGCCTTTGCCTATGTAGATGATTCCGTGAAAAGCATGAAACTGAATGGGTATGAACCTACGTCTGAAAATGTAACGACCAACAACTGGCCTTTGTGGTCTTATGAACATATGTACACACTTGGTCAGCCAAATGAGTTAGCTGCTGAATTCCTGAACTTCGTCCTCTCAGATGAAGCCCAAAATGGGATTGTTAAGGGAATGGGCTATATCTCTATCAATGAAATGAAAGTCCAAAAGGATGCTTCAGGTACCGTTACAGCAGTAGAAGGAGGTCAATAATGAATCAAGAAGAATTATCTAAAAAATTACTCTCTCCTTCAAAGAACTCTCGCCTTGAGAAGTTTGGTAAAGGTTTGACCTTCACTTGCCTTTCTTTGATTGTCATCATTGTGGCGATGATTTTGATTTTTGTAGCCCAAAAAGGCTTATCGACCTTCTTTGTCAATGGAGTCAACATCTTTGATTTCCTCTTTGGACAAACTTGGAATCCTTCAGGGAAACAATTTGGTGCCCTTCCAATGATTTTGGGTTCCTTTATTGTGACGATTTTATCAGCCCTCATCGCAACACCCTTTGCTATTGGTGCTGCAGTCTTTATGACCGAAGTCTCACCAAAGGGTGCAAAAATCTTGCAACCAGCCATTGAACTCCTCGTTGGTATTCCTTCAGTCGTCTATGGATTTATCGGTTTACAAGTTGTGGTGCCTTTTGTTCGTAGCGTCTTTGGTGGAACTGGTTTTGGGATCTTGTCAGGGATTTTCGTTCTCTTTGTCATGATCCTACCAACTGTAACCTTTATGACAACAGACAGCTTGTGTGCTGTTCCTCGTCATTACCGTGAAGCTAGTTTAGCTATGGGAGCCACTCGTTGGCAAACCATCTGGCGTGTGACCTTGAAAGCAGCACGTTCAGGTATTTTCACTGCAGTGGTCTTTGGGATGGCGCGTGCCTTCGGTGAAGCCCTTGCTATTCAGATGGTTGTCGGAAACTCAGCAGTTATCCCAACCTCGTTAACAACACCAGCTGCGACCTTGACATCTGTATTGACTATGGGTATTGGAAATACCGTCATGGGAACGGTTGATAATAACGTTCTCTGGTCACTGGCGTTGGTATTGCTCTTGATGAGTTTGGCCTTTAACAGTGTGATTAAATTGATTACGAAAGAAAGAGGAAAGAAAAACTATGCACGCTAAGAAATTAGATAAACTTGCAACAGCTGTCCTCTATACCATCGCGGGTATCATCGTTGCCATCTTGGCATCCTTGATTCTCTATATCTTGGTGAGAGGGTTACCGCATATCTCTTGGTCCTTCTTGACAGGGAAATCTTCCTCTTATCAAGCAGGTGGGGGTATCGGAATTCAGCTCTACAATTCCTTCTTCCTTCTGGTCATTACCTTGATTATCTCTGTGCCTTTATCTATGGGGGCTGGCGTATTCCTCGCTGAGTATGCCAAAAAAGGACCTGTGACCAATTTTATTCGCACCTGTATTGAGATTTTGTCTTCTCTACCATCAGTCGTTGTGGGTCTCTTTGGTTACTTGATCTTTGTAGTCCAGTTTGAGTATGGATTTTCAATCATTTCAGGTGCCTTGGCCTTGACGGTCTTTAACCTCCCTCAGATGACTCGAAATGTTGAGGACAGTTTAAAACACGTTCACCATACACAACGTGAGGCTGGTCTGGCTCTTGGAATTTCTCGTTGGGAGACTGTAGTTCATGTTGTCATTCCAGAAGCCCTTCCAGGTATCGTAACGGGTGTTGTCTTGGCATCTGGCCGTATCTTTGGTGAGGCCGCCGCTCTTATCTATACGGCAGGACAATCCGCTCCAGCCCTAGACTGGTCTAACTGGAATATCCTCAGTGTTACCAGTCCTATCTCAATCTTCCGACAAGCAGAAACTTTGGCTGTCCACATTTGGAAGGTCAACAGTGAAGGAACCATTCCTGATGCTACCATTGTATCTGCTGGTTCTGCCGCCGTGCTCCTCATCTTTATCTTGATTTTTAACTTTGGAGCTCGCAAACTCGGAAGCTATTTACACAAGAAATTAACCGCTGCCTAAAGGAGAAGCCATGTCAAAATATAACTGGGATGAAAAGCATATCATCACCTTTCCTGAAGAAAAAGTGGCCCTCTCTACCAAGGATTTACATGTTTACTACGGTAAAAATGAATCTATAAAGGGCATCGATATGCAATTTGAAAAAAATAAAATTACAGCCTTGATTGGTCCTTCTGGATCTGGGAAATCTACTTATCTTCGCAGTCTCAATCGGATGAATGATACCATTGATATTGCCAAGGTCACAGGTCAAATCCTCTACCGAGGGATTGACGTCAACCGTCCAGAAATCAATGTCTATGAGATGCGCAAGCATATCGGAATGGTCTTCCAACGTCCAAATCCATTTGCCAAGTCTATTTACCGCAACATCACTTTTGCTCATGAACGTGCAGGTGTTAAGGACAAGAAAGTACTTGATGAAATTGTAGAAACCTCTCTAAGACAGGCTGCCCTTTGGGATCAGGTCAAAGACGACCTCCACAAATCAGCCTTGATGCTTTCTGGTGGACAACAACAACGTCTCTGTATCGCTCGCGCCATCTCTGTCAAGCCAGATATCCTCTTGATGGATGAACCGGCGTCAGCCTTGGATCCGATTGCGACAGCCCAACTGGAAGAAACCATGTTGGAATTGAAGAAGGACTTTACCATCATCATCGTTACCCACAGTATGCAACAGGCTGCGCGTGCAAGTGACTACACAGGATTTTTCTACTTAGGTGATTTGATTGAGTATGATAAGACATCCAATATTTTCCAAAATGCTAAGTTACAGTCAACCAATGACTATGTAACGGGACACTTTGGTTAGAAAGGAAGCAGTATGACAGAACCGATTTTGCAGGTTAAAGACCTGTCCGTTTATTACAATAAAAAGAAGGCTTTGAATAGTGTTTCCCTTTCTTTCCAACCTAAGGAAATAACCGCCTTGATTGGTCCTTCCGGATCAGGAAAGTCCACCCTGCTCAAAGCCATCAACCGCATGGGCGATCTAAATCCTGAGGTGACAACAACTGGAACAGTGATTTATAATGGCCACAATATCTACAGCCCCCGTACCGATACGGTTGAATTGCGTAAGGAAATCGGTATGGTTTTTCAACAGCCCAATCCCTTCCCTATGTCTATCTATGAAAATGTTGTCTACGGCTTACGTATCAATGGAGTCAGGGATAAACATGTTTTGGATGAAGCGGTGGAAAAAGCCTTGCAACGCGCTTCTATTTGGGATGAGGTCAAGGATCGCTTGCATGATTCAGCCATTGGTCTCTCAGGTGGACAACAACAACGTGTTTGTGTTGCCCGTGTCTTAGCAACCAGTCCCAAGATTATTCTCTTGGATGAACCGACTTCAGCTTTGGATCCTATCTCGGCTGGTAAGATTGAGGAAACCTTGTATGGTCTGAAAGATAAATACACCATGCTCTTGGTAACACGTTCGATGCAACAGGCCTCTCGTATCTCTGATAAAACAGGATTTTTCCTAGATGGGGATTTGATTGAGTTTAACGATACGAAGAAAATGTTCCTAGACCCACAAAACAAGGAAACAGAAGATTATATTACAGGAAAATTTGGATAAGGAGTTGAATGATGTTACGATCTCAATTTGAAGAAGATTTGGAGAAATTGCACAACCAGTTCTATGCCATGGGACAAGAAGTGCTCTCACAAATCAATCGTACAGTGCGTGCCTTTGTCACACATGACCGTGATTTGGCAAAAGAAGTTATTGAGGAAGATGCAGAAGTAAATGGATATGAAGTGAAACTCGAAAAGAAATCATTTGAAATGATTGCGCTTCAACAACCTGTTTCTCAAGACCTCCGTACTGTATTGACCGTTCTTAAGGCAGTATCAGACCTGGAACGCATGGGAGACCATGCAGTGTCAATCGCAAAAGCAACTATTCGTATGAAGGGGGAACAACGCATTCCTGCAGTTGAAGAAGAGATCAAAAAGATGGGACGCGATGTGAAAAACTTCGTCGAAGCGGCTCTAGATCTCTATCTGAACGGTTCGGTGGATCAAGCCTACGAAGTAGCAGCGATGGACGAAAAAATCAACCATTACTTTGATAGCATTCGTGATTTGGCTACAGAAGAAATTAAGAAACATCCTGAAGCCATCGTTACAGGCCGTGATTACTTCCAGGTCATTTCCTTCTTGGAACGTATCGGAGACTACGCTAAAAATATCTGTGAATGGGTTGTTTACTTTGAAACAGGGAAGATTGTCGAGCTATAAGAAACGGTTTAAATATACAGAATAAAAGGCTGATTGTGATAAATCAGTCTTCTTTTTATGAGAAGAATTATTTTACATTCAAAATCTCTAAAAGGGTTGACAACTATTTTTAAAAGAGTTATAATTATTCAGAAATAACAGAAAGGTCGTTTATTTATGAAATTTAAAAAATGGATGTTAGTTGTATGTAGCATGCTTGCCAGCATGGTTTTGGTAGCTTGCCAGTCAGGAACGGATAGCTCCCAGTCTGCTGTGGACGCTATCAAACAAAAAGGAAAGCTAGTCGTTGCGACCAGTCCAGACTATGCACCATTTGAATTTCAATCCTTGGTAGATGGTAAAAACCAAGTGGTTGGGGCAGATATTGATATGGCTCAAGCGATTGCGGATGAGCTTGGGGTTAAACTTGAAATCTCTAGCATGAGTTTTGACAATGTCTTGACTAGTCTTCAAACTGGAAAGGCTGACTTAGCCATTGCGGGAATTAGTGCCACAGATGAGAGAAAGGAAGTCTTTGACTTTTCAATCCCTTACTATGAAAACAAGATGAGTTTCTTGGTTAGAAAAGCCGATTTAGACAAGTACAAGGATCTCTCAAGCCTTGCAAGTGCGAATATCGCAGCTCAAAAGGGAACCGTTCCAGAAACTATGGTGAAGGAACAATTGCCAAATGCCCAACTGACTTCTTTGACTAATATGGGGGAAGCAGTTAATGAATTGCAGGCTGGAAAAGTGGATGCTGTTCATATGGATGAACCAGTTGCTCTTAGCTACGCAGGTAAAAACTCAGATCTTGCCGTTGCAACTGTTAATTTGACAATGAAAGATGGCGAAGCCAATGCTGTTGCTATTAAGAAGAATCAATCAGACTTGAAAGCAGTAGTCGATAAGGTTATCCAAAAACTAAAAGATGACGGAACCTATCAAAGCTATCTAGAAAAAGCAGCGAAACTAACAGAAGTTGAACAATAAGAAAAGAGCAGAGTTGGACTTTAATCCAATTCTGCTTTTAGGTATTCTAATAACTCTTCTAGATTTTCGAGAGAGACTTTGGCAAACTGATAAGGACAGGCGTCCAAATAAGCCTTCTCAAAAAAGTCTAGTTTGAGTGAGCTGTGTTTTAAACTGGTGATTTTAGGATAGTCTCTCAAATCAAGCAAAAGACCATCATGTAGAGGATAGTAAGGCAAGGGACAGGTGTTTTTTTCAAGTAGCTCCTTCATCCGAGTCTGATAGTTCTCTTGAAGGGTAAGACGGGCCAGTCGATTTTTTTCAAATAGCTGGCTATCGATGTAAAGAGAGAGAGCCTTTTGCATGATGAGATTGCTGTCATAGTCTAGGATATTTTTGTAGGAAACAAAGGCCTTTTTTAGGGCATTTGGGAGAATGAGAGCGGTAATACGAAGGGCTGGAAAGAGGCTGGTTGAGAAGGACTTGATATAAATGACCCGATCCTCAGTGTCCAGATAGTGGAAGGTCTGCCCTTTTTTAGGGTCTAAATCTCCTAGATAGTCATCCTCTACGATGTAAACACCATACTGGTTTGCTAGATCTAGAATAGCCCTTTTTTCCTGATCAGAATAGGAATGACCTAGGGGATAGTGGAAGCGAGGAATGGTATAGAAAAACTTGATTTTTCCAGATTTAAACTGTTCTTCCAGTTCTTCAAGGTTAATGCCATCAATTCGGCGTTCAATGGTCTGGTAGGCTAATCCCTGAGCGACCAAGAGGCGGTTCATCCGGTGGTAAGTCGGCTGTTCAACCAAAATCTCAGCTCCCTCGCTCGGAAAGTTAATCTGAGAAAGGATAAAGAGAGCTTGCTGGGTGCCAGAAGTTAGAACCAGTTGGTCGGGTTTGCAGTAGAGGGCTTGGTCAAAGAGGAGTTGATGGACAGATTGTCTGAGTTCCTCAAGGCCTTCTTGGTTATCATAGTAGTTGAAGAGGTAGTTTTCTCGGCCTATCAGGGTTTCGTTGACGCAGAGTCGGAAGTCGTCATAGGCACTAGCATGCTCGTCAGTGACTTCAATTTCCAAGTCTTGGTGCTGTCCTTGTTCTAGAACATAGTAGCCACTTTGGGGTTTGGCATAGAGGTATTGTTCATGGCGTAATTCCAGCAGGGCTCGTTGGATAGTGTCCTTGCTACAGTGAAAGTCTTGGCTCAGTTGACGGATAGAGGGAAGCCGGCTACCTGTTGGAAATTTTCCTGATTCGATACCTTTTTTGAGAAAGGAAACGACTGCTTGGTATTTACTTTCTTTCTTCATTCCAGACCTCCCTTGATTTTGTTACATTGTACCTTTTTTTTGCTTCCTTTGCAATGGGAAAAGTATTTCTCCCTTTCACAACTAGGAGCAAATGTGGTATACTTAGAAAGTATGATGATTCATTGAAAAGAAGTTAAGAAAGAGAATGGATAGAAAAGTGCAGGAACCGGTTAAATTATTTCAATACAATACTCTAGGTGCCCTAATGGCAGGTCTCTATGGTGGAACCATGACAGTGGGAGAATTACTGGAACATGGTGACCTCGGTTTGGGAACCCTTGATTCGATTGATGGGGAGTTGATTGTCCTTGATGGCAAGGCTTATCAAGCCAAGGGGTCTGGTCAAACGCCTGAAATCGTCGAGGTGGCAGCGGATGCTCTTATTCCCTATGCAGCAGTGGTCCCTCATCAGGCAGAAGTGATTTTTCGTCAGCGCTTTGAGATGACGGATAAGGAATTGGAAAAGCGAATTGAGTCCTACTATGATGGGGAAAATCTTTTTCGTTCCATCAAGATTCATGGTGAATTTTCACAAATGCATGTGCGGATGATTCCCAAATCCACACCTGATACCAAGTTTGCTGATGTAGCGACTCACCAACCTGAATATAGCCGTGAAAATGTATCGGGAACTATTGTTGGATTTTGGACACCAGAGATTTTCCATGGAGTGAGTGTTGCAGGCTACCATTTGCATTTTATCTCAGATGATTTGACCTTTGGTGGGCATGTGATGGACTTTGTTATCAAAGAAGGAATGATCGAGGTTGGGGCAGTCGACCAGTTGGACCAACGTTTTCCAGTCCAAGATCGCCAGTATTTATTTGCGAAATTTAACGTTGACGAGATGAAGAAAGATATTGATAAGTCAGAATAGGAGAAAAAGATGACAGTACATATTATCCTCACCATGATCGCTTTAGTTCTCATTCTAGTAGGTGGAACTTGGTATGCCAAAAAACGGTTTAAAATCTCTCTTGCAGTGATGGGCTTGGGGGCAATCGCATTTTTTGTTTCTTCTCAAGTGTTAGAGAAGATGGTTCATCTTCTGGTACTCCATCCGCAAAAAGATGGAGCCATTCCGCTCATGCAGGAGCAGCCTTTCTTATACGTCCTTTATGGAATCGCTATGGCAGCCCTCTTTGAGGAAACAGCTCGTCTTGTCTTTTTTAAATGGTTGGAGAAAAAGAGAAAGTTGGAAGATAGAGATGCTTTGGCTTATGGTTTGGGACATGGGGGCTTGGAAATGCTCTATCTCGGAATGGGAAGCTTGATCAGTCTTTTGATTCTCTTTTCACTCATCCAGTCTTCAAATACTGATGTAGCCAATCTCCTTCCAAAGTCTACACTCGAAACGGTTCAGTCTCTTTCTGTATGGCAGGTTTATCTACTAGGGGTTGAGCGTGTGCTTGCTCTGGTTCTCCAAATTAGCCTTACTGTCTGGGTCTATCAAAGTGTCCGTCAAAAGAAATGGATCTATCTCATTGCTGCCTATGGCTTGCATGCTTTGTTTGACTTGGCTCCAGCCTTATCTCAAGTGGGATGGATTACAAATCCACTTTTAGTTGAGTTCATCCTTCTCGCAGAACTTATAGCTCTTGTCTGGCTAACAAAATCTACATTTTGGAAAAAATCATAAAAAGAGGGTGACCTCTTTTTTTATGTGAAGATTGGATACAGAAATTTCCAGTCGTCAAAAATCTTTAAAAATGGTATAATGAAATCACTTTACAAAAGGATGAGAGATATGACATTAGTAACTAGAATACAAGAACAATTAGAAGGAATTGATATTCGTTTTAAGGAACCATTGAAGCTCTATACCTACACTAAGGTAGGGGGACGAGCGGATTATCTGGTTTTGCCACGGAATCGCTATGAGATGGCGCGTGTCGTTCAATTTGCCAATCAAGAGAGTATTCCTTGGATGGTGCTAGGGAATGCCAGCAATATCATCGTTCGTGACGGTGGAATTCGTGGATTTGTCATCTTGTGTGACAAGCTCAATAACGTTTCAGTTGATGGTTATACCATTGAAGCGGAAGCTGGGGCCAACTTGATTGAAACGACACGTATTGCCCTTCGTCATAGTTTGACTGGTTTCGAGTTTGCCTGTGGCATTCCAGGGAGCGTCGGTGGAGCAGTCTTTATGAATGCAGGTGCCTATGGAGGAGAGATTGCTCATATCTTGCAGTCTTGTCAAGTTTTGACCAAGGAAGGGGAAATCGAGACCTTATCTGCCAAGGAATTGGCTTTTGGTTACCGTCATTCAGCTGTTCAAGATTCTGGAGCTGTTGTTTTGTCAGCTAAATTTGCCCTATCTCCAGGGAATCATCAGATTATCAAGCAAGAAATGGATCGCTTGACGCACCTACGTGAACTCAAACAACCTCTAGAATACCCATCTTGTGGTTCGGTCTTTAAGCGTCCTGTTGGTCATTTTGCAGGTCAGTTGATTTCAGAGGCTGGCTTGAAGGGCTATCGTATCGGTGGTGTTGAAGTATCTGAGAAACACGCAGGATTTATGATTAATGTTGCTGACGGAACGGCGAAAGACTACGAGGATTTGATCCAATCTGTTATTGAAAAAGTCAAGGAACACTCAGGTGTCACCCTTGAGAGAGAAGTCCGAATCTTGGGTGAGAAAGAATAAAATTTAGGCAGAAAAGCTGCTACTATGTCAATGGAAAGGGGGTGAAAGCCTATCGTTAGCGAAGATGCATGTAGGCAGTTCAATCTCCTACACGAGGTAGTAGTGGCCTGACAGAGCCCTGATTTGTTAATTTATGAAAAAGAAGGAATTTATGACAATTGAAAAAACCAATTATTGAATTCAAAAACGTCTCTAAAGTTTTTGAAGACAGCAACACCAAGGTTCTCAAAGACATCAACTTTGAGTTGGAAGAAGGGAAGTTTTACACTCTTTTAGGCGCATCTGGTTCAGGGAAATCAACCATTTTAAACATCATTGCAGGTTTACTGGATGCGACGACAGGGGATATTTTGCTGGACGGTGTCCGTATCAATGATATCCCAACCAACAAGCGAGACGTCCATACAGTCTTCCAATCCTATGCCTTGTTTCCACATATGAATGTGTTTGAAAATGTTGCCTTTCCACTCCGCTTGCGTAAGATTGACAAGAAAGAAATCGAGCAACGTGTAGCGGAAGTTCTCAAGATGGTTCAGTTGGAAGGTTATGAAAAACGTTCCATCCGTAAACTCTCTGGAGGACAACGTCAGCGTGTAGCCATTGCCCGTGCCATCATCAACCAACCCCGTGTGGTCTTGCTGGATGAACCTCTGTCAGCGCTGGACTTGAAATTACGAACAGACATGCAGTATGAACTGCGTGAATTACAACAACGATTGGGGATTACCTTTGTCTTTGTCACTCACGATCAGGAAGAAGCTCTTGCCATGAGTGACTGGATTTTCGTTATGAACGATGGTGAGATTGTTCAGTCTGGAACGCCAGTGGACATCTACGATGAGCCAATCAACCACTTTGTTGCCACCTTTATCGGCGAGTCCAACATTTTGCCAGGAACCATGATTGAGGACTACTTGGTTGAGTTTAACGGCAAACGCTTTGAAGCGGTCGATGGTGGGATGAAGCCAAACGAGCCTGTGGAAGTTGTTATTCGTCCAGAGGACTTGCGCATCACTCTTCCTGAAGAAGGCAAGCTCCAAGTTAAGGTGAATACTCAGCTCTTCCGTGGGGTTCACTACGAAATTATCGCCTATGACGAACTTGGAAATGAATGGATGATCCACTCAACTCGTAAGGCCATTGTGGGTGAGGAAATCGGTCTGGACTTTGAACCAGAAGACATCCACATCATGCGTCTCAACGAAACCGAAGAAGAGTTCGATGCTCGTATCGAAGAATACGTAGAAATCGAAGAGCAAGAAGCAGGTCTGATTAATGCGATCGAGGAGGAAAGAGATGAAGAAAACAACCTCTAAACTCTTTGTAGTGCCCTATATGCTTTGGATTGCCCTTTTTGTTCTCGCACCCTTGATCTTGATTTTCGGTCAATCCTTTTTCAACATTGAAGGGCAGTTTAGTTTAGAAAACTATAAATCCTACTTTGCGTCCCAAAACCTGACCTACCTTAAAATGAGCTTCAACTCTGTGCTTTATGCTGGGATTGTAACTCTAGTGACACTTCTTATCAGCTATCCAACAGCCCTCTTTTTGACTCGTCTCAAGCACCGTCAACTCTGGCTCATGCTGATTATCCTGCCAACATGGATTAACCTGCTCCTTAAGGCTTATGCCTTTATTGGGATTTTTGGTCAAAATGGCTCTATTAACCAATTCTTGGAATTTATCGGAATCGGTTCGCAGCAGTTGCTCTTTACGGATTTCTCCTTTATTTTTGTCGCAAGCTACATCGAGCTTCCATTTATGATTTTGCCGATTTTCAATGTCTTGGATGATATGGATAACAATCTTATCAATGCCAGCTATGACCTCGGTGCGACCAAGTGGGAAACCTTCCGTCATGTTATCTTCCCTTTATCGATGAACGGTGTGAGAAGTGGTGTCCAATCAGTCTTTATCCCTAGTTTGAGTCTCTTCATGCTGACACGTTTGATTGGTGGGAACCGTGTTATCACGCTGGGAACGGCTATTGAGCAGAACTTCCTGACCAATGACAACTATGGAATGGGTTCTACCATCGGTGTGATCCTCATCCTGACCATGTTCATCACCATGTGGGTGACCAAGGAAAGGAGAGAACGATGAAAAAATTTGCCAATCTCTACCTAGCCTTTGTCTTTATCATCCTCTATTTGCCGATTTTTTACTTGATTGGCTATGCCTTTAATGCAGGGGATGATATGAACAGTTTTACCGGCTTTAGTTTGAGCCATTTTCAAACCATGTTTGGTGATGGCCGTCTCATGTTGATCCTCACCCAAACCTTTTTCTTGGCCTTTCTATCAGCCTTGATAGCGACTATTATTGGGACTTTCGGTGCCATCTATATCTATCAATCTCGTAAGAAATACCAAGAAGCCTTTCTATCACTCAATAATATCCTCATGGTTGCGCCTGACGTTATGATTGGTGCTAGCTTCTTGATTCTCTTTACACAACTTAAGTTTTCACTTGGATTTTTGACGGTTCTATCTAGTCATGTGGCCTTTTCCATCCCTATCGTGGTCTTGATGGTCTTGCCTCGTCTCAAGGAGATGAATGATGACATGATTCATGCGGCTTATGACCTTGGCGCCAGTCAGTTTCAGATGTTTAAGGAAATCATGCTTCCTTACCTGACTCCGTCTATCATTGCAGGTTATTTCATGGCTTTCACCTATTCGCTGGATGACTTTGCAGTGACCTTCTTTGTAACAGGAAATGGCTTTTCGACCCTGTCAGTTGAGATCTACTCTCGTGCTCGTAAGGGAATTTCGCTAGAAATCAATGCCCTTTCTGCCCTTGTCTTTCTCTTTAGTATTATCCTAGTGGTTGGATATTACTTTATCTCACGTGAGAAGGAGGAACAAGCATGAAAAAACTCTATTCATTTTTAGCAGGAATTGTAGCGATAATCCTTGTCTTGTGGGGAATTGCGACTCATTTAGATAGTAAAATCAATAGCCGAGATAGTCAAAAACTGGTTATTTACAACTGGGGTGACTACATCGATCCCGAACTTTTGGAGCAATTTACAGAAGAAACAGGCATCCAAGTACAATACGAGACCTTTGACTCCAATGAAGCCATGTATACCAAAATCAAGCAGGGTGGAACAACCTACGACATTGCTATCCCGAGTGAGTACATGATCAACAAGATGAAGGACGAAGACCTCTTGGTACCACTCGATTATTCAAAAATTGAAGGGATTGAAAATATCGGACCTGAGTTCCTCAACCAGTCTTTTGATCCGGGCAATAAATTCTCCATTCCTTATTTTTGGGGAACCTTGGGAATTGTTTACAATGAAACCATGATAGATGAGGCGCCTGAGCATTGGGATGACCTCTGGAAACCAGAATACAAGGATTCCATCATGCTCTTTGATGGGGCGCGTGAGGTGCTGGGACTCGGGCTTAACTCGCTCGGTTACAGCCTCAACTCCAAGGATCCTCAACAGTTGGAAGAAACGGTAGACAAGCTCTACAAACTGACTCCAAATATTAAGGCCATTGTGGCGGATGAGATGAAGGGTTACATGATCCAGAACAATGCTGCTATTGGTGTGACCTTCTCTGGGGAAGCCAGCCAGATGTTGGAGAAAAATTCTAACCTCAAGTATGTCGTTCCGACTGAGGCCAGCAATCTCTGGTTTGACAACATGGTCATTCCCAAAACCGTGAAAAACCAAGATGCAGCCTATGCCTTTATCAACTTTATGCTAAAACCCGAAAATGCTCTTAAAAATGCAGAATATGTAGGCTATGCAACACCAAATAGCACGGCTAAGGAACTGCTCCCAGAGGAGACCAAAGAAGACAAGTCCTTCTATCCAGACGCTGATACCATGAAAAACCTAGAAGTTTATGAGAAATTTGACCATAAATGGACAGGCAAATATAGCGACCTCTTCCTACAGTTTAAAATGTACCGGAAGTAGGAGTGATGCTTTCTTGTCAACTTTCCCAGTTGACGCAGAACCCAAAAAACGATATAATAAGAAAGTTGAGAATTGATTTTCTGTCGTCTTAGTCCAGAGAAATGGCGGTGCTGCGAGCCATCTAAGCTAGGAAGTCATGCTACTCAATCATACAATTGCATAAGAATAAGAGAATGACAAGTTCATTGAATGAAGGTGGTACCGCGGTTTTTCGCCCTTCGTGATGTGAGCTTGTCTTTTGATTTTTGGAGGTGTTTATGAAGACATTTCTCGTGAAACAAAAGTTTCGTCTTGGAGGCGAACGCTTCGATATCAAGGATGATAGAGGAGTAGTGAACTATCAGGTGGAGGGATCTTTCTTCCAAATTCCTAAGACCTTTACCATCTATGACGCCTATGGTGAGCAAGTCAGTGAGATTAGTAAAGAATTTTTCACCTTGCTTCCTCGCTTTACTATCCAGTTACGAAACGGTTCCAATTTCGTCATTCGTAAGAAGTTGACCTTCTTTCGAGATAAGTATGAGTTTGATGATCTAGGTCTCCGTATCGAAGGCAATATCTGGGATTTGAATTTCAAATTGCTGGATGATCGTGATCAGCTTGTCGCCGAGATTCGGAAAGAGATTTTCCATTTGACCTCAACTTACACCGTAACCGTCTATGAAGACTCTTATGCAGACCTAGTCATTTCCCTCTGTGTCGCGATTGACTATGTGGAAATGCTGGAAAGCCAATCAAATTAAACAAGTAATAAGGAGATATTATGAAACAACTATCTAGTGCTCAAGTACGCCAAATGTGGCTAGATTTCTGGGCAAGTAAAGGCCACTCTGTAGAACCATCAGTCAGCTTGGTTCCTGTAAATGACCCAACTCTTTTGTGGATTAACTCAGGGGTAGCAACGCTTAAGAAATACTTTGACGGAACCATTATCCCTGAAAACCCACGTATTACCAATGCGCAAAAAGCCATCCGTACTAACGACATCGAAAACGTAGGGAAAACTGCGCGTCACCATACCATGTTTGAAATGTTGGGGAACTTCTCTATAGGGGATTACTTCCGTGATGAAGCTATCACTTGGGCTTATGAGCTTTTGACAAGTCCTGAATGGTTTGATTTTCCAGCTGATAAACTGTACATGACCTACTATCCAGACGATAAAGATTCTTACAACCGCTGGATTGAAGTAGGAGTGGATCCAAACCACTTAATCCCAATCGAAGACAACTTCTGGGAAATCGGTGCGGGACCTTCTGGACCTGATACAGAGATTTTCTTTGACCGTGGAGAAGCCTTTGACCCAGAAAACATCGGTATTCGCCTGCTTGCAGAGGATATCGAAAACGATCGTTACATCGAAATCTGGAACATCGTTCTGTCACAATTTAACGCAGATCCTGCTGTTCCTCGTAGCGAATACAAGGAATTACCACACAAGAACATTGATACGGGAGCTGGTTTGGAGCGTTTGGTGGCCGTTATCCAAGGGGCTAAGACAAACTTTGAAACTGACCTCTTCATGCCAATCATTCGTGAAGTTGAGAAATTGTCTGGTAAGGTCTATGACCAAGATGGCGACAACATGAGCTTCAAGGTCATCGCTGACCACATCCGTTCTCTTTCATTTGCCATCGGTGATGGTGCGCTTCCAGGAAACGAAGGTCGTGGTTATGTCCTTCGTCGTTTGCTTCGTCGTGCTTCTATGCACGGTCAAAAATTGGGCATCAACGAGCCTTTCCTTTACAAACTCGTTCCAACTGTTGGAAAAATTATGGAAAGCTACTACCCAGAAGTACTTGAAAAACGTGACTTTATCGAAAAAATCATCAAGAGCGAAGAAGAGTCATTTGCCCGTACCCTTCATTCAGGTCAACACTTTGCAGAAACCATTGTAGCTGATTTGAAAGCGAAAGGTCAAAACGTTATCGCTGGGCAAGATGTCTTCAAACTCTACGACACTTACGGATTCCCAGTTGAGTTGACGGAAGAAATCGCTGAAGAAGCTGGGATGACTGTAGACCGTGAAGGTTTTGAAGCAGCCATGAAAGAGCAGCAAGAACGTGCGCGTGCGTCAGCTGTCAAGGGTGGCTCAATGGGAATGCAAAATGAAACCCTCCAAAACATTACAGTGGAAAGTGTCTTCAACTACAATGCCAGTCAATTGCCTTCTAAGTTGGTGGCTATCGTAGCGGACAATGCTGAAGTTGAAGCTGTTTCAGAAGGAACTGCCTCCCTGTTCTTTGCGGAAACACCATTCTACGCTGAAATGGGTGGACAGGTAGCTGACCATGGTCAAATCTTGGATGCTACAGGAAAACTTGTGGCTACTGTGACAGATGTTCAAAAAGCGCCAAACGGACAAGCTCTTCATACGGTTGAAGTTCTTGCACCGCTTGCTTTGAACCAAGAATATACATTGGCCATCGATACCAATCGTCGTCACCGTGTCATGAAAAACCACACAGCAACTCACTTGCTCCATGCAGCCCTTCACAATATCCTTGGAAACCATGCGACACAAGCAGGATCCCTTAACGAAGTCGAATTCCTTCGCTTTGACTTCACACACTTCCAAGCAGTAACTCCTGAAGAATTGCGCGCCATTGAACAACAGGTCAATGAGAAAATCTGGGAAGCAATTGCAGTAGAAACTGTTGAGACAGATATTGACACTGCTAAAGAAATGGGAGCTATGGCCCTCTTTGGTGAGAAGTATGGTAAGGAAGTTCGTGTTGTTACGATTGGTGACTACTCAGTGGAACTTTGTGGTGGTACCCACGTAGGTAATACTTCTGAAATTGGTCTCTTCAAGATTGTCAAAGAAGAAGGGATTGGATCAGGAACTCGCCGTATCTTGGCAGTGACTGGTAAGGAAGCTTTTGAAGCTTACCGCGAACAAGAAGACGCTCTGAAAGCCGTCGCAGCAACCTTGAAAGCCCCTCAACTCAAGGAAGTACCTCATAAGATTGAAGGACTTCAAGAACAACTTCGTCAGCTCCAAAAAGAAAATGCTGAGTTGAAAGAAAAGGCAGCGGCAGCTGCAGCAGGCGATGTTTTTAAGAATGTTCAAGAAGCAAACGGTCACCGTTACATTGCAAGCCAAGTTTCTGTATCAGATGCAGGTGCCCTTCGTACCTTTGCGGACAAATGGAAACAAAAAGACTACTCTGATGTGCTTGTCCTAGTTGCCGCTATTGGTGACAAGGTCAATGTCCTCGTAGCAAGCAAGACTAAAGATGTACACGCAGGAAACCTGATCAAAGAATTGGCTCCAATCGTCGATGGACGTGGTGGTGGTAAACCAGACATGGCCATGGCAGGAGGAAGCAACCAAGCGAAAATCCAAGAACTCTTGGATGCAGTAGCAGGTAAATTGTAAGACAATAAAGATCTATCCATTTGGGTAGGTCTTTTTGTGCATACAAAAAAGCCAAATCTAGTTGGATTTGGCTTGTAACTGATAGGTTTATTTTGCTGCGAAGACACTGACTGAACCCGCTGCTACTGGAAATTCTCCATAACCTTCAGCATTGATTGTAACTTGTGCTGGGTGATTTTTAAGGAGGTCAACAAAGGTTTGGTCAGCCCATTCTTGCCCGACAAACATAGATTTGCTGTTTTCTTGGTCATTTGAGATGAGGACAGCGATTGGAGATTGATGTTCAGCACCTGTACGGACCCATCCGATACAGTTAGGATCATCAAAGTAGTCTGTTTGCTCTCCATAGGCCAAGTCTTTTCGAATGGCTAGGAGACGATCAAGAACTTCTTTGAAATCTTGTTGAGCATATTGCCCTGAAATGCCGTAATAATCTCCGTAAAAGACACATGGAAGACCATCTTGGCGTAATAGAATAAGGGCATAGGCTGCTGGCTTGAACCATTCTTCAACAGTAGACTCAAGGGCTTGACCTCTTTGGGTATCGTGGTTGTCGACAAAGGTCACAGCCTTATCGGGTTTTAGTTCAACCAAGCTATCAGTAAAGATAGTACGAAGGTCGTAGCTTGCTCCAGCCTGACTAGCTTCAAAGAGATTCTGGTGGAGGCGAACATCGACAAGGTCAAAACGTTCTTCTGTTTTTTCAAGGTAGTCTAGATTGGCTTCTTTATCTGGATTCCAAAATTCACCAAAAACATAGAAATCTTGCCCGTATTTTTCCTTCATATCACGGATGAAATTGCGCATAAAGAAAGAGTCAATGTGTTTGACGGCATCCAAGCGGAAACCAGCAATACCAGTCGTTTCCATGAACCAGTCAGCCCAGTCATAGATATTTTTGATCACTTCAGGATGCTTAAAGTCTAGGTCGGCATACATGAGGTAGTCGTAGTTGCCGTTTTCATTATCGACCAATTCCTCGTTTGCCCAGCCCTTGTTGTCCCCCTGGATCAGGTAAATGCCAGATTTACGGCGTTTGGCATCATAGTCTGTACCTGTGAAGTGGTACCAGTGCCAGTGGAAGTCATTGTAGGTATTTTGACGACCATCGAAAGTAAAGTGAGTCCAACCATTGATGGTGAAGGGCTCGCTTAGTTGAACGGTACGGTCCTCAGGGTCCACTTCAATAACCTGAAAGGATTCCATGTGATCGGCTGCAGCCTTGTGATTGAGCACCACATCAGCCATAGGTCGAATTCCCTGAGCCTTTAGAGCTTGAATGGCTTGAAGATAGTCTTCTTTAAACCCATACTTGGTACGGACAGTCCCTTTTTGATGAAATTCACCTAGGTCAAAAAGATCGTAAACACCATAGCCGACATCTTTTTCGTTGGTTGCCTTGAAGGCAGGTGGCATCCAGACATGGCTGATACCAAGGTTTGCTAGGTGCTCTGCGTCTTTTGTCAGTCGAGCCCAGTGTTGGCCGTCGTGGGGCAGATACCACTCAAAGTATTGCATAAGTGTCTGATTTTGCATTGTTTTTCCTCTTGCTTATCAATGATGAGTTATATTCTACCATAAAGTTTAGAACTAGGCAAACGTTTGCGCAATTTTCTATACTCATTTATGTTTTTGTCTATTTTTAGCGAATAGAATCTCTCCTTCCATTATAAGGGAAAAGATGTTTTGGTGAAAAAGTAAATGGAATAAACTTATTTTAACAAAAATGGCATTTAGTAAACTAAAGTAAAAATGGATAAGCGGTTTCTTTTTTGAGAATTGTCATAAAATTTGCTATAATAGTAGTTATGAATAGAATTAGGGTCAGCAGACATGTTGAAAAAAAGCTAGCTAAGGGTCTAGTTCTTTTGGAAGCAAGTGATTTAAGAGATATTGGTCTAACGGATCAGGCAGTAGAAGTTCTTAGTCAAGACGGGAAATTTTTAGGGAGCGCCTATCTTTCCCAGCAAAACAAAGGCATTGGTTGGATGGTCAGTAAGGAAAAGGTTAGCTTTAACCAAATCTTTTTTGAAGCTCTGTTTCGTAAGGCCAAGGAAGTTAGAAAGCCTTATTATCAGGATGACTTGACTACTGCCTTTCGCCTTTTTAACCAAGAGGGGGATGGCTTTGGCGGTCTGACTGTTGATCTCTACGGAGATTATGCTGTCTTTTCGTGGTACAACTCCTTTGTTTACCAGATTCGAAAGTTGATAGTAAAGGCTTTTAAGGAAGTTTTTCCTGAGGTCTTGGGTGCTTATGAGAAGATTCGTTTTAAAGGTCTAGACTACGAGTCTGCCCATGTTTATGGTGAGGAAGCGCCAGACTATTTTACTGTTCTTGAGAATGGCGTGCTCTATCAAGTCTTTATGAATGATGGCTTGATGACAGGGATTTTTCTAGACCAGCATGAAGTTCGTGGGAGTCTGGTTGACGGTCTAGCCATGGGCAAATCCTTGCTCAATATGTTTTCCTATACGGCTGCCTTTTCAGTTGCTGCAGCTATGGGAGGCGCGAGTGAGACAACTTCTGTCGACTTGGCCAAACGGTCCAGAGAGCTGTCAGAAGCTCATTTTCAAGCAAATGGATTCAGCACGGACAATCATCGTTTTATCGTTATGGATGTCTTTGAATATTTCAAGTATGCCAAGCGAAAAGGATTGACCTATGATGTGATTGTCCTAGATCCGCCGAGCTTTGCACGGAATAAAAAACAAACATTTTCTGTGGCGAAGGATTATCACAAGTTGATTTCCCAAAGTCTAGAGATTTTAAATTCGGGAGGCATTATCATTGCCAGTACTAATGCTGCCAATGTTTCCCACCAGAAATTTACAGAACAAATTGATAAAGGTTTTGCAGGAAGAAGGTATCAGATTTTAAACCAATATGGTCTTCCAGCAGACTTTGCCTATAATAAAAAAGATGAAAGCAGTAATTACCTCAAGGTGATTAGTATGAAGGTTAGTAAATGAAATTAGTCGTCTCAGTAATGCCAAGAAGTTTAGAAGAAGCGCAAGAACTGGATGCCACTAGGTATGAAGATGCCGATATCATTGAGTGGCGTGCGGACTTTCTTGCAAAGGACGCTATTTTACAGGTAGCACCCGCTATCTTTGAGAAATTTGCAGGACGCGAACTGGTCTTTACCCTTCGGACTCGCGCTGAGGGAGGAGAAATCGAACTTTCCTCAGAAGAGTATGTTCAAATTATCAAGGAAGTGGCGCAACTCTATCAACCAGACTATATTGATTTTGAGTACTACAGCTACAAGGATGTTTTCGAGGAGATGTTGGATTTTCCAAATCTGGTCTTGAGTTATCACAATTTCCAAGAAACGCCTGAAAACATGATGGAAATCTTGTCTGAATTGACCAGTCTCTCTCCGAAAGTGGTCAAGGTATCTGTCATGGCCCATACGGAGCAGGATGTTTTGGATCTGATGAATTATACGCGAGGTTTCAAGACACTCAATCCTGAGCAAGAGTACGTGACTATTTCCATGGGGAAAATTGGTAAGGTTTCGCGTATCACTTCAGATGTGACAGGTTCTAGCTGGTCTTTTGCTAGCATGGATGCGGCCAGTGCACCAGGTCAGATTTCTCTATCAAGTATGAAGAAAATCAGGGAGATTTTGGATGAAGCTTGATGGCTATACACGTTTAGCTGCAGTTGTTGCAAATCCCATCAGACACTCTATTTCACCCTTCATCCACAATAGGGCCTTTGAGTCGACAGCTACAAATGGTGTCTATGTGGCTTGGGAGATTAAAGCGGGTGACTTGGCAGAAACAGTAGCCAATATTCGGCGTTACCAGATGTTTGGGATCAATCTTTCCATGCCTTACAAGGAGCAAGTGATTCCTTATCTGGATGAGTTGAGTGATGAGGCTCGTTTGATTGGGGCGGTCAACACAGTTGTCAATCAAGACGGAACGTTAATTGGATATAATACAGATGGCAAGGGATTTTTTAAGAGCTTGCCTTCTTTTACAATCTCGGATAAGAAAATAACCATTCTAGGAGCAGGTGGTGCAGCCAAGTCCATTTTGGCTCAGGCTATTTTGGATGGCGCCAGTCAGATTTCAGTCTTTGTTCGTTCAGTTTCCATGGAAAAAACAAGACCTTACCTAGATAAGTTGCAGGAGCAAACAGGCTTTAAAGTGGACTTGTATGCTTTAGAAGATATTTCTGAACTGCAAGAAAAGATTGCCAAGTCGGACCTGCTCGTCAATGCTACTAGTGTGGGGATGGATGGCCAGTCGTCCCCAGTTCCGACAAGTATAGTCTTACCAGAAGATCTCTTGGTGGCAGATATCATTTACCAACCCTTTGAGACGCCGTTTTTGAAATGGGCTAGAAGTCAGGGCAATCCAGCCGTCAATGGTCTGGGGATGTTGCTCTATCAAGCTGCTGAAGCTTTTCAATTGTGGACAGGTAAAGAAATGCCGACAGAAGAGATTTGGCAGTCCTTAACAGAAAAATATAAATAGTGAAAGGGAGACCCTACTATGAAAATCAGAATCGATATTCCGCATCATCCTTATGATATTCAGATTGAAAAAGGTTGTCTGGCCCAGGCTGGTCAATGGTTGCGAGAACTCTGGCAACCACAAAAGGTAGTCATTGTGACAGATAACCATGTAGTTTCTCTCTATGCAGAGAAGGTTAAACTCAGCCTAGAAGATGCTGGTTTTCAGGTAGCTGTTTTTGACTTTTTAGAAGGCGAAGAACGAAAAAATTTAACAACTGTTCAGAAGGTCTATGAATTTTTAGTCAAGCAAGGTCTGACTCGTAGCGATGGGATTGTGGCTCTTGGCGGTGGTGTCGTTGGGGACCTGGCTGGTTTCGTAGCCTCTACCTATATGCGGGGCATTCACTTTGTTCAGATTCCGACTAGTTTGACAGCCCAGGTTGATTCTTCTATCGGTGGAAAGACAGGTGTTAATACTCCATTTGCTAAAAATATGGTGGGGACCTTTGCCCAACCAGATGGGGTTCTGATTGATCCGCTTGTCCTTGAAACACTCGGAAAAAGAGAGTTGATTGAGGGGATGGGTGAGGTTATCAAGTATGGTTTGATTGAGGATCCAGAACTATGGGCTCTCTTAACGGAGCTAGATGGTTCTGTAGAGAGCATTCTTGAACATGCAGAGACTTTGATTGAACATTCTTGTCAGGTGAAGCGCAAGATGGTGGTTGAGGATGAGTTGGATAATGGTGTTCGCCTTTACCTCAATTTTGGGCACACTATTGGCCATGCTATTGAAGCAACGGCCGGTTATGGCAAGGTCATGCATGGTGAGGCAGTGGCTATGGGTATGGTACAGATTTCCAAGGTTGCTGAGGAAAAAGGCCTCATGCCAGCTGGCATAACCCAGTCCATCACAGCTATGTGTCAGAAATTTGGCTTACCTGTTGACTATGAAAACTGGGATGTTGATAAGCTTTATCAGGCTTTGACTCATGACAAGAAAGCGCGTGGCAATACCTTGAAATTGGTCTTGGTGCCAGATCTTGGTTCGGCAACCATTCACCCAGTTTCTCTGGAAGAGATGAAAGACTACTTGGTAAAATAAGGAGAACGTATGAGATATTTAACTGCAGGAGAATCACACGGACCCCGTCTGACGGCTATCATTGAAGGAATTCCAGCTGGACTTCCTTTAACAGTAGAGGACATCAACGAGGATCTGAAACGTCGTCAGGGTGGCTACGGTCGTGGTGGCCGTATGAAAATTGAGAGTGACCAGGTTGTCTTTACATCGGGCGTTCGTCACGGGAAGACGACAGGGGCTCCCATTACCATGGATGTCATCAACAAAGACCACCAAAAATGGCTGGATATCATGTCTGCTGAAGACATCGAAGACCGCCTTAAAAGTAAGCGGAAAATCACCCATCCACGTCCCGGTCATGCCGATTTGGTTGGGGGCATCAAGTACCGTTTTGATGATTTACGAAATTCCTTGGAACGTTCATCAGCTCGAGAAACAACCATGCGAGTTGCAGTAGGAGCAGTAGCCAAACGTCTCTTAGCTGAACTGGATATGGAGATTGCAAACCATGTCGTTGTCTTTGGTGGCAAGGAAATCGATGTTCCAGAAAACTTAACAGTCGCAGAGATTAAGGAACGAGCTGCCCAGTCTGAAGTTTCTATTGTCAACCAAGAACGAGAACAAGAAATCAAGGACTATATTGACCAAATCAAGCGTGACGGTGATACCATCGGTGGGGTTGTGGAAACAGTTGTCGGAGGTGTTCCAGTCGGTCTCGGTTCCTATGTCCAATGGGACAGAAAATTAGATGCGCGATTGGCCCAAGCAGTTGTCTCTATCAATGCTTTTAAAGGGGTGGAATTTGGTCTTGGCTTTGAAGCTGGTTACCGCAAAGGTAGCCAAGTTATGGACGAAATTCTCTGGTCTAAAGAAGACGGCTATACTCGTCGTACCAATAATCTGGGCGGTTTTGAAGGTGGTATGACCAATGGGCAACCGATCGTTGTTCGTGGAGTCATGAAACCCATTCCCACTCTTTACAAACCACTTATGAGTGTGGATATCGAAACCCACGAACCTTACAAGGCAACCGTGGAGAGAAGTGATCCGACCGCCCTTCCAGCTGCAGGTGTGGTCATGGAAGCCGTTGTAGCAACGGTTCTGGCACAAGAAATCCTTGAAAAATTCTCATCAGATAATCTTGAAGAATTAAAAGAGGCAGTTGCCAAGCACCGAGACTATACAAAGAACTATTAAGGAGTCCTTATGGCAAAAACCATCTATATCGCAGGTCTCGGTTTGATTGGTGCTTCGATGGCACTCGGTATCAGGCGTGATCATCCGGATTATGAAATTATAGGTTATAATCGCAGTCAGGCTTCGAGAGACATTGCCTTGGAGCGGGGGATGATTGACCGTGCGACGGATGATTTTGCCAGTTTCGCTCCCCTAGCAGATGTCATCATCCTGACCTTGCCAATCAAACAGACCATTGCTTTTATTAAGGAGCTGGCAAACTTAGACTTGAAGGAAGGCGTCATTATCTCGGATGCAGGCTCGACCAAGTCAGCCATCGTGGATGCGGCGGAGGAACATTTAGCTGGCAATCCTGTTCGCTTTGTCGGGGCCCATCCCATGGCCGGTAGCCACAAGACAGGGGCTGCCTCTGCGGATGTTAATCTCTTTGAAAATGCCTACTATATCTTCACACCTTCGAGCCTGACAAGTCCTGACACACTTGAGGAAATGAAGGATCTGCTTTCAGGCCTTCATGCTCGTTTTATCGAGATTGATGCCAAGGAGCATGATCGGGTGACTTCTCAGATTAGCCATTTTCCTCATATTCTGGCTTCCAGCCTTATGGAGCAGACGGCAGTTTATGCTCAAGAACATGAGATGGCAAGGCGCTTTGCGGCAGGTGGTTTTCGAGATATGACTCGCATTGCGGAAAGCGAGCCAGGTATGTGGACTTCCATTCTCTTGTCCAATCGTGAGACTATTCTAGAGCGAATTGCGGATTTCAAGGAGCGCCTAGATGAGGTTGGACAAGCCATCAGCAAGGGAGATGAAGAGCAAATCTGGAACTTTTTCAACCAAGCGCGTGCGCAACGTCAGGCCATGGAAATCCATAAGCGTGGTGGTGTGGACAGTTCTTATGACCTCTATGTCGATGTTCCCGATGAAGAAGATGTTATCTTGCGGATTTTGGAATTACTTCGTGGGACTTCTTTGGTTAATATCCACATCAACGAAGAAAACCGTGAAGATGTTCACGGGATTCTACAAATTTCCTTTAAAAATGCTCAAGACTTAGAACGAGCTGAGCGCTTAATTACAGAAAATACGGACTACACAGTCGTCATCAAATAAGGAGAAAATCATGTCAAATATTTACGATAGTGCAAATGAACTTAGTCGCGGATTACGCGAATTACCAGAATACAAGGCGGTCAAGGCAGCAAAAGATGCCATCCAAGCTGATGAACAAGCTAGCAAGATTTTTGCAGACTACCTCGCTTTCCAGCAAGAAATCCAAGTCATGGCGCAAACGGGACAAATGCCAGACGCCTCTTTCCAAGAAAAGATGCAGTCTTTCAGCAAACAAATCCAAGAGAACGCTCTTTTGTCAGATTTCTTTACCAAACAGCAACAATTGTCTATATACCTTTCAGACATTGAAAAAATTGTCTTTGAACCTGTTTCAGAATTATTAAAATAGTATTTTATCTGTATAAAAGCCAGAAATTTCAGGAATTTCTGGCTTTTTTGTGATAAAATAAGAAAAAGTGTTGCAAGTATGAGGTCAACTATGAAACTAAAAACAAACATTCGCCACTTACATGGCAGTATCTGGGTTCCAGGTGACAAGTCTATTAGTCACCGTTCGATTATTTTCGGAAGTTTGGCTGAGGGAGAAACCAAGGTATATGATATTTTGCGTGGAGAGGATGTACTTTCAACCATGCAGATTTTTCGTGACCTTGGTGTTGAAATTGAGGATAAAGATGGGGTTATTACCATTCAAGGTGTTGGAATGGATGGCTTAAAAGCTCCGCAAAATGCTCTTGATATGGGTAATTCTGGTACCTCGATTCGCCTGATCTCAGGTGTCCTTGCTGGTGCAGACTTCGAAGTAGAAATGTTTGGAGATGATAGTCTTTCCAAACGTCCTATGGATCGTGTGACGATTCCATTGAAAAAAATGGGGGTTAGCATTTCAGGGCAAACAGAGCGAGACCTGCCTCCCCTTCATTTAAAAGGGACGAAAAACCTAAGACCTATTCAGTATGAGTTGCCAATCGCCTCTGCTCAAGTTAAGTCTGCCTTGATATTTGCAGCCTTGCAGGCTCAGGGGGAGTCCGTGATTATCGAGAAAGAATGTACTCGTAACCACACCGAAGATATGCTACAGCAATTTGGTGGCCATTTAAGTGTGGATGGCAAGAAAATCACAGTCCAAGGGCCGCAAAAATTGACAGGACAAAAAGTGGTTGTTCCAGGAGATATTTCCAGTGCAGCCTTTTGGCTAGTCGCAGGTTTGATCGTTCCAAATTCTCGTGTAGTGCTGCAGAATGTGGGCATCAACGAAACGCGTACTGGTATTATTGATGTCATTCGCGCCATGGGAGGAAAATTAGAAATAACTGAAATCGATCCAGTTGCTAAATCAGCAACCCTAACTGTCGAGTATTCTGACTTAAAAGGAACAGAGATTGGTGGATCCTTGATTCCCCGTTTGATTGATGAATTGCCTATTATTGCCCTTCTAGCGACCCAAGCCCAAGGTGTAACAGTTATTAAGGATGCTGAAGAACTCAAGGTCAAGGAAACTGACCGCATTCAGGTGGTGGCAGATGCCTTAAATAGCATGGGAGCGGACATCACTCCTACAGCAGACGGGATGATTATCAAAGGGAAATCAAGACTTCATGGCGCTAGAGTCAATACGTTTGGTGACCATCGAATCGGAATGATGACAGCCATCGCAGCCCTCTTGGTTGCGGATGGAGAAGTGGAACTTGACCGTGCTGAAGCCATCAATACCAGCTATCCTAGCTTCTTTGAGGATTTGGAGAGCTTGATTCATGGCTAAGGTATTACTCGGATTTATGGGGGCAGGCAAGTCGACAATCGCTAGAGGGTTGGCCCCAGACTACATTGATATGGATTCCTTAATCGAGGAACGTTTGGACATGTCCATTGCGGATTTCTTCGTTGAAAAAGGAGAAGTGGCCTTTCGTCAAGTAGAGTCAGAAGTCCTAGCTGACTTACTAAAAACGGATCACGTTGTGTCAACTGGAGGAGGGGTTGTCATTTCTCAGAAAAATCGCGACTTGCTTAAGACCAATCCTGATAACATCTACCTAAAAGCAGATTTTGAAACCCTCTACCAACGTATCGCAGCTGATAAGGACAATCAGCGCCCGCTTTTTCTTAACAAAAGTAAGGAAGAACTGGCAACTATTTTCCAAGAAAGACAAGCTTGGTATGAGGAAGTAGCCAGTCAAGTTCTTGATGTGACCAAGTTAAGCCCAAAGGAAATTATAGAGGAACTGAGATGAAAATTGCCTATCTAGGTCCCAAGGGATCTTTTTCGCATCATGTTGTGCAGACAGCCTTTCCCAAAGAGGAATTGCAGGCTTTTGCCAATATCACAGATGTTATCAAGGCCTATGAACAGGGCTTGGTGGACTATTCTGTGGTACCAGTTGAAAACTCCATTGAAGGTAGTGTCCATGAAAGTTTGGATTACCTTTTTCACCAGGCTCGCATCCAAGCAGTTGCAGAAATTGTTCAACCCATTCACCAGCAGCTGATGGCAGTTCCAGGTCAGTCAAAAATTGAAAAGATCTTTTCTCATCCTCAGGCTCTGGCTCAAGGAAAGAGGTTCATTGATGCACACTATCCAGATGCTAAAATAGAGGTAACCGCTAGTACTGCCTATGCAGCTCGATTTATTTCAGAACATCCAGACCAGCCATACGTAGCCATTGCACCAAGAAGTTCTGCCGAAGAATATGGCTTGGAATTAATTGCAGAGGATATTCAGGAGATGGAAGCCAATTTCACACGTTTTTGGGTGTTAGGGGCAGAGATACCGAAGATTCCTTTGAACTCGCAAGCTGAAAAAATGAGTTTGGCCTTGACCTTACCAGACAACCTACCTGGTGCTCTTTACAAGGCACTTTCGACCTTTGCTTGGAGGGGGATTGACTTAACAAAGATTGAAAGTCGCCCCCTTAAAACAGCCTTGGGAGAATACTTTTTCATTATCGATATAGACTATAGTGACAAAGAACTGGTTCATTTTGCCAGACAAGAACTAGAGGCCATTGGGATCCAGCACAAGATACTGGGAACCTACCCGATTTTTACCATAACTGATATAGAAAAGGAGAGTCAATGAGCAAAGAAAATCCTTTAAGTCATCACGAGCAGTTACGTTATGACTATCTCTTCAAAAATATTCATTACCTCAACGATCGTGAACGGAGGGAGTTTGATTATCTGCAACAAAAAATGACAGGTCCCAAGTCTGAAGTTCACCACTTCTCCCAAGAAGAAAAAGAAGAAACTTGGGGTAGAGATATTGATCTTCCGACTTATGGCAGTAGAAGTCGATCTAAGAGACGTGAAAAGGTAGCTCCTCTGCCTAAAGTCAAAAAGAAAAAAAGAAGAATTCGCTTCAAACGAATACTGACTTGGTTCTTGTTGTTGATTACATGTGTGGCTGCAGGGATGATTTTCATGTTTCTTCGAGGGTTCCAGTCAGCGGCCAATCCAACAAATAAGCCAGCTGACGCCAAGGCAGCTCAAGTAGAGGTCTTTAACGGTCAGGATACCAAAGACGGTGTGAATATCCTAGTCATGGGGACAGATGGCCGTATCGGTCAAAATAGTGCAGAAACCCGTACCGATACGATCATGGTACTAAATGTCAGCGGATCGGATAAAAAGATCAAGCTAGTCAGCTTTATGCGTGACAACTTAGTTTATATTGACGGATATAGTAAGATTGTAAATGGCCAGAAACAGAGGGATAATAAACTAAATGTTGCTTATGAACTTGGGGAACAAGAAGGGCAAAAAGGGGCAGAAATGGTCCGCAAGGTTCTAAAAGACAACTTTGACTTGGATATTAAGTACTATGCCCTAGTTGACTTTCAAGCCTTTGCAGCAGCTATTGATACCCTCTTCCCTGACGGAGTAACAATTGATGCTCAATTCTCAACATTGAATGGTCAACCTCTGACAGAAGCTACAGTTGGAGATGATCTGCATGCAACAGAGACTGAGTCACCAACCCAAACCATCAAAGTTGGAAAACAGCAGATGAATGGCTCCACCTTGCTGAACTATGCTCGCTTCCGTGATGATGATGAGGGAGACTACGGCCGTACCAAACGTCAGCAACAAGTCATGTCAGCTGTTCTTGAGCAGATCAAAGATCCAACCAAGCTCTTTACAGGATCAGAGGCACTTGGAAAAGTTTTTGGCATGACATCAACAAATCTACCATATAGCTTCTTGTTGACCAATGGATTATCTGTCCTAGAAGGTGCTCAAAATGGCATTGAAAGACTCACGGTACCCGAACTTGGTGACTGGGTAGATGCTTATGATGTCTATGGAGGGCAAGGACTTCTTGTCGATCAAAATAAATACCAAACCAAACTCGCTCAAATGGGAATGAGATAAGAGGCGATAAATGAAAATCAAAGTTTGATTCACTAGTGAAATGGTGGTCTGAGCTTTGGTTTTTCTTACTATCTGATAGATTTTTATAGCTTTTTTATGGTATAATAAAATGATATAACTCGTTATTGGACAGAAGAGGAGAGATATGAGTGATTTGAAAGCGATTCAGGCTCGTAGTCTGGAAATGGCTGAATATTTCGTCGCATTTTGTAAAGAACATGATTTGTTATGCTACCTCTGTGGTGGAGGAGCTATTGGCGCCCTTCGTAATAAGGGTTTCATTCCTTGGGATGATGACTTAGACTTTTTCATGCCACGTAAGGATTATGAAAAATTAGCAGAACTGTGGCCACGTTATGCAGATGAGCGTTATTTCTTGTCAAAGAGTCACAAGGATTTTGTAGACCGTAACCTTTTTATTACCATTCGTGACAAGGAAACCACATGTATCAAACCTTACCAGCAGGATTTGGATTTGCCCCACGGTTTGGCCTTGGATGTTTTGCCTTTAGATTATTATCCGAAAAATCCAGCTGAGCGTAAGAAACAGGTTCGTTGGGCCTTGATTTATTCACTCTTTTGCGCCCAAACTATCCCAGAAAAGCATGGTGCAGTCATGAAATGGGGAAGTCGCATCTTACTCGGTTTAACTCCAAAATCTCTACGCTATCGCATTTGGAAAAAAGCTGAAAAAGAAATGACCAAGTATAGTCTGGCTGAGAGCGATGGAATCACGGAATTATGCTCAGGTCCTGGCTACATGCGAAACAAATACCCAATCGCATCTTTTGAAGACAATCTTTTCTTGCCATTTGAAGGAACAGAGATGCCCATTCCAGTCGGTTATGATGCCTATCTCAGAACTGCTTTTGGGGACTATATGACACCACCACCAGCAGACAAGCAAGTACCGCATCATGATGCTGTCATAGCTGATATGGATAAGTCTTATACAGAATACAAGGGAGAATATGGAGCATGATGGGAGAAAAAATTAGCGTTATCGTTCCAGTCTACAATGTAGAAGCCTATCTGGAGCGATGTGTGGAGTCGATTCTTCAACAAACTTATGCCAATTTTGAACTAATTCTAATCAACGATGGTTCTGCCGATTCCAGCGGACAGATCTGTGATTACTTAGCATCTCAGTATGAGAATATCAAGGTTTATCATATCGAAAATGCTGGTGTTTCAAATGCTAGAAATATGGGAATTCAGCTAGCGACGGGTGCTTGGATCACCTTTATTGATAGCGATGATTTCGTTACCCAGGATTACTTAGCTACTTTAGCAAGTGCAGTTGAGGGGGAAAACATAGGCTTTGTAATTGCTCCTCTGCACCATATTAAAAACGGCATTGTAACAGACCTACCTCCACATTCTGGAAAAACAGAACTCTGGTCAACAGAAGAAACCATGAAGGAACTATTGATGACTACCAGAACGTCATTTTTTCCAGTCGCAAAACTGTTTAAGAGAGACCTGCTTGCGGATGAAAAGTTTAATACAAATTATCACCTAGCTGAAGATGCCTTATTTTTAACTGAATTGCTACTAAAGACAAGATGCAGTTGCGTATTTATTGACAAACCTGTTTATTATTATGATCATCGTGAGGGAAGTGCAACGACATCTGTTAATCGATATGTATTTGATACAATAGAAGTTTATAAGCAAATAATTGCTCAAGTTTCACAAGCCTTCCCTAATTTAAAATACGAATTAATAAATAGAGAATGTTGGTCGTACATTACAGTTTACGATAAAATTATCTTTACTTCACGTGAAGAGTATCAAAAGGAGAAAGCCGAGCTGAGGAATTGGATTGTTCAGCACCGACGCGAAATATGGAAGGATGCTTATTTCACTACTTTTCGCAAGGTAGCGATCCTATCACTTGTCATTTCTCCATGGCTATATAAGAAAATTGTTGGATTAAAAAACTAATATCATGAGAAGGAGTTGAAAATGAATTTTTCAAAAATGGATGAATACTTTGAAAAATCAAAACTATGGATTGCGTATCTATTTGTTTTCATTTCGATTTTAAGTATGAGTTCACTGGTTTATAAGATAGCAAATCCCCTCTATAAGGGATTGTCAGCGATTGTAGTGCTTTATATTTGCTATACTTTATTGTTTAAGTGGAAAGAAATCACAGTAGATCGTAAATTTCTATCCTTATTTGGACTCTTAGCTGGAAGCCATCTGCTATCTGCTATTTTCAATCGCTCGGGACATTTGATTGGAAATGTGATTGAAATACTTTTTATGGTAACCTATGTTTTATTATTTACCATGTTACAATCGGGTCAACTCAAAAAATTATTTGACTGGATTGCCTATACGGTTCAAATTGTATCTTTTTCTTCAGCAATTTTTGCGTTTGGTTTATTGCTAAGTAGAGTCCTTATCCTATTTAAGATTGGCGAGCAATCTTATTATTATGGTGTCATGAATGGACGTCTGTGGGGGATTGTCAATCCTAATGCTAGTGCGATATTTTCATACATTAGCATTATTTTGGCTATGTATTTGATCCATAAAGGAAGTAAATATTCTGTTTATCTTAAACTGAACAATGTGATTCAATTAGTTTACTTCGCTACGATGCAAAGTCGAGGAGCCTTACTTTCTTTACTTCTCATGATTGGACTCTATAGTTTCTTTGCTACTAGAGGAAGTATCGTTAAACGATTCCTCACTTTTATAGTTGCTGGTTTGCTGATTACTGCAACTAATATAGGATTAAGCTATGTAACTTCAATCTACATTTCATCTGAAACTGCGACTGTCTTAGATTTAAACAAAGGACAATCCTATGCTGAAACAGATTCGTCTGTCACTAAGAAGAACGGTGAGCTCCATCTGATTGAAACAACACCAAGTGGTAGAACCTATATCTGGAAAAATGCCATCAAGATGGGAAGTACGAAACCAATTTTTGGTTATGGTGTACGAAATGTTCCAGATTACTACACAGAATATTTCAGTAAATTTGAGATTCAAAACTCTCTTATCGGTGGGAATTTCCATAACATTTTTGTGACCATATTTGTCAGTTCGGGAGTTCTAGGCTTAGCATTCTTCCTTCTTGTACTGGCTTATGTCATCAAGCGCTTTTTAACTTATTTGATTGTTTCCAAGAAAAATACTGATAAATTGATCATGATTCTTTTCTTCGGTATCTTGCTTGGTCAATTATTTGAAAGTCAGATTATGTATTCAACCAACTTTATTAATATCATCTTCTGGCTAGCGATTGGCTATGGACTTGTAGTCTGCAAACAGGATGAAGGAATTCGGTATCAAGAAGTAACAGATGTCAGTGAAATTCAACAGATGGAACTTGGAATCATGGAGTATATTCATGATGTTTGTCAGAAAATTGGGGTTAAGTATTTCTTGGCATATGGAAGTCTAATTGGTGCTGTTCGCCATCAAGGATTTATCCCTTGGGATGATGACATGGATATCTGCATGTTACGAGAAGATTATGAAAAGTTACAAGACTACCTTATCGCTAACCCTGATGAACGTTACGAGGTCATGTCTTATAAAAATAATCTCAACTATGTCTATCCCTTCATGAAAGTGCAGGATAACCATACCTACTTGTTGGAAGAAGATGTTCGCATCGATTCAAATATGGGGATATATGTAGATATTTTCCCTGTAGATGGCTACGAGGATGACGTAGAATTTAAAAACAAGATGACGAAACTGATAAAGAAACGTCAATTGAGTTGCTACACCTTTAAAGGAATTACTAATACGAAAAGTGTACTGAATTCACTGCTACGCTATGTGTCAGTTATTATTTTCTATTTTACCAATACGAACAAATACGTTGCCCAGATTGAAGAGCTTGCAAAATCCCGTAAAGTCTCAGATTATGAGCAAGTAGATTATCTTATCTACAAAGATATGAACAAACCAGTGTGGAGACGTGAATGGCTGGAACAAGCTACTACTGGAACATTTGAAGGTAAGGAATTTACCATTCCGAAAAAATATCATGAAATTTTGACCTCAGACTACGGAGACTATATGCAATTGCCACCGGTTGAACAAAGAGTATCTCATCATGATTTTAAATTGTGGAAGATTATTAAAAGGTCTAAATGACGAGATTGAAATTAAGAAACGTTTAAAAATATAGTCAAATTTAGGAGAATAAAACCTATGTCTGAAAGAACTTTAACTCTTGAAGAAATCAAACAAGTAGAATTGGATATTTTAAAGTATCTACATGAGCTTTGTGAACAACATCAAATCAAATACTTTATTGATTTTGGAACCTTACTAGGAGCTGTACGCCATAAAGGATTCATCCCTTGGGATGATGATACAGATATTTCCTTAGCGCGTGATGAATTTGAAAAACTGTATAAGGTTTTACAAAATGAAAATCATCCCTACTATAAATTGATTTCATTCAGAGAAACAAAGGGATATCCATACAGTTATATGAGAGTCTATGATGTAAGGACACGTCGAGATGCTAACCTCGTAGACCCAACGGTCGTATTGGGAACTTGCGTTGACATTTTTCCATATGATGGTGTTGTAACACAGGAAAGTGACCGTAAGAAAATGAAACTCTACAAATATTTCGTTCGACTTTCTTCTTTGAATTTTAAAGGGATCAAGTCTGAGAATGGTGGACTTAAAAACCTCCCTCGTTATATGGGATCAGCTATTTTCCGCTTAACTTCCCCTCAGCTATGGAATCAAAAATTAGAGAGTCTTGCTTTGAGGTATAGTGTGGATCAAGCAACAGATCTTACTTGTACTATCTATGATCCTTATTATCCAGATGGTATAAAAAAAGAATGGCTCTATGATTTGATTGATATACCTTATGAAAACATTGTGGTCAAGGTTCCGAGAAAATACCATGAAATACTTGTCTACGAATTTGGAGAAAACTATATGACTCCACCCCCTATTGAGCAACAAGTTCCAGGAGGGGATAAAAACTACTGGATTGATTAGATTAGTAAAAGTTGCTTATTGTTTAAGATAAAGGAGTGTTCAAGGTGAAAAATAAATGGTTATTAAAATCAGTTAGATATAGTGTTCTCGCATTCTTTCTATTACTGATTCAGTTATCGCAAGGAGTAGATGCAGATACTATCTCTGCAGGTTCGGGCAATCGTATCCATTTCATAAATACTAAAGCAAAATCTGGAAGTGATGCCATCCTTCTGGAAAGTAATGGTCATTATGCTTTGATTGATATGGGAGAAGACTATGATTTCCCTGATGGGAGTGACCCACGCTATCCAAGCCGCTGGGGAATTTCCATGAGAAATAATCAAGTATTGGAAGATCGCTTGATTCGCCACCTGGATCAAATAGGTGTAAAAAAATTAGATTTTATTCTAGGAACTCATGTCCATAGTGATCATATCGGCGGAGCAGATGAGATACTTAATCGTTATCAAGTTGATAAGTTTTATCTGAAAAAATATTCAGATGATCGGATCACCTCACACTGGGGACTTTGGGATAATCTTTTTAATTATGATAATGCTTTGAGAGCGGCTCAAAAACGAGGGGTTACTCTTATTCAGAATATTACAGATGAGGATAGTCACTTTAAATTAGGTGATATGGATATCCAACTCTATAACTATAAGAATGAATATGATGCTGATGGGAATCTGAAAAGAGTTCGAGATGATAACTCCAACTCCATTGTTTCAGTGGTGACTGTGGCAGGAAAGAGAATCTATCTTGGTGGAGATTTGGATAATGCCGAGGGAGCAGAAGATAAGTTAGGTCCAGTTATCGGCAAGGTTGATATGATGAAATGGAACCACCATTATGATGCGACAATTTCAAATACGATTAATTTCCTTGAAAACTTATCACCAAAAATGGTTATTCAGACAACTGGTGGAGATATTAATGTTGCTTCAACCAGAGAATACCTTCAGAAGAAAAATATTCAGGTTCTTCATGCTGCTAGCCAAACTCAAGATGCTACCGTTTTTGATATTAGCGATAAAGGATTTGCTAATGTTTCAAATACCTTCCCTGATATCCCTGTAGTTGACGAAAAATGGTATCAAGAAGATGGTTATTGGAAATATCGTTTGACTGACGGAGAAATGGCTATCGGCTGGAGAGAGATTGGCGGAGCCACTTATTTCTTTAACGGAAAAGGACAAATGCAAGCAGGTCGCTGGCTTCATCTTAACGACGACTGGGGAGAAAATGCCAAAGGGAATGATTACTATCTGAACCAAAATGGTAAAATGCAAACTGGTGGTTGGTTCAAACTAGATGACTCTTGGTATTATATCCAATCAAATGGTGCTAGACGATTTAGCGAGCTCTCTGAAATTGGAGGGAAAAAGTATCTCTTTGCGGCAGATGGGAAGATGCTAACAGGACATCAAGTCTATAATGGCAAGAAGATGTTCTTTAGCGAAAGTGGTGCACTCCAAGCAGCAGGTAAGCCTTCAACTTGGCAAAAGATTGATTCAGATTGGTATTTCTATGATGAGGATGGGCTAAAGACTGTCGGTAAAAAGAATATTAATGGAAGCACGTACTACTTTAATCAAGAAGGTGTCATGCAAACTGGCTGGACCTTTGTTGATGGTCACTGGAATTATTTTGCAAGTTCTGGAGCTATGAAAACTGGCTGGGTCAAGGATCAGGAAACATGGTATTATCTGGATAAAGATGGCATCATGTTAACTGGCAGACAAGATATCAATGGTGTTCGTTACTATTTGAATGCTAGTGGTGCCATGCAAACAGGCTGGGCCTTTGTTGATGGTCACTGGAACTATTTTGCAAGTTCTGGAGTTATGAAAACTGGTTGGTTGAAAGATAATGAATCATGGTATTATTTGGATCCAGAAACAGGCATCATGGCTGTAGGCTCTAAAGAAATTGACGGTAAGAACTATTTCTTCAAATCCTCAGGCATCATGCAAGTTGGATGGCAGTGGTCAAATGATTCTTGGCATTATTACGCTACGTCTGGCGCAGTCCAAACTGGTTGGTTGAAAGATGGTGATGCTTGGTACTATCTTGAAGGAAAAGAAGGCATTATGCTGGTCGGCCTTCATCAAGTAGATGGTAAGCAATATTACTTTAGCAGATCTGGAGCCATGCAAACAGGCTGGAAATGGTCTGATAATCATTACCGTTACTTTGAATCAAACGGTGCCATGAAAACTGGTTGGATAAAAGACAAAGGCGTTTGGTATTATCTAAATCCTGAAGATGGTATCATGTTGGTTGGTCTTCATAAAGTAAATGGTGATCATTATTACTTTGATGAATCAGGAGCTATGCAAACAGGTTGGAAACAGCTTGATGGTAATTGGTACTATTTCCAAGCTGATGGTTCTTTATTGAAGAACGCAACAACACCTGATGGTTACAAAGTAAACGAAGAAGGAATCTGGAAACAGGCTGTTGCTGCTGTAAATAGCGAGGCAGTTAAGCCAGAACAGAAACAAGAAGCTAATTCCTCTATTGTTGAACAACCTAAACAAGATTCAAACCTAGAAGCCAACGCTTCTGAAAAGAAAGAAAAAGAATAAAGAAGAAATCCCCTACTGGCAACTAATTTATCAGTAGGGGATTTTTTAATTTCGTTTTAATTTAGCAAGTACAAGATTCAGTGCATAGTGGAGTGTTTTGTCTTTGGTGATAAAGAGGGTCAAGAGATAATAGATACCACAAGTTGCTACGGTAGAAAGAACCATGAGAATCATATTGAAGTTTACTGTGTAGGAATTGATTTGGAAAATCATCTTGAAAATATAGAAGATTGGGATAAAACCAAGGGATATGAGGCTATAACGTGTTAAGGTTATAAAAATTTCTTTTAAACTAATCAGTTGGTGTTTCTTGATAAAATGAATTTCAAGTAAAACAACGATAGTTTCTGCGATAATGGTCGTAGCGATGTAATACTCAGGTGCAAAAATATTATTGAAATACAAGATGCTATTTAATAGTATATTGGCACCACCACCAAGGAAGTAGAAGGCAGTTAAGCGATTTTCATGGTCGTTGATAAAGATAATCTGTTTACCAAGAATCAATTCAATAGCCCAAATGATGGTACGAAAAGCGAAGACGCTAGTTACGATACCCGCTTCAAGATATTTTTCAGAAGAATAAATAACAGTTGCGTACCGTCCCAATATCATAATCCCAATACTAGTTGGAACCATAAGGAAATAGAATAAGGATGCCGCTTGATTAACGAGATAATTGTAGGACTTGTAATCCTTTTTACCGAGATAGTAGCCAAGGCGCGGAATACTGACGTTGATAGCTCCACTCAAGACACTGGCAATCAGCATGACGATACTATAGGCAATTGTATAATAGGAAATATAGTTTTCATCCGGTCCCTTGGTGATAAACATTCTATCTAGCAAGGTATAAAGCATATTAGCGTTTGCTAAGAGAAGCATAGTGAAGAGCGGTTTAGAAGCTTTAGCTAATTCGACGAATCCAATTTTAACAAAAGAAACTTCTCTCTTAATCCAAAGAAAACTAAGCAGGTAGTTGAGGATAGTGGTCGCTGTCATAACGATAGCATAAGGAACGATATCATCTGCCGTTTTAACGAAGGCGAAGATAGCGACCAGCATGGTAATTCGAATAATTAACGTTTTGTAGAGGATGAAGGCATAGTTTTCATAAGCCTCGTTCATCCATTCGATATTGAGAAATTGGAAGAGTGCTTGGGCCCCTAGGATGTAGTAGAGGACTTTCAGATTCTCAATGCTGGTGTCAAAGAAGATAATGAGGAAGTAGATACCAGTGGTCAGGAGAGAGGTAAAAACCGAGATATAAAACAACTTAGAAAAGACGTAGTTGATTTTATTCTTGTCATCCTTGACCTTACTGATAGCTCGAATCCCGTAGTTGTATATCCCAAAGGCAGCTAGTGGAATAACAAAGCTAGCCCAGGTATTGGCCGTATTGAAATAACCGTAATTGGATTTGCTGAGAATCCGCGTCAGATAAGGGTTGGTTATCAGTGGAAAAACGATATTGAGAATATTGACCAGCAAGCTGGCCAAGGCATTTACTTTTATATTTTTCATTGAACTTTCTTTCTTAAATCTAAAATCATATCTAGTATTATATCACATTCTCGCTTCATTCTTTTGATAAAATCGTAAAAATCTAGTATAATAGATAGACTGAAAGTATGAGGTTACTAGATATGAAGATGAAACAAATCAGTGATACAACACTGAAAATCACGATGACTTTAGATGATTTGATGGACCGAGGAATGGAGATTGCAGACTTTCTCGTTCCTCAGGAAAAAACCGAAGAGTTTTTCTATGCTATTTTAGATGAGTTAGAGATGCCAGACAATTTCTTGGATAGTGGCATGCTGAGTTTCCGCGTGACGCCAAAACCAGATAAGGTCGATGTCTTTGTGACCAAATCCAAGATTGACCAAAATCTGGATTTTGAAGATTTGGCGGATCTACCAGACATGGAAGAATTAGCCCAAATGTCGCCAGATGAATTTCTCAAAACCTTGGAAAAGAGCATTGCAGATAAGACCAAGGACGATATTGAAGCTATCCAATCTCTAAAGCAGGTCGAAGAAAAGGAAGAAGAGCAAGAGCAAACTGAAAAGGAGACTGAGGGCAAGAAAGAACCTTATATCTACTATATCTTGCGTTTTGTGAATCTTGCAGACCTAGTGGCTTTTGCTAAAACAGTGACTTTTGAGATGGAAACCTCTGAACTTTATAAGATGAATGGGCACTACTATTTGACAATCTTAGTCGATGTGGAAAACCATCCTAGTCCATATCCAGCCTGGCTCTTGGCTCGTATGCGTGAGTTTGCAGACGACAGTGACATCAGTCGTTCAGTCTTGCAAGAGTATGGGCAAATATTGATTAACCATGACGCAGTTCTCGGTCTGAAAAAGATTCGTTCATAATTTTTAAAATCAGTTTTCATTTATCAAGAAAGGCGAATCAGATGATTCGTTTTTTTCTTTTCTTTTCTTTTCTATCTATAAATAGTGGTTTTCTTGGATAGGAATTTTCACAAAATTCTGTTATAATGGCTATATCAGAAAATTTCTAGGAGACAAACATGACAGTTAAAATTGCTTTACTTGGATTTGGTACCGTTGCAAGTGGCGTACCTTTCCTCCTAAAGGAAAATGGAGAAAAAATTATCCAGTCAGCTCATTCAGAGATTGAAGTAGCCAAGGTATTGGTCAAGGATGAAGATGAAAAGAACCGCTTGCTTGCAGCAGGAAATGACTTTAACTTTGTAACCAATGTAGATGATATTTTAGCAGACAAGGACATTACTATCGTAGTGGAATTGATGGGGCGTATCGAACCAGCTAAAACCTTTATCACTCGTGCCTTAGAAGCTGGGAAACACGTTGTTACTGCCAACAAGGACCTTTTGGCTGTCCATGGTGCAGAATTGTTAGAAATCGCTAAAGAGCATAATGTAGCACTTTACTACGAAGCGGCAGTAGCTGGTGGGATTCCAATTCTTCGTACTTTAGCAAATTCGTTGGCTTCTGATAAAATCACGCGCGTTCTTGGTGTCGTTAACGGAACTTCTAACTTTATGATGACCAAAATGGTTGAAGAAGGCTGGTCTTATGATGATGCTCTGGCTGAAGCGCAAAGACTTGGTTTTGCAGAAAGTGATCCTACAAATGACGTGGATGGGATTGATGCAGCCTACAAGATGGTGATTTTGAGCCAATTTGCCTTTGGTATGAAGGTTGCCTTTGACGATGTAGCCCACAAGGGAATCCGCAACATCACACCAGAAGACGTAGCTGTAGCCCAAGACCTGGGCTATGTAGTGAAATTGGTTGGTTCTATCGAGGAAACTCCTTCAGGTATTGCTGCGGAAGTAACTCCAACCTTCCTTCCTAAAGTACATCCACTTGCCAGTGTGAATGGGGTAATGAACGCTGTTTTTGTAGAATCTATTGGTATCGGTGAGTCTATGTACTACGGACCAGGTGCTGGTCAAAAACCAACTGCAACAAGTGTTGTAGCGGACATTGTCCGTATCGTTCGTCGCTTGAATGATGGCACCATTGGCAAAGACTTCAACGAATATAGCCGTGAACTTGTCTTGGCAAATCCAGAAGATGTCAAAGCCAATTATTACTTCTCAATCTTGGCACCAGATTCAAAAGGTCAGGTCTTGAAACTGGCTGAAATCTTTAATGCTCAAGATATTTCCTTCAAGCAAATCCTCCAAGATGGCAAAGAGGGTGACAAGGCGCGTGTAGTGATTATCACTCATAAGATTAATAAAGAGCAGCTTGAGAATGTTTCAGCTGAGTTGGCCAAAGCTTCAGAATTTGACCTCTTGAATACCTTCAAGGTGTTAGGAGAATAGGATGAAGATTATTGTACCTGCAACCAGTGCCAATATTGGGCCAGGTTTTGATTCGGTTGGTGTAGCTGTAACCAAGTATCTTCAAATTGAGGTCTGTGAAGAACGGGATGAGTGGTTGATTGAACATCAGATTGGCAAATGGATTCCACATGACGAGCGTAATCTCTTGCTCAAGATTGCCTTGCAAATTGCGCCAGACTTGCAACCGAGACGCTTGAAAATGACCAGTGATGTTCCCTTGGCGCGTGGTTTGGGCTCTTCTAGCTCGGTTATAGTTGCTGGGATTGAACTGGCCAACCAGCTGGGCAAGCTCAACTTATCTAACCACGATAAATTGCAACTGGCGACCAAGATTGAAGGACATCCTGACAATGTAGCTCCAGCCATCTATGGAAATCTTGTTGTTGCGAGCTCTGTTGAAGGGCAGGTTTCGGCGATTGTGGCAGACTTCCCAGAGTGTGATTTTCTAGCTTATATTCCCAACTATGAATTACGAACTCGCGATAGCCGTGGTGTCCTTCCTAAGAAATTGTCCTACAAGGAAGCTGTTGCAGCTAGTTCTATCGCCAATGTGGCGGTTGCAGCCTTGTTGGCAGGAGATATGGTGACTGCTGGGCAAGCAATCGAGGGAGACCTCTTCCATGAGCGCTATCGTCAAAGTCTGGTCCGTGAATTTGCGACGATTAAGCAAGTAGCCAAAGAGAATGGTGCCTATGCGACCTACCTTTCTGGTGCCGGACCAACAGTGATGGTCTTGGCCTCTCATGACAAGATGCCAGCGATTAAGGCAGAATTGCAAAAGCAACCTTTCAAAGGCAAACTGCATGATTTGAATGTTGATACCCAAGGTGTCCGTGTCGAAACAAAGTAAAGAAATAGAAGATAGGATGGGGAAACTCTTGATTAGAGGGCTTCCTATCCTTTTTTTGAAAAGAAGTTTATACTCAATGAAAATCGAAGAGTAAACTAGGAAGCTAGCCGCAGGCTACTCAAAACAGTGTTTTGAGGTTGTGGATAGAACTGACGAAGTTAGCTCAAAATACTGTTTTGAGGTTGCAGATGTAAGCTGACGTGGTTTGAAGAGATTTTCGAAGAGTATTAGTTAAAAACTTGATAAAGGAGAAATAAAGATGGCAGAAATTTATCTAGCAGGTGGTTGTTTTTGGGGATTAGAGGAGTATTTTTCACGTATTTCTGGAGTGCTAGCAACCAGTGTCGGCTACGCTAATGGCCAAGTCGAAACGACCAATTACCAGTTGCTCAAGGAAACAGACCATGCAGAGACTGTTCAAGTGATCTATGATGAGAAAGCAGTGTCACTCAGAGAGATTTTGCTTTATTATTTCCGTGTTATTGATCCCTTGTCTATTAACCAGCAGGGGAATGACCGTGGTCGCCAATATCGAACGGGAATCTATTATCAGGATGAAGCAGACTTGCTGGCTATCTACACAGTGGTGCAGGAGCAGGAGCGTATGCTGGGTCGAAAGATTGCAGTAGAGGTGGAGAAACTTCGCCACTACATTTTAGCAGAAGACTACCATCAAGACTATCTCAAGAAAAATCCTTCAGGTTATTGTCATATCGATGTGACGGATGCTGATAAGCCATTAATTGACGCCTCTAACTATGAAAAGCCTAGTCAAGAAGTGTTAAAAGAAAGTTTGTCAGCAGAGTCTTACCGTGTTACGCAAGAAGCTGCTACAGAGGCGCCGTTTAGTAATGCTTATGACCAAACTTTTGAAGAAGGGATTTATGTAGACATCACGACGGGTGAGCCACTCTTTTTTGCTAAGGATAAGTTTGCCTCAGGTTGTGGTTGGCCAAGTTTTAGTCGTCCGATTTCTAAGGAATTGATTCACTATTACAAGGATCTGAGTCATGGAATGGAGCGAATCGAGGTTCGTTCTCGGTCAGGAAATGCTCACTTGGGTCATGTTTTCACAGATGGACCCCAGGAGTTAGGTGGCCTGCGTTACTGTATCAATTCTGCATCCTTGCGCTTTGTAGCCAAGGATGAGATGGAAAAAGTAGGATATGGCTATCTATTACCTTACTTAAACAAATAAAACGGAGATGGTGGTGCTTCCCACTTTCTTCATTTCCAGAATAAGAATAGAAGGGATTTATGAAACACTTACTATCTTACTTCAAACCCTATATCAAAGAATCAATTTTGGCTCCCCTGTTCAAGCTGCTAGAAGCTATTTTTGAGCTCTTGGTTCCCATGGTGATTGCTGGGATTGTTGATCAGTCCTTGCCCCAGCGAGATCAAGGGCATCTATGGATGCAGATTGGCCTGCTCCTTATCTTTGCAGTGATTGGCGTTTTAGTGGCCTTGGTAGCCCAGTTTTACTCAGCCAAGGCAGCGGTTGGGTTTGCCAAAGAACTGACAGACGACCTTTATCGTCATATTCTTTCCTTACCCAAGGACAGCAGAGATCGTCTGACAACTTCTAGCTTGGTGACTCGCTTGACTTCGGATACCTACCAGATACAGACTGGTATCAATCAATTCCTGCGTCTCTTTTTGCGAGCGCCTATTATCGTTTTTGGTGCCATTTTTATGGCCTATCGTATCTCAGCTGAGCTGACTTTCTGGTTCTTGGTTATGGTTGTCATTTTGACAATCGTCATTGTAGGACTCTCTCGACTGGTCAATCCTCTCTACAGTAGTCTCAGAAAGAAAACGGACCAGCTGGTTCAGGAAACGCGCCAGCAATTGCAAGGCATGCGAGTTATTCGTGCTTTTGGTCAGGAAAAACGAGAGTTACAGATTTTTCAAACTCTTAACCAAGTTTATGCTAGATTGCAAGAAAAGACAGGTTTCTGGTCTAGTTTGTTAACACCTCTGACCTATCTGATTGTTAATGGGACTCTCCTCGTTATCATCTGGCAGGGCTATATTTCAATTCAAGGAGGTTTACTCAGTCAAGGTGCCCTCATTGCCCTCATCAACTATCTCTTGCAAATCTTGGTGGAATTGGTTAAGCTCGCCATGCTGATCAATTCTCTCAATCAGTCCTACATCTCAGCCAAGCGAATCGAGGAAGTCTTTGACGAGGCTCCAGAGGATATCCATTCAGAGTTAGAACAAAAGCAAGCTACCAGCGATAAGGTTTTACAAATCCAAGAATTGACCTTTACCTATCCTGATGCGGCTCAGCCTTCTCTGAGAGACATTTCCTTTGATATGAAGCAAGGGCAAATCCTTGGTATCATCGGGGGAACTGGTTCAGGTAAATCAAGCTTGGTGCAAGTCTTACTTGGACTTTATCCAGTAGACAAGGGGAGCATTGATCTTTATCGAAATGGACGTAGTCCTCTTAATCTTGAGCAGTGGCGGTCTTGGATTGCCTACGTGCCCCAAAAGGTCGAACTCTTTAAGGGAACTATTCGTTCCAACTTGACTCTGGGTTTTAATCGAGAGGTGTCTGACCAAGAACTCTGGCAGGCCTTGGAGATTGCGCAAGCTAAGGATTTTGTCAGTGAAAAGGAAGGGCTTTTGGATGCTACTGTTGAGGCAGGAGGTCGAAATTTCTCAGGCGGACAAAAACAAAGGCTGTCTATCGCACGAGCAGTCTTGCGACAAGCTCCATTTCTCATCCTAGATGATGCGACCTCAGCCCTCGACACCATCACTGAGTCCAAGCTCTTGAAAGCCATTCGAGAAAATCTGCCAAATACGAGCTTAATCTTGATTTCTCAACGGACTTCGACACTCCAGATGGCAGACCAGATTCTCCTCTTGGAAAAAGGTGAGCTCCTAGCTGTTGGCAAGCACGATGACTTGATGAAATCCAGCCAAGTCTATCGCGAAATCAATGCATCCCAACATGGAAAGGAGGACTAGCATGAAACGACAAACTGCAAACCAGACGCTCAAACGTTTAGCCGTAGATTTAGTAAGCCATCCTTTCCTCCTTTTCCTAGCTTTTCTAGGAACTATTGCCCAAGTTGGCTTATCAATTTACCTACCTATTCTGATTGGGCAGGTCATCGACCAAGTTCTAGTGGCTGGTTCTTCACCAGTTTTTTGGCAGATTTTCATTCAGATGATCTTGGTAGTCATAGGAAATACTCTGGTACAATGGGCCAATCCTCTTCTTTATAATCGTCTAATCTTCTCTTATACCAGAGACTTGCGAGAGCGAATCATCCATAAACTCCATCGGTTACCGATTGCTTTTGTGGATCGGCAGGGCAGTGGAGAGATGGTTAGTCGTGTGACTACAGACATAGAACAGCTGGCAGCCGGCTTGACCATGATTTTCAATCAATTTTTCATTGGCGTTTTGATGATTTTGGTTAGTATTCTAGCCATGCTCCAAATTCATCTCCTCATGACCCTCTTGGTCTTGCTGTTGACGCCCCTGTCCATGGTGATTTCACGCTTTATTGCCAAACGGTCCTATCATCTCTTTCAGAAGCAAACAGAGACCAGGGGGATTCAGACTCAGTTGATTGAAGAATCGCTTAGCCAGCAGACTATTATCCAGTCCTTCAATGCTCAGACAGAGTTTATCCAAAGACTACACGAGGCGAATGCCAACTATGCAGGCTATTCTCAGTCAGCCATCTTTTATTCATCAACGGTTAATCCTTCAACTCGCTTTGTTAATGCACTCATCTATGCTCTTCTTGCTGGAGTAGGAGCTTATCGTATCATGATGGGTTCAACCTTGACCATCGGACGTTTAGTGACTTTTTTGAACTATGTTCAGCAGTACACTAAGCCCTTTAATGATATTTCTTCTGTTTTAGCCGAGTTGCAAAGTGCTCTCGCCTGCGCAGAGCGTGTCTATGCTGTCTTAGAAAGTCCTGAGGTTGTTGAAACAGGTAAGGAAATCTTGACCAGTGACCAAGTACAGGGAGCCATTTCCTTTAAGCATGTTTCTTTTGGATACCATCCTGAAAGGATCTTGATTAAGGATTTGTCTATCGATATCCCAGCTGGTAGCAAGGTAGCCATCGTTGGTCCGACAGGTGCTGGTAAGTCAACTCTTATCAATCTCCTCATGCGTTTTTATCCTATTAATTCAGGAGATATCTTGTTAGACGGTCGTTCTATTTACGATTATACCCGAGCATCATTGAGACAGCAGTTTGGTATGGTGCTACAGGAAACCTGGCTCAAGCAAGGGACCATTCATGACAATATTGCATTTGGCAATTCTGAAGCCAGTCGAGAGCAGGTGATTGCTGCCGCCAAAGCAGCCAACGCAGACTTTTTCATCCAACAGTTGCCACAGGGATACGATACCAAGTTGGAAAATTCAGGAGAATCTCTCTCTGTCGGTCAAGCCCAGCTCTTGACCATCGCCCGAGTCTTTCTAGCTATTCCAAAGATTCTTATCTTAGACGAGGCGACTTCTTCCATCGATACACGGACAGAGGTGCTAGTACAGGATGCCTTTGCCAAACTCATGAAGGGGCGCACAAGCTTTATCATTGCTCACCGTTTGTCAACCATTCAGGATGCGGATTTAATTCTTGTCTTGGTGGATGGTGACATTGTGGAGCATGGTAACCATCATGACCTCATGGCTAGAAAGGGCAAGTATTACCAAATGCAGAAAGCTGCAGCTTTTAGCTCTGAATAATCCTTTCTATTTTGAAATCTCATGAACGAAAAAAGTTGCCTTCGGGTGACTTTTTTGTTACAATAGCTAGAAAAAATCAGGGTCTTAGAAGGAGAAAACAATGAAAGTCTATCAGCATGTAAATATCGTGACTTGTGACAAAGATTTCCATGTTTATTTGGATGGTATCTTAGCCGTTAAGGACTCTCAAATCGTCTATGTCGGCCAAGAGGAGCCAGAGATTTTAGAGCAAGCTGAGCAGATTATAGACTATCAGGGAGCCTGGATTATGCCTGGTTTGGTCAATTGCCACACCCATTCTGCTATGACAGGCTTGCGAGGGATTCGGGATGACAGCAACCTCCATGAATGGCTCAATGACTTTATCTGGCCAGCAGAAGCAGGATTTACTCCCGACATGACTACCAAGGCGGTCAAAGAAGCTCTGACAGAAATGCTCCAGTCAGGAACAACAAGCTTCAACGATATGTATAATCCCAATGGTGTGGATATTGAGCAAATTTATCAGGCAGTTATAGATTCTAAGATGCGTTGTTATTTCTCACCGACCCTCTTTTCTTCAGAGGCAGAAACAACTGCTGAGACCATAAACAGAACACGAACCATTATAGAGGAAATTTTAGGATATGAAAATCCAAATTTCAAGGTTATGGTAGCTCCACATTCTCCGTATAGCTGTAGTAGAGACCTGCTGGAAGCGAGCTTAGATATTGCAAAAGAGCTGGACATTCCTATCCATATCCATGTGGCGGAGACCAAGGAGGAGTCAGGAATTATCCTGAAACGATACGGCAAACGCCCCCTCGCCTTTCTCGAAGAACTAGGTTACTTAGATCATCCGTCTGTCTTTGCTCACGGGGTTGAACTAAACGAGAGAGAAATTGAACGCTTGGCAACTTCTCATGTGGCTATCGCCCACAATCCTATCAGTAATCTAAAACTGGCCTCAGGAATCGCTCCAATCATCCAACTCCAAAAAGCAGGAGTAGCAGTGGGAATTGCGACTGACTCGGTTGCTTCCAATAATAATCTAGATATGTTTGAGGAAGGACGGACCGCAGCTCTCTTACAGAAAATGAAGAGTGGAGATGCCAGCCAGTTTCCAATCGAGACAGCCCTTAAGGCACTGACAATCGAAGGGGCTAAGGTTCTAGGAATGGAAAAGCAGATAGGAAGTCTAGAAGTCGGCAAGCAGGCAGATTTTCTGGTTATTCAACCTAAGGGAAAAATCCATCTTCAACCTCAGGAAAATATGCTTTCTCACCTCGTATACGCAGTTAAATCCAGTGATGTTGATGATGTCTATATTGCAGGAGAGCAGGTTGTCAAGCAAGGCAAAGTTTTGACAGTAGAAATTTAAAAAAATTTTAAAAAAGTTTGCAAAAATCTTGCATTCTTTTTTTGTCTATGCTATACTTATATACGGTTTGAAAAAACTGCCTAAGACAGTAGGGGAGCTCGACTCGTAAAGATCCTACCGAGGACAAAACGTATCATGTAAAAAGAAGCGTATTGTACTTTCGTGTCTAGGTTTGGGCGCGTTTTTCTTTTGGAAAAATTCCCCAAGCAAAATAATTACGGAGGTGAACACACTAATGAGTGAAGCAATTATTGCTAAAAAAGCAGAACTAGTTGACGTAGTAGCTGAAAAAATGAAAGCTGCTGCATCTATCGTCGTTGTAGACGCTCGTGGTTTGACAGTTGATCAAGATACAGTTCTTCGTCGTGAGCTTCGTGGAAGCGAAGTTGAGTATAAAGTTATTAAAAACTCAATCTTGCGTCGTGCAGCTGAAAAAGCTGGTCTTGAAGATCTTGCATCAGTATTTGTTGGACCATCTGCCGTAGCATTTTCTAATGAAGATGTTATCGCACCAGCGAAAATCTTGAACGACTTTGCTAAAAACGCTGAAGCACTTGAAATCAAAGGTGGTGCAATTGAAGGCGCTGTCGCATCTAAAGAAGAAATCGTTGCTCTTGCAACTCTTCCAAACCGCGAAGGACTTCTTTCTATGCTCCTTTCTGTACTTCAAGCGCCAGTGCGCAACGTTGCTCTTGCAGTCAAAGCGGTTGCAGACAACAAAGAAGACGCAGCTTAATCTTAAGCTACGCAGCGTAGCCTAGCTACGGAAAAACGATTATAAAATTTAAAACTTATTTGGAGGAAATAACAATGGCATTGAACATTGAAAACATTATTGCTGAAATTAAAGAAGCTTCAATCCTTGAATTGAACGACCTTGTAAAAGCTATCGAAGAAGAATTTGGTGTAACTGCAGCTGCTCCTGTAGCTGTAGCTGCAGCTGGTGCTGCTGACGCTGGTGCTGCTAAAGATTCATTTGACGTTGAATTGACAGCTGCTGGTGACAAAAAAGTTGGCGTTATCAAAGCTGTACGTGAAATCACTGGTCTTGGACTTAAAGAAGCTAAAGAACTTGTTGATGGTGCACCAGGTGTCATCAAAGAAGGCGTTCCAACTGCAGAAGCTGAAGAAATCAAAGCTAAATTGGAAGAAGCTGGAGCTTCAGTTACTCTTAAATAAGAGGCATATACCAATTAGAATTCGGAATACTATAGTATCAGCCTTTTAGAATCGTGAACACATTTTAGAAACTGATAAATTAATTTAGTTTCCTGCCAAAAACCCTACCAAAAATTAATTTGGCAGGGTTTTTCTTTTTAATAAAAATATTTTGGAGAACAGTTGAATATTGTTCTCCTTTTTTTATTTTCTGGAGGGAAAATGACAAAAGAATTACAATCATCACGCTATATCGTCATTTCATTTTTAGTACGTGAAATGGGAATTGACATTGTTGAAGCCATCTCTCTTATGGCTGAATTAGAAAAAAGTGGCTTGGTTCGCTTGGAATCAAATGGCGATTTAATACTCAAAGAACTTGGAGGAGAGCTATGAAACGAATTACCGCAAATCAATACCAAACTTCAGAACGGTATTATAAATTACCTAAAATTCTTTTTGAGGATGAGAAATATATGGATATGAAACTAGAAGTAAAGGTGGCTTATTCTATTTTAAAAGATCGTTTAGAATTATCTCTCAGTCGTGGTTGGATAGATGAAGAAGGCGCGGTCTATTTAGTATTTTCTAATTCTAAACTGATGAGGCTGTTAGGTTGTTCGAAGTCAAAATTACTGTCCATCAAAAAAACTCTTAAAGAATATGACTTAATTGATGAAGTTCAACAGTCTTCAAGTGAGAAAGGAAGACTAGCTAATAAGATTTATTTAGGGGAATTATCTTCTACCCCAGTAGGTAATTCAAACAGGCCTAGTGTTAAAAAAAGACTAGGGCAGGTTGAAAATCAAACGGCCCCCGTCTCACATTCAGCCCCTAGTGAGACTGAAGTTAGTGAGACTAAATATAGTGAGACTGATTCTTTATTTATTGAGGATGAGGAGGATAGGAATACTCAACCTATCTTGAAAAGAAAAGTAGAAAAGGTCACAAAATATGATCGAGATTATATTTGGGGATTGGTACAAGATCAATTTAGACGCGAAGGTTTTTCTGAAACAGCCAGTGAAATTGCTATGACTGATTTTGAGAAAATCTATCAGTATGCTCTAGATAATGTCCGCTTTGTTAGACGTGCGGAAGTGCTTGCTGAATTTGTGTTTAACGGCTTGTATTCTGTTTGGAATAACCGTGTTAGAAAAGGAGGTGGTTAAATGTCGCCAATCGAGTGGATATTAGTTATGCTCATTTTCATTTCAAGTGGTTTGACTCTTTGGACATTAATAGTCGATCAGAAAGGGGTAATCAAGAAATGAAATTTATTGATTTATTTTCAGGTATCGGTGGTTTTCGACTAGGAATGGAAAGTGTCGGACACGAGTGTATTGGATTTTGTGAGATTGATAAATTTGCTAGAGAATCTTATAAATCCATTTTTCAAACGGAAGGAGAAATAGAATTTCATGACATACGAAATGTTTCAGATGATGAATTTAAAAAACTTAGAGGGAAAGTCGATATCATCTGTGGGGGATTCCCTTGTCAAGCATTTTCAATCGCAGGAAGACGATTGGGATTTGAAGATACTAGAGGAACTTTGTTCTTTGAAATTGCTCGGGCGGCCAAACAAATCCAACCACGTTTTCTTTTTCTTGAAAATGTTAAAGGCCTACTCAATCACGATAAGGGACGGACGTTCACCACAATCCTTACCACACTTGATGAGTTGGGGTTTGATGTTGAGTGGCAGGTGCTTAACAGTAAGGATTTTGGCGTTCCCCAAAACAGAGAGAGGGTGTTTATTATCGGACATTCTAGAAAGAAAGGTACCAGACTCTTATTTCCTTTCAGACGAGAAGGTCAAGCAACTAACTCTGAGATTTTAAAAACATTAGGAAATTTGAATCCATCAAAAAGTGGAATGAGCGGTAAAGTTTATTATTCAGAAGGTCTTGCGCCAACCTTAGTTCGTGGGAAAGGAGAAGGATTTAAGATTGCGATTCCTTGTATGACACCAGACAGATTAGACAAGAGACAAAATGGTAGACGCTTTAAGGAAAATCAAGAGCCGATGTTTACTTTAAATACTCAGGATCGTCATGGCATTGTCGTTGTTGGAGATTTACCCACTAGCTTTAAGGAGACCGGTCGCGTCTATGGAAGTGAGGGCTTATCTCCAACACTGACTACGATGCAAGGAGGAGATAAAATTCCCAAAATACTGATTCCAGAACCAATCCAATTTTTAAAAGTCAGGGAAGCAACTAAAAAAGGATACGCTCAAGCAGAGATTGGAGATTCAATCAATTTGGAAAGACCAAGTTCTCAGTATCGGCGTGGTAGAGTTGGAAAAGGTATAGCGAATACGTTAACAACTAGTGGTCAAATGGGAGTAGTGGGTAGCTATGAAGGAGAAGATAAACAAGTTTATCATGTAGCTGGTGTCTTGATAGATGGACAATTTTACCGTCTGAGGATACGACGAATCACTCCTAAAGAGTGTTTTCGCTTGCAGGGCTTTCCTGATTGGGCTTTTGAAGCTGCGAGAAAAGTCTCTAGTAATAGTCAGCTCTATAAACAAGCTGGTAATAGTGTAACCGTTCCTGTGATTGCCGCGATCGCAAAGAAATTAAAAGAAATAGAGGAAAAAGATGAAAGCATTAAATAAAGAATCAATACTAGATTGTGATGAATTAGAAACAGAATTACATGATGCAGAAATCAAACAGCTGGATGAACAATTATTTTTGATGCCCAATTATCCATGTGAGTTTGAAGTAACATTTTTAGATGATTACCATAAAAAACACAACTACCCACTATTTTACGAGTCCTATCTTCAAAACGTTATGGAATTCCTTGAAAGTCAAGACATAAAGAATGGGGTTGATGCCTTTGTAGATGATAATCAGAATCTTGTTTTTGTTTTATATGGACAAGGCTATCGAGCCGAGGGAAAAGAAGGAATACTTACAACCCAAGTAACTGTAAAAGCTTATGATGAAGACAAGAAATCGATTAACTTCTCAAATTCATTAGATTCCTTAATCGTCTCAGAATATCAAATGGAACCGAATCTTTGGGAGGTCTCCCATGATTGATCTCTATCTAAGTAAAAATAGCCAAAGAAATCAACTTCTTTTGGATTTCTTTCAAAAGTATGGCATCGAGGTGTCTTGTCATTCGATTTCTGAAATGACAAAGGATAAATTAATTGAGATGATGAGCTATTCTTCAGATTGTTTTGAGTTTCTATCTCCCAATTTATTACGATTTAAGAACCGTGACAATCTAAGATTAACGGATTTCATTGAAATGATATTAAAAAATCCTGAACTATGCATCAGGCTTCCTCTTGCGGTTTCAAATAAGAGAGTTTATCCAAATCTGAATTTGGAAGAGGCTAGAGCTCTATTGCCAAGAGATACGAAACAATTGATTTACATGGCACAAACACATTATTTATCTAGTTAAAGGAGAAGCAATATGGCTGAACGATTTTGGGAGAACTTGTCCATTATTTTGGCTGAAAGAAATATTAGCTGGATTGAGTTAACCAGAAAAATGTTTGCGGGAGAGTTTCACTATCCAAGTGAATTGAATCGTTTGTATCAAAAAATACGCCACTACAAGATGGAACAACGAATGCCTCAAAGTCCATGGGTAGAAAGGATTGTGCAGGTATTAGATTTAGATTATGAAGATTTATTTCGGAGGTAACTATGAAAAGAATAATTCCAGTTTATATATTCCAACAAGTAAATGTCTTATTGGTATCCCTATACTTACTGAAATTGCTTTGTATTGGTGAGTTAACCATACTACAGATTCTCTATTGTGCGTCGCTCATTTCTTTTTTATGGATGTATGGCCAACGAAAACAAGTGGTCAAGGTCAATATGAAAACTAGGATGAAATGGCTTGGTATTGGATTCGTTAGCCTACTGATTATAAGCCTATGTTTTAGTCTGATTCATGCTCAAGGAACCACGAATCAAGCAAACTTAATTGGACTTCAACATCAGGTTCCTTGGTTTTCATTTTTATTGTTCTTAATCAATGCGAGTATGGTTGAAGAATTTCTGTATCGAGAAATTTTATGGAACCTGGTCAGAAAATTAGATATTCGAGTTGCTTTGACAAGTGTTTTATTTGCCTTAGTACATCATCCAGGAACCATTCTAGCTTGGTGTTTATATGTTTCACTTGGGATCTTTTTAGGGATGGTGCGCTATAAATCGGACTTATGGGGAAGTATGGGTCTACATTTGGTGTGGAACCTACTAGTTTATAGTTTGCTGCTTTTTTAGACAAACAAAGTATAAATTTCTAATTATCTTTTTATATTTTCTAAATGCTCGTAAAGCCTTATTCTATGTGCTTTCGAGTATTTTTACTGTAGGAAGATACTTCACGTTTCTTTGCATATTTCCTCATGTCTTAGCTGTCAGAAGTGGTAAATAAGTAGTAAATTCATTTGTACTACTAAGCAACAAGACGCTCCTGTTGCTTCTCTTTATTCAAGCGTTTCATTTCTGCCATTGCAGAATCGAATGTTGCATGTGCGTAATAGTTCAGCGTCATGGCTATATTAGCATGTCCCATAATGTACTGTAATGCCTTTGGATTCATTCCTGCATTTGCATAGTTGGTACAGAATGTATGTCGCAAACTATGTGGAGTGATGTGTGGCAATTTATCCTCGTTATACTTATTGTATTTCTTAACAAGACCTTTCATCATGCCGTTGTAATCACTTGCCACTTTTGGATAGTTCTTTCTATTAAGAAAGAGGAAATCACTATATCCATCAATCTCAACACGCTTATCATTCTTTCGATTCGCTAACACTCGCTTAAATGCTTGATAGGCTTCTTCAACCATAGGAACTTGACGTTCGCCACTTTTGGTCTTTGGTGTTTCAATGTAGTACCCAATTTCAGTATCTCTCAATAGCTGATGGTCTATATTGACAAGACGATTCTCAAAATCTAAATCTGGAAGTGTCAAACCACCAAACTCTGAAATACGAAGACCTGTTTTTAAGAGTATCAGAATTTCATCATAATTTTTGCTGTAGGTTTTATCAGCTTTTGCAAAGGCTAACAGTTTTTCTTCCTGTTCTTCTGTTAGTACGGTCTTAGGGACAGTATCATCATCAAGAACTGCTTTCAGTTGAAAGTCAAATGGATTCTTCCGAACACAATCATCTTGTATAGCAATATAGAATGAAGCCTTTAAAGAACGTTTGTAGTTATTGATGGTTTGATAAGCATAACCATTTTCACTCATTCTAATAGCCCATTCTTTAGCGTCTGATGGCTTAATACTGTCAATACTTCTTACACCTAACTTGTCTTTCTTCAAAATATCCATAAGATATTTGCGTCCAGTTTCAGTGTTTTTTCTAACCTTTGGTCTTTGAGCGTTCTGTTTTGCGTAAAGCTGGCAGAGTGTCATTTTCTTTCCTACAACATCAATACCATCATGAATGTCTTTCTGTAACTCTGCGATTTTCTCTCTAAGTGAGATACAATCACGCTTTCCTGCTGGTACTCGGTCTGTAGCCACAAGTTTCCACGAGTAAACAAATTGCGGTTCTCCAAATGAATCTATATATTTGTATAAGTATCTTCCGTCTTTTCGTTGGCTCTCTCCAGTCTTTAAGATTCGACCTTTATTGTCACGTCTTTTTTCTGACATGGCATTTGCTCCTTTCCTTTATGGAAAGAGCCTTGATACGACTTAATACTATTTTATCATATACAAGACCCTTTGGCGACGCTAGATTGCGTCCAATGTATCTATAATTTTTTCAAATTGTTTTCGTTTAATCTGAATACGATTGCCATTCATAATCAGCCAATTTGCATTTTTATTTTCCTCTGCCAAGCGTCGTAGCTTGTTTTCGCCAATACGAAAATATTTTGACGCTTCTTCAATGGTTAGGGTATAACGTTCCCAAATAGGAATGTCAGTCTGCTTCATAAAATCCTCCTTTCCAAATCACTTATTTGGATTTCATAAAAGTTGTTTTACCAGCAATCGAACAGCTTTAGCAAAGCTCACGGGAGTTCCACCCCTGCATGGTTCTCATGTAGCCATACTCATTGCCTGCGACGGTTTTATCACGCTCGGACTATTGACTGTATGGGAGTATCATTATCACGATAAGAATGTCGTTGCAGGCAATCCTGCTAAAGATTGCTTCTCGGATCACTAACATGAATCGCTCGCTATCTTTATAAGATAGGTCATGGCGGTTAGTTCCGTTGGCTCTTTTCTTATCGAAACGTATTCGATTACTTTTATTCAGTTTTCAAAGAACAATGGCTCGTTAGCCTATCAAAACACATTGAAAGCTCAATATGCTTTGGTGGAATAACAAACCTCCCTGTTCGGGAAGCGTGGAATGGTTTAGCACGCTTCCACGAAAGGAGAGAGGATATTACTTAATTTCAAATGACAAAATCTTTGTAATCAGTCTGGTTTCCATTCTTCCACGTAAGACTTCATCAACGACCATACTTTGATTGCCATATTCATCTTTCATAAGTCGTAGGGAACGCTTCGTTATGTACCCTCTGTAATGATGTAGAATCTGGTTAATCGCTTCGGTATCGCCATCTGTTGCCTTTACAATGAGAGGAAAGGGAATCATAGGATATTGTGTTTTCATTCTTCAAATTCCTCCATAAACTTTTTAATTAAGGCTAGTCCACTGGTTCTATGCCGATAGACAGTAGAACGGTTCAATTTCAACAGGTCTGTAATTTCTGAATCGCTCATGTCCATAAAGTAAAACAGCAGTAGAATTTCACGTTTCTTGTCTGGCAACTCACGTAATGCTTCACTCAACAAATCATTTTCAACGCCTACTGATAACCCATTGAGTGTAAAAATCTGAAAGTCAGTTGAATAGTTATCTGTTGTCGCAAACTGGCTAACAAGATAATCGCCAACATCCGAAAAGGACACCTCACGCTTTGCAATCCTTGAAAGATAAAGCATATAATTCTTTCGCTCGTCTTCCATAGCACGTTTACAGATATAGTCAAACTGATTTTCTATTGTGGTCTGAAAAGAAGATGGTTTCATGTTTCTCACCCCCTTTCTGTCTAGGAAAGGAAGTGAGCCTTGCTCGTTTATCTCCTTTCACTCTTAGTCCCAATGTGAAAGGGGGATTTGTTGCATTACTGATAAATAAACTTTGTAAAAAAGTTCTGAATAGCCAAAAAAGCATATAAACAGATTTATTTCTCTGTTTACATGCTTCTGTTATTCTATCTATATGATTTATAAAACCACATTGGTGGACGTACTTATCTATTGCAGATAGACGACTTTTTTTGACAAGAACCCAATGTAAGGAAATTTATTGTATATGATGTACTTCATGGCGACGTTGACCTCCAACAAACCGCCATTTGGAAGTAATATACAATATTTTAACAGCGTAAATAGCACTACCATATAACGGTTTTTTTATTGGCGTTTAGTAGTGCTTTTTATTAAATATAAACCTATAAACCATATAACACGTTTTTCTATACCTGTTTTTAATTCAGTAGGAACAATAAAATGTATAGAGGTGGTCTACTATGCGTAAAAAAGAAGATAAATATGATTTTAGAGCCTTTGGTTTAGCCATTAAAGAAGCTCGATTGAAACGAGGTTTAACTCGTGAACAAGTGGGAGCATTGATTGAAATTGACCCACGGTACTTAACTAATATTGAAAATAAAGGGCAACACCCCAGCATACAAGTTCTTTATGACCTTGTATCGTTACTTCATGTTTCCGTTGATGAATTTTTCTTACCTGCTAATAACTTGGTAAAAAGCACCCGACGATTACAGATAGAGAAATACATGGATAGCTTTACAGACAAAGAACTATCCTTAATGGAATCTTTAGCCAGCGGTATCAACGAAGCAAGAAACATCGAAGACTAATTAAAAGAATCCATACATAACGGAAAGAGCCGATAAAATGAGATTGTATTAATCTCATTTTATCGGCTCTGCGTCTTTGCGTCTGGCTCTGTAATCACAGTTACTTTGAACTGCTTTATTTCAATTAAATTTTCTTGTCTGCATTTCGGACAATAGAGGGGGAATTTTTTTAATTCAGTATCTTCCCTTATCTTTAATCGTGTTTTATTTCCACATACAGGACATGTTGAGGCGGTAAGTTTGCTAGTCAAGGAGTAAAACGACGAAGATTAGCATTTACTTCCGCCCATGCGATAGCTGTCCGTGATTGACAAGTGCTAGCACGCAGACAGAACGGAGATAGCGAACCGCTGAGTGTGTCGCTCTGCTCGTAAAAGCTTAGAAACCTTTGAACGAAAGGGATAATGAAAGCCTTGATTGCAAGGCTTTTTGCTTTATGGTGGGTAAGTATCAGAGTGAGAAAATTTTTGGAATGAGTAGAAGTGATAGCTAGAAATTATCAGTTTCTATTTCCATTTACCCTGTGGGTACGTGTTTGTTTCCATTGACAAGGAGTTTGTGGGAATAGAAATGTACCCACCTTGTTTGAATCAAGTGAAGTGTAGTTGAAGGAAATCTGTTGAAAGCAATACTTCATTTTACCGAATAAGTAATAATTTAGGCAACTTCAAATCGATTAAAAAAAACTATTTTAAAGGTTAAGAGTAGACAAAAATTGTCCACTCTTTTTTGCAAACTCAATTTATCAATAAATGAAATGAGGGAATGTAAAATGAAATATTTTGAGGTTGAGTTAGAAAATCCTGATGAATTTTTAAAACTACAAACAGAAGATTTTGTGAAAGCTAATCGCTTGCTACTAAGGAAGATAATCCAGAGCGTTACAGTCTATGAAGAAAACTTCGTCATATCCTTTAAATCTGGCATCGAATTGGAAGTATGAGTCTCATTCCATAACTTTTATATTGAACATATCATCTTGTTGTGTTATACTATAAATTGATATAAACAAAGATGTAGGAGGAACCGAAACTATGACAGCCTCAATGCGTTTAAGATAAGCTGGCAATAAAAAAAGCAGAATCTATACCCGATGATAGGCTTTTTTGTTGTGCTTATTTATACGATATTGAGCATTCATTAGTTACGGTGAGGATATTGGTTATTTAACTATACCTTTATTTAACTATGTCTTTAATATGAATGTTTCCAAATTGTATGTATGCAGACCAAAAGCCACATTGTGGGGTTTGGCCTGCATTTTTTATTGCCTAGAATGCTATTCAAAATAGAAATTCAAGCAAAATAATATGCAGGAGATAATATAAATGGAAAAATACAACAATTGGAAACGAAAATTTTATGCAATATGGGCAGGGCAAGCAGTATCATTAATCACTAGTGCCATCCTGCAAATGGCGATTATTTTTTACCTTACAGAAAAAACAGGATCTGCGATGGTCTTGTCTATGGCTTCATTAGTAGGTTTTTTACCCTATGCGATTTTGGGACCTGCCATTGGTGTGCTAGTGGATCGTCATGATAGGAAGAAGATAATGATTGGTGCCGATTTAATTATCGCAGCAGCTGGTGCAGTGCTTGCTATTGTTGCATTCTGTATGGAGCTACCTGTCTGGATGATTATGATAGTATTGTTTATCCGTAGCATTGGAACAGCTTTTCATACCCCAGCACTCAATGCGGTTACACCACTTTTAGTACCAGAAGAACAGCTAACGAAATGCGCAGGCTATAGTCAGTCTTTGCAGTCTATAAGCTATATTGTTAGTCCGGCAGTTGCAGCACTCTTATACTCCGTTTGGGATTTAAATGCTATTATTGCCATCGACGTATTGGGTGCTGTGATTGCATCTATTACGGTAGCAATTGTACGTATACCTAAGCTGGGTAATCAAGTGCAAAGTTTAGAACCAAATTTCATAAGGGAGATGAAAGAAGGAGTTGTGGTTCTGAGACAAAACAAAGGATTGTTTGCCTTATTACTCTTAGGAACACTATATACTTTTGTTTATATGCCAATCAATGCACTATTTCCTTTAATAAGCATGGAACACTTTAATGGAACGCCTGTGCATATTTCTATTACGGAAATTTCCTTTGCATTTGGGATGCTAGCAGGAGGCTTATTATTAGGAAGATTAGGGGGCTTCGAAAAGCATGTATTACTAATAACAAGTTCATTTTTTATAATGGGGACCAGTTTAGCCGTTTCGGGAATACTTCCTCCAAATGGATTTGTAATATTCGTAGTTTGCTGTGCAATAATGGGGCTTTCGGTGCCATTTTATAGCGGTGTGCAAACAGCTCTTTTTCAGGAGAAAATTAAGCCTGAATATTTAGGACGTGTATTTTCTTTGATCGGAAGTATCATGTCACTTGCTATGCCAATTGGGTTAATTCTTTCTGGATTCTTTGCTGATAAAATCGGTGTAAATCATTGGTTTTTACTATCAGGTATTTTAATTATTGGCATTGCTATAGTTTGCCAAATGATAACTGAGGTTAGAAAATTAGATTTAAAATAAACAATATTGGAGGAATATTTATGTATCTTATTTTCATGTAACTCTTCCTGCTAAAATCGCAGGGTTTTCCCTGCATACAAGCAAATGAAAGCATGCGATTATAGACAGGAGGAAATGTTATGGAATTAATATTAAAAGCAAAAGACATTCGTGTGGAATTCAAAGGACGCGATGTTTTAGATATAAATGAATTAGAAGTATATGATTATGACCGTATTGGTTTAGTAGGAGCAAATGGTGCTGGAAAAAGCACTTTACTCAGGGTACTTTTAGGAGAATTAACTCCCCCAGGATGTAAAATGAATCGTCTGGGTGAACTTGCCTATATTCCCCAGTTGGACGAAGTAACTCTGCAGGAGGAAAAAGATTTTGCACTTGTAGGCAAGCTAGGTGTTGAGCAATTAAATATACAGACTATGAGCGGTGGTGAAGAAACAAGGCTTAAAATAGCACAGGCCTTATCGGCACAGGTTCATGGTATTTTAGCGGATGAACCTACGAGCCATTTAGACCGTGAAGGAATTGATTTTCTAATAGGACAGCTAAAATATTTTACAGGTGCACTGTTAGTTATTAGCCATGACCGCTATTTTCTTGATGAAATAGTAGATAAAATATGGGAACTGAAAGATGGCAAAATCACTGAGTATTGGGGAAACTATTCTGATTATCTTCGTCAGAAAGAGGAAGAACGTAAGAGCCAAGCTGCAGAATACGAACAATTTATTGCGGAACGTGCCCGATTGGAAAGGGCTGCGGAGGAAAAGCGAAAACAGGCTCGTAAAATAGAACAGAAGGCAAAAGGTTCTTCAAAGAAAAAAAGTACTGAAGACGGAGGGCGTTTAGCTCATCAAAAATCAATAGGAAGTAAGGAAAAAAAGATGTATAATGCTGCTAAAACCCTAGAGCACAGGATTGCGGCCTTAGGAAAAGTAGAAGCTCCGGAAGGCATTCGCAGAATTCGTTTCAGGCAAAGTAAAGCATTGGAGCTCCATAATCCATACCCTATAGTCGGTGCAGAAATTAATAAAGTATTTGGGGATAAGGCTCTGTTTGAAAATGCATCTTTTCAAATTCCGTTAGGAGCAAAAGTGGCGTTAACTGGTGGTAATGGAATCGGAAAAACAACTTTAATCCAAATGATCTTAAACCATGAAGAAGGAATTTCTATTTCGCCTAAGGCAAAAATAGGTTACTTTGCACAGAATGGTTACAAGTACAACAGTAATCAGAATGTTATGGAGTTTATGCAGAAGGATTGTGACTACAATATATCAGAAATTCGTTCAGTGCTAGCATCTATGGGGTTCAAACAGAACGATATTGGAAAAAGTTTATCTGTTTTAAGCGGTGGAGAAATTATAAAATTGTTGCTTGCTAAAATGCTCATGGGTAGATATAACATCCTAATAATGGATGAACCCAGTAACTTCCTTGACATACCAAGTTTAGAGGCTTTGGAAATACTAATGAAGGAGTACACCGGAACTATCGTGTTTATCACCCACGATAAACGATTACTCGAAAATGTAGCAGATGTAGTTTATGAAATTAGAGATAAGAAAATAAATCTGAAACATTAAATTTAAGGTAGTCGCTGGTCAGTATAGTCTGTTCTGGTTGGCGACTCCATTGTTAAAGAGTATAAAGACTTTAGATTTTATGAATATTAAAAATAGGAACAGTCAATTGAACTGCTCCTATTTTTCTGCTAAATATATTGTAGTTTTCTTATATGTATAATGATAGATTAGCGGATTCTCATCTACGGTACTTACTTCAAATATGAAGAAGTGATCGCGGTTATCTCTGGACTTTTCCTTATTGAGGACAAAGTAATTCTTACGTGAAGTCGCCATTGTTTTTAGGATATCATCAGTTAGGAAGGTCAATGGAATATTCATGTTAGAGTAGCGGTAGAAGTCACGTTCAAAATCTTGGTAGCTCTCGCTATAATAGTCCATTTGTAGGTGATTACGCTGAAACTCAAGCTGATTCATAGAGCACCTCCTCGACAAGTTCAATACTAATAATGTCTTTTAATTTCAAATTGATGTGACCTGTTGTAGTTTTTATCAAAATGAAATCTTTGGTCAGACTTGGTATTGTTCCAGTGTAGGAAACACGCTTGTTTTTTTCAATCACTTGAATGCGTGTGCGTAGCTGCCCGGCGTATACTTGACTGAGGAGTAATAATTTCTTCTCTAGTGATAAGTCAGACATGTACGTTACTTTGTTTGTATCATCAGAGAGTGCTGATGCATGTTCAGATAGGAAAAAGCCCATCCATTTTTGCATCTTTGTATCCTGGTACTCTCTTGCTGATTGAAATGGTAAATATGAACGGTCAATCATATCAAATCCTTTCTATGCAGAGGCAAGGGTATTTTTATCAAATTGAATCGTAAAACCTTGAATTCCCCCACCTGTGTAACATTCTTTAAAGCGATTGATTACCTCAGTATAGATTATCACAGATGAGCTTGTTGGCTTAATGCTAAATGTAAATTCCAATGGTAATCGGTTTTCAGATTTAGCATGTACTAGTCGTATCGATATTTCAGTTGTTTTGAGTTTTCTCTGACGAAGTTTTGAAGTTGCTGTTTCAACGATTCCATGTAAAAATCTTTCAAGCATTTCAATATCATTACATCCTTTGCTACGGATTTCTGAAAATTGTACTGTATTTTTTTCTTGTTTCATTTTAATCCCTCCAATCCACCCGCGGAATGACCACCGATAAGTTTACTGCGTTCAATATTTCTGGAACCTTCAGTTAGGACGGTTCCTTTTTGTATGGCTAAAAAACCAAACTGTTCTCTGACAACATCAATAGCTGTCTGAAGTCTATTATCTTTTTCAATTTGTTCTACATCATCAAAGAGTGATAGTAGAGTATAGCTTTCATCTACGAAGCCACTATAAGATACACCAATTTGTCTCACTGCACCAGAGGTGTATTTTTTCGGAATAATACAAGTACATGACTCACCATTGTTTTGGGGAGATTTGCGGGTTCAATTTTATTCTGAGCATTTATAGATTTTTTCATCTCAGTCCTAGAATAGCCAATATGAATAGAAACGACAGTAGTCAATACTAGGGCTACTGTTCCGTTCCACAGTATCATTTAAAAATCATTTTCACACCCTTTCGTCTATTAGTATAGAAGAAAGCTCTCAGCACACAATATCCACTTGTAGTTTATAATAACTATCTCCTCCTTTACACTTTAATTCAAATCTTTATTAAAAAATATTTCATCTTATTTAACAAGAAACCATATTTATATAACAACATAAAATACACTAAGTTATTTTATTGAACATATATCGTACTTTATCTATCCGACTATTTGGACGACGGGGCTGGCAAACAGGTTCACCGGTAGTAACATGGTACCCTTTTAACTCTGTTAAACAAACACTACGTCCATTTGTAAAGAAAGTTAAATCACTACGATATTCTTGAATACACCGAGCAGGGATTTCTCCACTAAGAATGACCTCATTATTTTTCAATTGAGTGTCTACGATGTTCGCACAATATTTAGGAGCATCGGTGTATGCTCGTGAAAGATATTCCTGTGGCGCATAAATTTTAAAACTAAGATATGGCTCTAACAATTCTGTTCCAGCTTTTTTTAAGACTTGTTCCAATACAATAGGAGCAAGCATCCGAAAATCTGCTGGGGTACTAACAGGGCTATAGTATAAGCCATACTTAAAACAGATTTTACAGTCCGTCACATTCCAACCATACAATCCTTGTTCACAGCCATAGCGTATCCCTTCCATAACTGCATTTTGAAATGATTGATTTAAGTATCCAAGAGAAACCGAGCTCTCATACTGCATTCCACTTCCCAACGGAAGCGGTGATACAGATAAACCAATGGAAGCCCAGAAAGGATTCGGTGGAACTTCGATGTGAATGGTATACTCTGCTTTTTTTAACGGTCTTTCCATATAAATGACTGTAGGCTCTTTTATTTCTATCTCCACATGATACTTTTCTTGCAGCAGAGCACAAGTCACTTCCATTTGTACTTTCCCTAAGAAAGAAAGTATGATTTCATGTGTCGCAGAATCCACATAATATCGCAGAAGCGGGTCACTGTCGGAGATTTCTAAAAGTGCATCAAGTAACATTTCCCTTTGTTGAGGTTTGCTCGGTTCAACAGTCGTTTGCAGCAGAGGGAGGGGATTTTCAATTCTCTCTCTCTGTGGCAATAGCTTTGTATCTCCAAGAACACTATTTAACTTCAAAAACTCATTCTGCAAAATAACAATTTCCCCGGAATAAGCCTTATCGATTTTACATAATTCACCATTTATTGAAGTATACATTTCTGTAATTTTTATTTTTTCCTTTTCCGATATTCTAACCGAATCTCGCAAATGCAGTACGCCACTATAAAGACGTATATATGCAAGACGCTGTCTTTTTTCCGAATACTCAATTTTGAAAACTTTTCCGCAAAGTTCAGACTGACCTCGATGTGTTGATGAATAAAATTTATTCGTAATCACTTCTATAAGGTTATCAATCCCTATATTGTTTTTTGCACTTCCGTGATAAACAGGGAACAGAGAACAATTCTGAAATCTTATGCTTTCCTCTTGTTCGAGTTCCAATGCTTCTAATGATTTACCGGACATATATTTCTCTAAAAGGTCATCGTTTCCCTCTATTACCGTATCCCATTGTTCAGATTCGGTAAAGTTCGTCACACACATATTAGGATACAGTTCTACCTTCTGTTTGATTACAATTTCGGCAGAAAGTTTCTCTTTAATATCCTGATAAACCGTTGATAAATCAATTCCATTTTGGTCAATCTTATTGATAAAAAAGATTGTGGGAATCCCCATTTTCCTAAGTGCATGAAATAATATACGAGTTTGTGCTTGTACGCCATCTTTTGCAGAAATCAGTAGAATTGCCCCATCTAAAACTGATAATGAACGATATACTTCTGCTAAGAAATCCATATGTCCTGGCGTGTCTATGATGTTCACCTTCGTATTTTCCCACTGAAAAGAGGTTATTCCTGTCTGAATTGTAATTCCTCTCTGACGTTCTAAAAGCGTATTATCCGTCCTCGTTGTACCTTTGTCCACGCTTCCTAATTCTGTAATCGCTCCACTGTTATATAATAAGCTTTCTGTTAAGGTAGTTTTTCCTGCATCAACATGAGCTAAAACTCCAATATTAATAATTTTCATGTGATTTTCCTCCATTCAAAAACCCAAAAGGGCATAAAAATCCCAGTGATAAATACTTTTATCACTGGGATTTTTATGCATAACCATAGGTATACAAAGCATACAGATATTCTCTGGATACTTTAGAATCACATGATAAAGGTATTCTTAAACTGGGTACAAAAAACTAAGCCCTCCTAAAAAAGGACATCCAATTATTTGTTCCCACTATCAAATTGACAGTTTATTTAAGAATACCTTGCCGCATATTTATTAACTCCTTTTAAATAGATACTTAAATTATAGCACGTAAGAGCATATTTGTAAAGGAATCTCCAATTTTTTATCAAAGAGAGTACGTGATTACAAAATAGCTGTAATAATGTACCAATATTTGTTATTCTATAATCTTCCAATTACTCCCGTTCTTTTCAAGTACCAAATCAAATTGAGATACCTGCGTTGCTTTGGTCTGCTGGTCGATATACTCCACTGTCAGCGATACCGTGACTTGATTATCCTTACGATTGTGAATAGGATTTACCAGTTCTTGAAAGATGTACTCTTTTCCGATTGGTTTTAATATCCCGTCATTCACATAGTAGGAAAGTTCACTGGCTGTCGCTGTAGGATAGAGCTTGAAGAACGTCGTTAAAAACTCATTGATTTCATTGGTTGTAATGGAATCAACCGTCCCCTCACTTTCAATGGCTTTTGGTTTATAACTTGATTTCTTAGGTATGTTGGTAATGGTCGGATTCTTAACCAGTACCATATTTCCAGAACCATCTACATAGACACTCACTATATAAGCAGAGTGGACGGTCTTTGTATTTTCTCCCTCTGTAATGAGCTGGTCTACACTGTAGGTTACATTAAACTCATTGTCGCCAGTTGGCTCTACCGTCCATATCTGAAATCCTCTTACAGAAGACGATACAGGAATATCTTTGCGTACTGTATCAACATTGAGAGCTTGAAGTTCATCTGTCAGATAGCCTTTTAGACTTTCCATTCGATTATCAATGGACTTATCGGATTGCTCCCATGAATAGTAGACTTTCGCAAAGTTCTCTACAAAATTTTCTACATGATGAGTATCAACGTATTCCTTTTCTATGATAGTTGTTTCGTGAATAGTATGAGTATCTATAGCTGTAAAGTGCTTGAATATCGCAAAGCTGAAACTAAGCACTAAAAGTACCCACAAGGCAATCACAACCTTTTTATGAGGATTGACCTTATAGTAGACACGAGGTTTCTTTTCCTTTGGTATCTGTTTTTCTTTATTCTGATTTTTTCTAAATTTCATCATTAAATCTTCCTTTCTCATTGTTTGATTCGTCCTGCTCCCACTAAATGCTGTTGCCAGTAGGGGCTTGTTAAGTCGGCATAACCGATTGGGTCGCCTGCATGAAACATACGGTTATTGCCAAGGTATATCCCAACATGAGTAATATAAGAGCCAGCGTTATAGGTAGAATGAAAGAAAACCAAATCGCCAGCTTGTGCTTCCGATAGTGGGATATGCTGGGTCACATCATATTGCTGTTGTGCGGTTCGTGGTAAGTTAATTCCAGCTTTTCCATACGTCCATTGTGTCAGTCCGCTACAATCAAAAGAAGTAGTCGGGGAAGCTCCACCGTAAACGTATCGCCAGCCCTCATATTTCAGTGCTTCGTCCATGATGGCTTGTACCGTATCATCATCAAACTCTGTTGTGACAAGATATTGCGTTACCAGTTGCACATAAAACATATTGCCATAGTTGTATCGCCAGCCCCCATTGATAGGTATGGCTATGGGATTGGGGTAAGACACTTTTTCGCCACCTGAATACTCTTTTGAGAAACTTTGAGCCAGTTCAAAGGTATATTTATTTCCACGATTAGCCACATACCCTAAGAAACCACCACCATAATTGTAGGACTGGATAACCGATTCTAAATCTACACTGAGCCTTTCGCTACTGGCTAATAATTCACTGAAATACTTCACACCTTGCTTAATGGATTCTTCTGTACTCAATGAATTAGGTGGAAGACCGAGGGATTCCGAGGACTGCATAACATCTTCCGCAGTACCGCCCGATTCCACCTGTATAATCGCAAGAAGTATGTTGACATATTCTTCAACGCCATATTCTTTGGCATATTTTTCTACCATAGGCTTATGAGCCAGCACTTCTGCGGAAACATTCACACCTCCATAATGAATATTGGAAATTCCGCTGTCCTGTTCATCTGAAAATAAAATGGCAACAAACAGAAGCAGTGAGAAGACCATCAAGAATAATCCAGAACCACCAATCACTAAAGTTTTCAACTTCATGGTTTCTTACCGACTTTCTTAATGGTGGCGGTTTTGATTGGTGGTCTACTTCTTGTATTTTGTAGTGGTACTCTTTGAACAGTAGACGGACGTTCTTTTGTGATTGGACGTTGTGAAGTTCTATCTGCTGTAGTGGTTGAAGTTGCTGGCTTTTGAACGGTTTTTTCTTGAACGGTATTGCCTTGGCGTTCCACTTTTGGACTTGAAAAATCGGACTTAACTGCTGGACGCTCTTGTTTGGCTTGTTGAGATTCCTTATATGAAGTCTGAATATTAGACTGTTTTGAGGTCTGTTCATCATGATATTGTTCTTGTCTTGTAGTCGGTCTTTCATGAACAGAAGAAGCAGGCTGTTTTTTCTGTTTGACCTGTTCCATTTCAGAGCGACGCTTCGCAATGGTTTTTCGCCTTTGTTCCTGCTGTTCCTTGCGTCCACTGGCTCTGTCCGCTTTGGTTTGAGAAATACTACTGGTTAAATCACGGACATTCTCTTTTACTTTGGATTTTCCTTGATATACTGCATATCTTGCATTGGTCGGCAAATCTTTAACCTGTTCTTTCAAACCACTAGCAGTGTCTACCATTCTGTCTTTGGTATCAGCTACTGTACCGATGGTTTGACCGATACGTTTTCCAAGTGTTGATTTTTCCTTTCCGTCTGGTCGGGAGTGATCTGCTTGTGTCCTTGCAGAACTCCCCGAACCCGACTGTCCTTTTTTACCTGTAACAATGGCAGACCCAGCCCCTAGAGTAGTCATGGAACGTCCAAGTTTCCGCTGTAGACGGTGCATGTGAGCGTGCATAAGCATACGAGGTTTTCTCATCACACGACTTCCCACACTTTGAGAATCGTTACTCTGTAGAGAAAACATACTCATTAAATCGCCCAGCTTGAAGTAGATTCCTGCAAAGGTCACAATCTGTAGAAAAGCAATCAAAAAGAACGGATAACCAGCCGATAAGGTATAGAGCATGGTTGAAATACTAAATGCTGTCGTAATAATCAATGTGATTCCAGCTCGTGTCAAAATGGTATTAAAGAGCTTTGTTATGGCTCGTTTTGACATACCATCAAATGATGGAATCATGCTTAAAATAAAGCTCACAGGCAGAAACATAGCATAGATGATAAAAAGTACCTGCGAGAAAATCATGATTCCTGTTAATAGGAATACAAATATGGAAATCCCAATATTGAAGACAAATAGGAAGAAGACTGTACCTAAACGGTTAATGGTCTTTGTAATGGTTAGATTGGTATTGCTTCTGTCTTCAATTTCTTCCGCAACAATTTTTTCTCTGTCTTCGCCATTGTTGGAATCTGGGCTGGTGGAGAGCAGGCTTTCCACACGGTCAATACCGATACTTTCAATGTCTGAACTGTTGTATTGAAGCAGTAGCCACGGTTGCTGAACCTGTATGGAAAACAGGCTATCTCTGATTAAGTCCACGCTGTCCTTGCCTTGACTATCGGAATGGGGCATGACAATCTTCGTGCCAAGTGATAAACTGGCATTACTGATGTCTGATGAAAAGTCATTGATTTTTTTAATGTAGTCGGGAGCGTAGGCAATAAAGGAAGCCGATAGGATAAACACCAGCACAAAATTCATAATGGCATGAATTGCCTTTGTGGTTTCTCTCTTTATCAGTCCCGTATAGGCAACATAAACCCCAAGAACCAAAATCAAGAGTAAGAGGAATCCAACATAGAAACCCTCTGTTGAAAATCCGTTTGCACTCACACCAGCTAAGGTCTGCATATTCTTACCAATGGAATCTGCTGTAGCGGAAATGAAGTCTAAGGAATAGGCTTCCTGTACTAAGTAACCTGTCGCATTGGAAACATACAAACTGATTGTCCAAATAAAATTGGTAATGGCATATAGTCCATACATGACCTGTTTTCCAATCCCGTCCGACCAGTTCCACGGAAGCCAGCCCCAGCTATTATCCACATAAAAATCCAGTTGATAGTTTTCAAGTGGGTATCGGCTGTATTCATTTGCCACATTGACCGTATCATCTACCAAGCCCGCAGCTTGAACCACCGTTCCCAGCATGGCTAAAAGAAAAATGGCAATCACAAGTGTGAAAGCCACTGTCATTGCCACTTTACCTAGACGTTTCAGCGTCCAGTTTGATTTTATTCTGTTTACTATTGATGGTTTCACATTTACACCTCTTTTCGCACAGGTGGTCTGGTATCAAAGGCATGGAGCAGTTCTTCAAATACAGGGTGGAACTGTATCACACCGACACGACCATATAAATCACTGATAAGGCATTGCCCGTTTTCCAAATCACGCAATCGCTTCTGATTGTTTTCGTCCTCTGGGTCTACACCAAAAAAGGCTAAGGTCTTTTTAATCTCGTTAAGGTCAGTGGAACGAAATGCAAATTTTAAGCCGAGGTTATTTTTCAGTTTTTCATCTAAGAGGTCGTCTGTATTTTGGGTCACGAAATATACCCCAGCGTTCATAGCACGACCAGCCCGAACCAGCTTCATAGATAGTGTTTTTCCTTGTGCTACCTGTAAAAAGCTCCATGCTTCGTCTAAATCTACAATCTTGAAAATGCTTCGGTCTGTATGGATAAAGTCTAAAGCAAAGGTACTAATGACAATCAGCATAGCAACGGATAAAAGCTCCATAGTGGTATATTCCTCAAAGGAAGTTTCCTTGTCGGGAAGTACCAAGTCCGCAACCTGTATAATGTTCAGTTGTTTTTCTAAGCTGATAGACTGCTCCACATAACCATTACTGAATAATAAATGTGCAAAGTCATAGTCTGTAAAACTTTCGATATGGTCGGCTATACTGGTACTTAGTGGCGTATTCTCAACCCGTAATTCCTCAATCACTTTCATCAACCCTCGTACTTCACTATTGGTTACTGCACGAATGGCTTTTCTAAGGATTGGGAAGCGTTCCCCATCACGAGAGGAAATCCCCGTAAGGAATGTCAGAATATCAATAGCCAGTGATTCAGAATCTTTGGGATTTTTCATAATCACATAAGGGTCAAGTAAGCCTTTGTTTTTCTCATCAGAAGTCAGAGTGACGATATTGATTTCATGGGAAATCTCTGGCAAGGTTTCTTTCCATCTGCCACGTTCTGCTTTTGGGTCTACAATCACTGCTTGTGCCCCATAAAGCACCGCATAATAGACGATAAGGTTATTCGCAAAGGATTTACCACCACCCAGCGAACCAACAAAAGCCGACGCTAACGCATTGGTTACTGAACCCTTAACCCCTTGACTGGCAAGAGCAGGTTTCAGATAGACATTGCGTCCAGTATCTAAGCTGTAGCCAACATAAATCCCCTCATTTTCCCCCAGCATTTGAGTAGCACCAAAACCTAAACCAGCGAGGAAATCAGAGGTCACGTATTGAATATAATCATTCATATAACGCTTGCTGGCAGGTAAAAATTCTTCATGTAAGCCGAGCATATCCCCAAATGGTCGTACCAGTTTTACGCTTAAATCGTCATAAAAATCTTTCACTTCATTACAACGACGTTTGAGTTCGTCAAGATCATTTGCTGATACCCTTACCACATAAGACAGCTTGTACATAGATTCCTTGCTTTGGTCTAAATTGGTTTCCAGCTCATTCACACTTTCCAGAGCTTCCGCCACATTGGAGCTGGTTTCATTATCACTTTGCCAAGCGTGGTTATCCAAGTCTTTCAGTTCTTTCTTTTTATTGCGGACAGTAGATAGGGCTTTACGATTCGCTACAATTTCCACATTCATTGACGTATCAATCGGGAATGTAAATTGCTGTTGCTGGTAGTAGAAGATTTCAGAGGACGGGAAGTCCAGTTCTCCGACAATGCTGTTAATGGTAAAGTAAGCTACATAGACGGTTTCATCTTCCTGCTGGATTTTCAAATATCGCTGTTTTTCTTCCACCAAACAGCGAGTAGGCTTAATCAAGTCATAGTATTTAATCAGCGTTTCATTATCCAGCTTTTTCTTTGATAGATGGTACTCATACTCTTCATAGGCAGTGCCTGTCTGTCCGTAAAGGTGTTCAATCAGATAGCCGAAGTCGTCCTTATCTAACCTGCGGATTTTGAAACGACGAGAGATTTTATTTTCTAAGAGCTTTTCCATCTTCTGAAAACGCAGGATTTCATCATTACTCATACTAACAAAATCGTCCATCAGCTTATGGTTCACATCATAGACAAAATCAGACAAAGCATTTTTTGCTTCAACGGTAAGACTTTTCATAGAAAACTCCTGATCGTTGAGAAGCAACTTAAAGCCGATAAAGAAACGGTAGTTCACTTGATTTTCGCCAATCATGGATATTAAAGCGTCTGTCTGTTGGTCGATTTTGTCATAGGCAACCGCTTTGAGCTTGCCAGTGACTTCATTTTTGGAACGCTCTTGTGCAGAACGTATGCTGGATTCTGTACTGATTTGTAAAGCATGAATTTTGCCATCACGATTTTGTGCGATAAGCTGTCTGAAAGAATCATGCACTTGTATTTTCTGTTCTGGACTTAGAAATGAGTAATTGTAAGGAACAAGCTCATAGTAAGCATAACATTCCCCGTCTTTATTCCAGACGAGATTGTTTTCAATGTATTTAATTGGATATGCCATAAAATTCACTCCTAACTGCTGTAATGGCTTCTTGTGGCTGGTTTCTGCCAAGCGTTACTTTTTTTCCTGCATAGGTCAGCTTTGGTCGCAGTGCATAAGCAATGACAGACTTCAAAAATCCATAAGGCTTTTTACCATCAAAAGTTTTTGTAGACATAAACCATGTGAAAGCCACAGGAATCCCAAAGTATTTGAGAAATGCTCCCTCTATCATGGAAAGAGGGGGCAAGTTGCCAAGTATCATCACTGCAAAGAGTGACACGACAAACCATGTCATTTGCGTAAAGGTTATGGGAAACGGAAGTCTAAAATCATTGATAGAATACAGTACCTTTTCCACAGACCAGATACTGGTATAGCTTCGTATTTTCTTCATGTAATCAATCCTTTCATAAAAAATAGGGGTAGCTGATTGAGCCACCCCGTAAAATAGAAAATCTGCCAGTAGTAATGTACCGACAGATTTAATAGACGATTTCAAAAATCCCATGATTGGTTGAGATAAACGTTCCTGAAAGGTCTAAATCCCGACCATAGGCTTGATAATCAATATAGTTTTGAAGACTAGCTGGTACTTCGCCTAAAGCACCCGTTTCTTCAATGTAGTAGCGTGCCACGTCATACATATCATCACAATCGGAATGAATGATAATATCCTCTTGATGTTCGCTTAGTTCTTCAATGCTTGAAAAATGAGTGAGCAGAGCAGATAGCTCCGATTGTAATTCTTCGGGTAATTCCGATACCATTTCCCATAGTCGATTGAGTTCGCCAATGGAAGTGTATTCGTCAACCGTAAAGGGTAACTCGTAGTCATGAATGGCGTATTCCTCATATTCATCATTCAAGCCGATTTTCTCTTTGACTTCCTCAAAGTCAATGGGAAAGGTAAACCACGCACCGACCAATTCGCCCTCATTGTATTTGCCTAAATTCGCAATATAGACTTGCATATCGTCCATATATTCACGTCCTTTCTTTGTAGAGATTCAAAAATCCCTACCGCACTTCGTTTGGTGTACCATTCCTTTGCGGAACATAAGAAAACCACTTATATTCCACAAAAGAACGGTTTTATTTAAGCACCAATAATGCGATTGAATAGCTCTAGTAAAATGTCTTTTACTCCAGCAGCGTTGAAGACTAAGCCAACCGCAATAATCGCAATAATTAAAAAGCCAATCAGTTTGCTAAACTCACGCTTGAAGCCAAGATACAAGCCAATCACAACGATTGCTAAAAGCACCAGTGATTGAGCGTTTGATAGAAACCAGTTATAAAGGTTTTGTCCAAAATTCATAAAAATGTTCTCCTCTCTATATTCAATGAATTTGTATTTGAGTTATTTTTTTGTTGTTATCACGTCCTGTTCTTTTACTGACTGTTGCTTCAAAATCTGCTTGTGTCGGTCTGTCAGTTTCGCATGGTCGAGAATGTCTTTTACAACCTGCGTCTGGTTGATTTCATCAAGTTTAATCGCAACCTTTAAGGTCGGGGCAACTTGATGAGATAGCCAGTTCAGCGTCCTTTGGAAGGAGTAAGGCTCTGGTTTTGTGGTTAGTTTTAATCGTTCACGATTGTTCCCAATAAACCAAGCCCATTCTTCATTCAGTTTCCAATCAGAACGAGGTTTGGAATCGTCTTTATCTACAAAACGGATATACCGATTGATAATTTTAAAGGCGGTATGCTCTGGATTGTCATAGACGAGTAAATCACGGACTGCATAATAGGCACGCTCATTTTTCAATCGAATCTCAAAACGGTTTTTTACTTCTGCGTCTTCAATGGGAATATCATTTTTCTTGTACTGCTCGTAGTCCTTTTCATAGATACAGAAATAAACTTCACTTTGTAATGAACCGATATAGAGGGTGTTTCCCATACATTCCTTTTCCTCTTTGCGTACCAGTTCGCCACTGCGATAGCTTTTAAAACTGCGGAAGACGGAGATACATTCTTCCTGTTGGCACTTTTCAGTGAGTACAGGGATATTCAAAATCCCTGTCTTATCGTTAATGGCAATGTCAAGGCGTTTCATCACACCGCCAGCCACCAAAACGTCCATAAAGAACTCATACCAGCTTCTTTGTTGTGCCAGAAGATAGCTTTCAAATTGTCTGCACCCACGACCTTTCAATTCCACCAGAACTCCTTTGTCCAGTTCATGGGAGCAAAGGACGAATATGTCGCCTAAAGCATAATGCTCTGAATAAGAATAGAAACCATAGTCCTCATGAAGAAAATAGGACAGTTTCAGTTGTAAGATGTTTTCGACCACCTGCTGTACGTCTGTTGTCGGAAAGCGAATCCTTACATAATCAAACAGCATTTCAAGGGGAGCGTCGGGATTGAAGCGTTCCAGAGCTTCCCAAAGGGACTGCTGTAAATCCTCTGGTGGCTTGACTTTTCCTGTTTCAATATCGCTTAGATACTGCCTTGTAATACCAGTCGCAACAGCTAAACGGTTTTGAGATAGTCCATAAGCCAAGCGTTTTTCTTTTAAATGCTGTAACCAAGTTTGTTCATTCAGTAAAAATCCCTCCAATCAAAAAGGCGTATGTCAACTTTTAAAGCCCATTTGACATACGCTGAAATTTTGTAAATCCCTTGTAACCAAAGGATTTTCTAATGTTTTTTTGACTGTTTCCTGTCGATTTGTACCCCCCTGTTAGAAATAGTGGGAAAAATTCAAAAAAAGCCCTTTAAAATAAGGCTTTTTAGATACTTTTCTATTTTTTGGTAGCTCTTTTGGTAGCTAAGTAGACTTAATCAATAAAATCATTTGATATGAGATTGAGTTTATCAGTTAGTTCGGTATCTGCGTTGGGGTATAAATGACTATAAATGCTAAGTGTTGTTTTGACATCAGAATGGCCTAATCGTCTTTGGATATATAGGGCATTTACATTATATTCATTAATAAGCAAAGATGCGTGGGAGTGTCTCAAACCTTTTGGTTGAATGTATTTAACACCAGCACGTTTAGAGTATTTTAAAATTTGGTCTCTAATACTACGTTTACGATATGGAACTCCGTCGGGCGACAGAATGAATGGTATTTTATCGACTTTTTCTTGTCTTTCTTTCCACTCCTTAAGAACCTTTAAAGTATTATCATCGAGTCCAATAGTACGCCGAGAGCTTTCAGTTTTTAGCTTGTTACGGCGCTCCCAGTTTTCACGATTTATATACTGTAAGTTGTGATTGATTGCTAGTGTTTTCTTTTCAAAGTCCACATCTTCCCAATAAAGAGCAGTCGCCTCATTTACACGCATTCCCGTAAAATAATAAAGCCAAAGGAGTGTATAAATAAAATGCTCAAAATAACTCTCTTTATCAAGGGATTGTATTACTTTTTGAAATTCATCTTTTGTCCAAAAGTCGATATGTTTTTTTGTTATTGGAATAGGACTGATATTACTTGTAGGTATTTCATGGAAAATTAACCCATACTTTTTTGCGGTTTTCAAAACTTGATTAAGTAATGCCATTTTGTTTCTTGCGTATGAATTTGAATATTTTTCTAATAAACTATTTCTATAATTTATTACATCATAAGTTGTAATTTCTCTAGGTTTTTTCTTACCAAAATATTGAATAAATTCATCAAATATAATTTGACGTCTTCGTTCGAGGTCTGGACTTGTAGTAGCATAATAGTTTGGTATAAATACTTCGTCCATAAATTGTTTAAACGTCCACTGAGTGTGCTTAATTCCACCTTTTTGATGCACTTTATTTAAAGCCCTTGTTCGTGCCTCAAAGGCTTCTTTTGCGGTTTCAAAACCACGTCTGCGTTCTTGATATGGTTTACCAGTAGCTAGGTCAACTCCAGCTTTAAAATAATAAGTATATTTCCCAGTTTTATCGTCTCTAGTAACACCAGTATATCTAGTTTTTGACATGTAGTTCCTCCAATCCAAGAATTTCTGATACAACTGATACGGGAACGGTTCCGAGCCCTTTATTGTTATAGAAATCGAAACCACGTTCAACCATAATGTGTTTTGCTTGTCGTAAAATATTATAAGCAGTCCATTTTGAGAACCCTAAGTCCATAATATCTTGTACTGTCATAGTGAGTTTATCGTTCATAAAATATCTTCTCCTTTACTAGTAAGTTCAATGAATTCGCCTATTAATTGTTTTAATTCATTGTTTAATCGTGGTGTTTGTTTTTTAAGTGCATCTTGAAGCTCTAAAGAAAATGAGTTACTATCAAATGCTTTTAGGTGTTTTCTAAGCCTAGTTTTTTTGACTCTTATAGTGTTAGGTTTTAGATAGGGAAATAATTCGGGTAAAAGAGCTGGTGCATGGAGAAAGATATAAGCAAATGCCTTGCTATCATCTGGAACACTTGAAAGACTAAAAAAACTAAAATTCTCTAATCGTTTAGAAATCTCTGAAATGGTTTCTGCGTTTATAGCCTTTGTTCTAAGTTGAAACTCCAACCGCCACCAAAAAGGTTTACTCTCGATATTCAATTTATCGGCTCTTTTATGACTTAATACCTCTATGTTCTTATCGTATAAACGTACTTGAACATTACTACCACTAGCACCCCAGTATTTACTTTCTATGTTTCCTCCTCTACCATAGAATATTTTATGACTAACTCCACCTTTGATATGTTGTAAAAAGACTATTTCTGGTCTGTTAAAGATATCAAAAGCAAGGTCTAAACGTGATAGTCTAACATCTAATCCATTTAATCGAGCATAATTCATAATCTGTCTCCATACTTGAAGACCTCCAAATTCTTTAAGCGAGTTTGGGTTAAAGTCTAAACGTATGACTTGATAACCACCATAGGTTGATAATTGGAAGAAAATTAGATTAATACTATCCTCATTTATCATTTTATAAAGTGTAAAATAATCTTCTCTTAGATTTGCTTGAATGCTAAATTCTTGAATAATAGAATCGATAGAATTTCTTAATTCCCAAAATATACGTCTTAGTGAACAGTTTTCTCTATCAAGGATTACTGTTAGTCGGTCAATACTGATATAAATAGATTTTTCTAGTTCTGATAAATCTACTCGACTTTGATATTCTCGTAGTGCTTGAAGGTTATTTTTCATCTGTAACGCCTCCTTTCTATAATTGCTAAATGCGTAGGTCAATGTTACTATTGAGTTTTGCTGACGACACGTTACTTAGGACGTTGCCTTAAGTGTATCTGTTTGCTGGCTGTTAGAAACGCCAGCTTTTTCTTAGAGATTGAGAGAACTGCGTGCTTCGGGCGCATTGCCTTCGGCTTGCGCCCTTGCTCTTGTCTCACAATCTCCAAACTAGGCGAATGGTAGAAGTAAGTATTGCCAATTTCTCTGACATTTACTGTATAGAAGCCATAATATCCTTAGACTAGCCATATTTCGCTTCTTATGGACTTTTTATTACAATTTTGGTATAATCAAATTGGTTTTAAACGAAAGCCTCAGAATGCTTTGCAGAGCTTTCTGGGGTGTTTTTTCATATTCATAAGCGGACTGGTATTACCTACAATGTATATCTTTTAGTTATATAACCAAAATGGTTATATAACTATGATACAACCATTTTGGTTATAGGTCAATAGAAAAGCGAAAGGAATTTTAAAATGTTGAAAGATAATATAAAAAAAGCCCGTCTTAAAGTGGGACTTACTCAATCAGAAGTTGCTGAAAAGTTAGGTGTAGCTCAAGCCCAATATGCTAGGTGGGAAAATGGAGGGAGAAATCCGAAAGATGAAACAGTAGAAAAATTAGCTGAAATCTTTGGTACGTCTTTTGAGATTTTAAAAGGACGTGATGACGGACTAGAAGAAATTGTTAGTTTATTGAGAGAATATGAATTGACAGAAGCAGATAAAAACAAAATTATTAAAACTTTAAAGGATTTATTACATAAATAAATCAAAATAATGTGGTAGTTGGAGAGCACAAAGTGAATAATATCCGGGAGCAAAAAAAGCAAGCTAAAGGATTTATTAAACGCTGGGAAAACCGTGGCAATGAAAGACAAGACAGTCAGTCATTTTGGCTTGATTTGCTCCAATCTGTTTATTGAATTGATAAATGAGAAGATTAAAGCGTTGTAGGAAAATAGATATTTTATGAGGAGGCGAGGCAACTTGAAAGAATATATTGTAAGTTTGGAAAAAGAAATACTCAAATCTGAATTTGAGGGGGTGTTTTTATGTCAACAATTAAAATTGAAAACCTTACTTTCTCATATTATGGCTATGTAAAACCTGTATTTGAAAATGTATCATTTTCATTTGATACGAACTGGAAAACAGGACTAATAGGAAGAAACGGAATTGGGAAATCAACACTATTTAAGCTGCTTCTAAACCAAGAAGTTTATAAGGGGAAAATCAGCAAAAGTGTTGACTTTATTAAATTCCCACCCAATTTAAGTGATACTTCAAAATTAGGGATTGAGTTATATAGAGAACTAATATCAGATGAGGAAGAATGGAAATTATTTAGAGAACTTCATTTGCTAAAGGTAGATGAGAGTCTTATTTACAGAAAGTTTGAAACGCTTTCTAAAGGAGAACAAACAAAAATCCTTTTAGCTATTTTGTTTACAAGAGAAGATGGTTTTTTACTTATAGATGAACCAACAAACCATTTAGATATGGACGGAAGAAAAATTGTCAGTGAATATCTGAAAAATAAAAAAGGTTTTTTGCTTATATCACATGATAGAGATTTTTTAGATGGTTGTATCAATCATATTATTTCTATTAACAGGAATTCTATTGATGTCCAATCAGGAAATTTTACATCGTGGTATGAAAATAAATTGATGAAAGACCAATTTGAGATTAGTCAAAATGAGAAATTAAGAAAAGATATTAAACGATTAAAAGAAGCTGCAAGACAAAGTCAAATTTGGTCTGATAAAGTTGAAAATACTAAAAACGGCGTGAAAGTATCAGGTGTAAAACCAGACAAGGGGCATATAGGTCATCAGTCAGCTAAGATGATGAAAAAATCTAAGAATTTGGAGAATAGACAAAATAAGGCAATAGAAGAAAAACAGAATTTACTAAAAGATATTGAAACAAAGGAAAGTCTATTATTGCATCCGTTACATCACCACAAAAATCCTCTAATATCAGTTTGCGATTTATCATCATATTATGGAAAAAAGCAGATATTAAGTAATATAAGTTTTGATATAAAGCAAGGTGATATAGTGGCTATATATGGGGGTAATGGTAGCGGAAAATCAACCTTGATTAAAATTTTATTAGGTCTAAATCACGAGTATTCAGGTGATGTAAAATTAGCAAGTAATTTAAAAATATCATATGTTCCTCAAGATACATCCAATTTAACAGGTAGCCTAAACGAGTATATTCATAAGCAAGGTGTTGATGAAACATTGTGCAAAACAATTCTTAGAAAATTAGATTTTGCAAGAGAATTATTTGAAATAGATATGAAGAACTATAGCGATGGACAAAAAAAGAAAGTTTTAATTGCTGTAAGTTTGTCAAAGTCAGCTCATATATTTATTTGGGACGAACCACTGAATTATTTAGATGTAATATCAAGAATACAGATTGAGGAAGTTATAAAAGAAGCAAATCCTACACTCATATTTGTGGAACACGATAAGAGGTTTGTAGAAGATATAGCGAATAAAATAATACGATTATAAACTAAATAATATCTTTTAGTTTGTCGAGGTAAACCTTTTTAACAATAACCTTATGCTATTGTTAAAAAGATTGAAACTCAGTAATAATGTATATTACTAAAAATCATATTAAAAATAATTCAAATTTATTGGTAGCCTTTTGGTAGCTAAACAGACAAAAGTTAATATCTTCATAAAAAAATACAGTTAGAGAATGTTGATTTATCAGCATTCTTTTTTATTTCAAATAGTTTCTCGGAATTAGATACGGGGGGTTAAGTGCTGGCGTGGCTATTGCCACACCAGCCAGCAAGATCAGTCCACACCTGCGACTTCCGCTTCGCACGTCGCCTGCGTGGACTGTCTGCTGTTGGATAACTTTTTAATTTCCTCCAAGAAATCATATCCTTTTGGTACAAGGGGAGTATAAAACTCTGATATGACACTTGTTCCTACATCAACATAGCCACGACCTTTGATTCGCTTTAAGAAGAAATCCTTTTGTACGTCACTGCCAAACATCATGCCATAGCCCATTTCAGACATACGACCTAAAGCCACTCTGAAATTAAACTGATCACGGATTCCGTCGCCTAAATATTTTGCGTCTGGACGTTGACAAGCCAGTATTAGAAAGAAGCCAGCTTGACGACCTAACATGACAATCTGTTTCAGCTTATTCATAACTGCGGTGTTTTCTTTTGTTCCCAGCATTTCCATGAAAGCGACGTATTCATCAAAGATTAAGAAGTGTGCCGGGAGACCTAAGTAAGCATAATTTTTGCCAGTCTTATAGTTCCTCATCTGCTTCATTTCCTCACTACGTTTCATCATTTCTTCATAGAATGTTTCAATGCAAGAAAGCAAGTCTTCTTTTCTATAGTAGACATTTGCCATCACAGAACCTAAGTCCGCAAGGTCAGCATTTTTCGGGTCAAGAATATACAGTTTTGAATCTGTATGAAGCAAGGCTTCAATCAGTGTCAGTATAAAGTAAGTTTTACCGCCACCTGTACCACCAGCAATCAACATATGAGGGAGCTTATCATATTCCCACCATACGTTTTTCATTAAGCGAAGTTTACCATCTTTAGCTTCTACTTCATCAATAGAAATACGACTGGCTATGGTGTCATAGAGCAAAGTATATTCCACATAGGAATCCTTTAACTCTTTATCCGTCAGCTCACAGTACAAGCCACTCTCTAATTTCTTTTCCAAGTGTAAGAGTTGGTCTTGATATTTTCCCAGCGTGATTTCCACCCGTATCTGTATCAAGCCATTTTTAAGTCGATAATACATTTTAGGGAAGTAGGTTATCTTTTCCTTTGTACGACCAGCACTATCTTTAAAGAAACCCTCTGTTTTGACCTGTTCAGATTCATACCACTTGTTTTCAAGTATCATCTTTGCCAGTTTTTGACGGTGGTAAAGTTGTTTAACCGTATCATAGCGAACCCGTTTGAATACAAACGCTACCAGCAAGCAGATAAGAATTGCGACACTGAAACTGATAATTAAATAGGGAATGTCAATCTTATCTGCTTGTGATAGGTTAAAATCCTGCCAGTTGATCTGCTGGATTGTCTTCACATGAAACAGTCCGACAACCAGCAGGAAAACAGGCAGGAGTGACGCTATCGTAAAATGAAAGACTAAATCTTTACCAGATGGGCGAATCCTTTTACCACGCTGTTTCATGCGAAAAAGTCTCCTTTCTACCTAGCGACTATTTGTCTTGTGTCGGTTCTTTCTTTGCTTGTGGTTGAGCTTTGAATGAACTAGAATCCTTTGTCAGCACAATATCGTCTGCCTTGATATACCAGTCAACATCTGCTCCTTGATAGGTGGCAGTAGCAACGGTGTCCGCAATGGGATTGATAAGTTCCACCCGTGCGTTATAATCAAACTCTTTCAAAGGCACGCTGGCAGGAATACTTACTTGAATCATGCGTCCTTGTCCTTTGGATTTTAAGTCATAGGTACGTTCCTTGATTTCATCTGAAACCGACCCGTCTTCATTTTGGATTCTCACTTCACGACGTAGAGCAGAGAATTTCAATTCTCCAAAAGTCGTGTCTTTATCTAATACAATGCCATTTGCTAATCTCATCATTTTTCCTCTCTTTCTTTATTCTTTTATCATGTCGTCAGCATGTAAAAGGTAATTTGTAAAACCACGAGTGCCGATTTTGTAGCCCTCTGCGGTAATACGTGGATTGACTAACTTCACACGTTCCTCAAAGCCGAAATGTTTTTCGCCAGCTTCAGCAGGAAGCACCACCACAATATCATCTGCTCTTTGAACATCAGAATAGAGATTATAGCTTCTTGATAAGACAGTTAGCCGTCCGTTGATTCTTCGCTGAACGACTTTATCCTCGCCAGCAAATTCTAAATTGCCGAATGTTTTTTCCATGTTGGGAATCACAAATTTAAGTTCCATATTTTTACCTATCCTTTCTTTTTTATTGGCTGAATGAATGTTTGATGGTCTTAAAGAGTGGGGAACGACCTTTTGATTCTTGATTTTTTGTTTTCATAAGTTCACTTCCTTTCAAAATCGGGTAAAAAAATAGACACCTCATTTTTTGAAGTGTCTACCTATTAAATATTCAAATTTTATTGGAAGTATCTTTATATCTTCACTTTTCAAGGATAAATCGTCGTATCAAAGCTCATTCATAAGTAGTAAATTAGTAGTAAATTGAGTGGTTTTGACCTTGATAAAGTGTGATAAGTCCAGTTTTTATGCGGATAACTAGATTTTTATGCTATTTTTTCTGGTAAAAATTAGCTTATTTTAGGGAAATGAAATGCTAACGTTATGTAACAATGTTAGTCTTTTATTTCAAAATCTTTGTTTAGTATGAATTTAGCTCTACAGGAAAATAAAAAATGTGATAAAAATTTCAACTACTCTTATCTATAATAAAGCTACCTGTTCTTTGAAAATTGAATTCACTCCGTCTTGATTAGCGTGCCTGTGTAAGTAGGGACTGAGAGTATTTCCCTGTGAAGGGCAACTGGCACAAGACGTGTGTGAGAATTTTCTAACAGACACGGAGTTTATCGTTACCAGACTTAAACGATGCGACAAACTAGATAAAGGAGTTAATCATGAAGGTAGTAAACTTGTATGATTTGAAACAAATGGGAAATAAAGGTGGTTGTACCATCCAATTGATTCATCACTTTCCTTTTGGTATGGGCTTAGGACATCTCAAAAAAGACTACATTGAATTTAAACGTGTTGGTATCTTTGATGGGAAAGCAGTAGAAGTCACTCTTCGAGAACCTTATTCGAGAGATCTACTGCAGGTTGTCAAGTCGATTAAGCAACATCAGAAATTGATAGCTTATCGCTATAAAGAAGGAAAACTGCTATTTGTGAAGAAGGAGGCGTCAGATGTCCTCTGAACAACAGGAACGAATGGCAGTTCAATATGCAGAGCGTAGTCTTTTATTTACTGTAAGAAGTCTCTTAAAGATTTTAGAATGGTCTAGACGTCAGGCTTTAGCACAAGATTCCGCCTATAAAATAGGGGTACAGAAATTAGAAGAATTGCTACAATCTCCCTATGCGATTGATACGATTAATCTGAAAAAAGATTTTTTAGACAAACCAATTGATATAGAGAAATTTAAAGCCTTTTTAGAAAAAGAAGAGATTCCTTTAGCCATCGCTTGGCAAGGGGATTCTCTACATTTCTACACGAAAGACCGTTCAATTCTAGACAATCATTTAGACCATCTATTAGAAAAAATGGTTAATGATCCGGAGAAATTAGCTGATTTTACCATGGATAAGTCTTTAGACGATGCAATTGATGAAGCTAAATCCCAAATAACCTTTAGAGAAGAAGGGGCCGTCAAACAGAAAGAGATGGTGAGATGATGTACAGTGGAAAGAAATTCCTACTATTCTCCCTGTTAGGCATCTTACTAGGCTATATCTTTCACCGTTTGACGCTTTTGTATGATTCCTATACTGGAAATACCTTAGATAAATGGACTCATCTTCTGATGGAAGGTCAAGATGAAGTTCTTCAGTCGCCATGGAATGTTTCCTTTACTGGAAAATCAAGTGCTTTTTTTCTACTAGGCTTTGTGATGATGTTGCTGGTTTATCTCTATCTAGAGACTGGTAAAAAACAATACCGAGAAGGGGTAGAATACGGGAGCGCCCGTTTTGGAACTCTAAAAGAAAAGAAGCTCTTTTACGGTAAGGAATTTTCTCATGATACGATCTTAGCTCAAGATGTTCGTTTGACATTATTAGATAAAAAACCACCCCAATATGATAGAAATAAGAATATTGCGGTGATCGGAGGTTCAGGAAGTGGGAAGACATTTCGCTTTGTGAAACCTAATCTGATTCAGATGAATAGTTCTAATATTGTAGTGGATCCTAAAGATCACTTGGCCGAAAAAACAGGCAAACTCTTTTTAGAACATGGCTACCAAGTAAAGGTGTTAGATTTAGTCAATATGAAGAACTCAGATGGCTTCAATCCTTTTCGCTATATAGAGACAGAAAATGATTTGAATCGCATGCTGACGGTTTATTTCAATAACACCAAAGGCTCTGGCTCCCGTAGTGATCCATTTTGGGATGAAGCTTCTATGACTTTGGTACGAGCTTTAGCCTCTTACTTGGTCGATTTCTATAACCCACCTAAAACAAGAGAACAGCTCATAGAAGAAAGTCGTTTAAGTCAAAAGGAATACCAAAACTTGTTGAAACGTCAAAAAAAAGAAGTGGAAGAGCGAAAAAAACGAGGGCGTTATCCAAGTTTTGCTGAAATCTCAAAACTCATTAAACACTTATCCAAGGGTGAAAACCAAGAAAAAAGTGTCTTAGAAATTCTATTTGAAAATTATGCTAAAAAGTATGGAACTGAAAATTTTACCATGCGAAATTGGGCAGATTTTCAAAATTATAAGGATAAGACTCTGGATTCTGTTATAGCTGTAACCACTGCTAAATTTGCCTTCTTCAATATTCAAAGTGTCATGGATTTGACCAAAAGAGATACCCTTGATATGAAGACATGGGGCAAGGAAAAATCAATGGTTTACTTAGTTATCCCAGATAACGATAGTACCTTTCGCTTTCTTTCAGCCCTCTTTTTTTCAACAGTATTTCAAACTCTAACAAGACAAGCAGATATTGATTTTAAGGGGCAATTACCTCTTCATGTGAGAGTCTACTTAGATGAATTCGCAAATATCGGAGAAATCCCAGATTTTGCTGAACAAACCTCAACAGTCCGTTCTCGGAATATGAGTCTCGTTCCTATTCTGCAAAATATTGCTCAACTTCAAGGACTCTATAAAGAAAAAGAAGCTTGGAAAACTATTCTTGGGAACTGTGATAGCTTAGTCTACTTAGGTGGTAATGATGAAGATACTTTTAAATTTATGAGTGGGTTACTCGGTAAACAAACCATTGATGTTCGAAATACTAGTCGTTCCTTTGGCCAAACAGGTTCAGGATCCCTTTCTCATCAAAAGATTGCTCGTGATTTAATGACACCTGATGAAGTCGGAAATATGAAACGGCATGAATGCTTAGTTCGAATTGCCAATATGCCTGTCTTTAAAAGCAAAAAGTACAATTCAACTAAGCATCCAAACTGGAAGTACCTTGCCAATCAAGAAAACGATGAACGGTGGTGGAACTATCAGATCAATCCTTTGAATCAAAGTCAGGAAAATCATCTTGAAGGCCTTAGAATTCGTGATTTAACTTTTGAATCTAGTTTAAAATAAAAATAGAAAAGAGGAAATAGATGATTACGCATTTTAAAGGTTTTGTTTATGGAGTAGACGCAAGTGCTATGTTTGCACAAGCTATGTCTTTGTTACAGAAGGGATTGATTGCGGTTGGTGCCTTTCTCGTTGTTGTTGGGATTGTCAATCTTGCAACCAACATTAAAGACGGTGGACCAGGTGTTCGGAATGCCATTCTTGAAATTGTCGGTGGTGTTATGGTCGGGGCTGCTGGAGCCTTTGTAACCCAGATTTCAATTTAGGAGGATAAACAATGACATGAATCTTAGTTTAGTCTCACCCTTTGTTTACCTTGCATCTGAAAAAATATCAGCTGAAAATTTATTTGAAGGATTTAATGTGGATTTACAATCTACGGTAGATCTGATTAAATCACTATCTAGCTACAATCCAACAGTTTGGACTTATATGTCTAGTATTACTAAAAGTGTCATGCAGCCCCTTGGAGTTGCGATTTTATCAGTTGTTCTCATCTTAGAATTTTCGAAGATGGCAAAGAAAATTGCTAACTCAGGAGGAGCGATGACCTTTGAAGCATTAGCACCGATGTTGATTAGTTATATTATGGTCGCAGTTGTAATTACCAACACTACCGTTATTGTAGAAGCTATCATCGGGATTGCGAGTCACGCCATTGAACAAGTGGCTTCCATTGTGGCTCACGGTGGGTCAAAGTATGATACCATCTCTGGATTAAAAGGGTCAGGATTTATTGGCCGGATGATTGTGGGCTTTTTCGCCCTCCTCATTTGGCTTGTTCGGATAGTAAGTGCAGCCATGGTTAATCTTTTGGTATCTATTCGATTTATTCAACTCTACCTTATGATCCCATTTGCCCCTCTTACGATTCCAACATTTTTAAGTGATGAATGGAAGTCTATTGGTATAGGCTATTTAAAAAATATTATGGTCTATGCGGTACAAGGGGTTCTTATTTTTCTGATTGTTTCTCTTGTTCCTTTGTTTGAATCTGCTGGTAAAATAGCTGTTTCAAATGGTGCAGGAGTCCTGCAATCACTTGCGATTATGTTTGGTAGTTTGGTACAAGCTATCTTACTGATTATTGCCCTCGTTGGTTCTCAACGTACGGCTCGCTCAATCTTAGGTATGTAATTAGATAAAGGCTAGGAAGTGGTTGCTTCTTAGCCTTTTTAGAAAGGAAAGTCATGAATACACGTGTCTTTAAAGACATCTCAAAATACCAACACAGGGCTTGGTTAGGTTTCACCACAAGACAAATCATCTTTGTTATACCAGCCTTTATTGTCACAATTATTGTTTTGGGCTTGAATCTCTTTTTCTGGCAATTTGGAGATTGGTTTGTTTACGGTTTTGTGTTTGCTTTTACCATCCCCCTCTTGCTTTTTGGAGTCTATAAACCCAATGATTTATATTTTGAACATTATTTGAAATACCGTCTTCATTTTGAACTAACGGTTCCCCTACGCACAATTACAGGAAAGAAAGGACTTGAACATGAAAAGAAAATTAAATACATTAAAGAAACAAAAAACTTCAACGACTAATAAAAAGGAAGAAGTTAAAGATAAAAAAGAGGAAGTGTTACCATCAACGGCTAATACTCTTTCCTATCAAGCCTTGTATCAAAATGGTCTGATGCAGGTAAAAGAAGATTATTTTTCACAAAGCTATTTACTTGGTGATGTCAATTACCAGACCGTTGGTTTAGAAGATAAGAGCGCAATCATTGAGAAGTATTCTGATTTGATTAACTCTTTAGATGACCAAACCAACTTCCAATTGACCATTTTTAATAAAAGATTGAATTTAGAAAAATTCAGACACAGTGTTTTGTATGAGGAAAAAGAAGATGGGTACGATAGCTATCGTAAAGAATTGAATCGGATGATGATTCAAAATTTAGATAGTGGTGAAAATAACTTTTCGGCTGTGAAACTGATTAGTTTTGGTAGAAAGGATTCTAATCCCAAACAAGCCTATCGTTCCTTGTCTCAAATAGGCGAATATTTCAAGAGTGGTTTCTCAGAAATTGATGCTCGATTTGGATCCTTGACTGGAGAAGAACGGGTGAACTTGTTGGCAGATATGCTTAGAGGAGAACACCATCTTCCTTTTTCTTATCGTGATTTAACGAGATCTGGCCAGACAACTCGTCACTTCATAGCACCTAATCTCTTGGATTTTAAAAACAAGAATTACCTACAAATCAATGACCGCTTATTACAGATTGTCTATGTGAGAGACTACGGTATGGAATTAGGGGATCAGTTTATCCGAGACCTCATGCAAGGAGATCTGGAATTGATTGTAAGCCTTCATGCTCAAAGTTCGACCAAGGCAGATGCCATGAAGAAACTACGAACAAAGAAAACCTTAATGGAATCCCAAAAGATTGGGGAACAACAAAAACTAGCTCGTACAGGTATCTATTTGGAAAAAGTAGGTCATGTATTAGAAAGCAATATCGATGAAGCTGAGGAACTCTTAAAAACCATGACCGAGACAGGAGATAAACTATTTCAAACGGTCTTCTTGATTGGGGTCTTTGGTCAGGATGAAGAAGAACTCAAACAAGCCCTAGACACTATCCAACAAGTGGCCGGCTCAAATGACCTAATGATTGATAAACTTCCATATATGCAAGAAGCAGCCTTTAATAGCTTGCTGCCATTTGGTTGTGATTTTTTAGAGGGAGTATCACGGAGTTTATTAACATCTAATGTAGCAGTGAACTCACCTTGGACTTCAGTAGATTTACAAGACCGTAGTGGGAAATATTACGGTATCAATCAAATCTCAAGCAATATTATTACCATTGATCGTAGCCTATTAAACACACCGTCTGGTCTGATTTTAGGAACATCAGGAGCTGGTAAAGGCATGGCAACCAAGCATGAAATTATCACGACCAAAATCAAGGAATCTGGTGAAAATACTGAAATTATCATCGTGGATCCAGAAGCAGAATACAGTGTCATTGGACGAGCTTTTGGGGGAGAAATGATTGATATTGCGCCCGACTCCCAAACTTATCTCAATGTCCTTGACTTGTCTGAGGAAAATATGGATGAAGATCCTGTAAAGGTAAAATCAGAATTTCTTTTATCCTTTATCGGCAAGTTATTGGATAGAAAAATGGATGGAAGAGAAAAATCGATTATCGACCGAGTCACCAGACTCACCTATCAGTCATTTAAAGAGCCTTCTTTGGAAGAATGGGTCTTTGTCTTGAGCCAACAACCAGAAGAAGAAGCGCAGAATTTGGCACTTGATATGGAACTGTATGTCGAAGGTTCTCTTGATATTTTTTCTCATAAGACCAATATTCAGACAGGATCTAATTTCTTAATCTATAATGTTAAAAAGTTAGGAGATGAGCTGAAACAAATCGCTCTCATGGTAGTGTTTGATCAGATATGGAATCGTGTCGTTCGGAATCAAAAATTAGGGAAGAAGACCTGGATTTATTTTGATGAAATGCAGCTTCTCTTATTAGATAAATATGCCAGTGATTTCTTTTTTAAATTGTGGAGTCGTGTCAGAAAATATGGAGCTAGTCCGACTGGAATAACTCAAAACGTCGAAACCTTATTGTTAGATCCAAATGGTAGACGGATTATTGCAAATAGTGAATTTATGATTCTCCTCAAGCAAGCAAAAAATGACCGAGAAGAACTGGTTCAACTCTTAGGCTTGTCAAAAGAACTCGAAAAATACCTAGTCAATCCAGAAAAAGGGGCAGGACTAATAAAAGCTGGTTCAGTTGTCGTTCCCTTTAAAAATAAGATTCCTCAAGGTACTCAATTGTTTGATATCATGAGTACGGATCCTGATAAAATGACTTCTAATTAAGGGGAAGGTAAATGAAGGATAAGAGAGAAATCATACGTGCCCGAAAGGCATTTAGAAGAAGTCTAAAAGATGAGAAGAAATTCTTGAAACAAGGAAAGAAGGAGGTAAGGAAACAGAAAAAAGATTCCGCTGTACTGGATGAAAAAGAATGGAAAAAAGAGATAAAAGAAAAGCTAGAGGAGATGAGAGAAGCTTCAAAGAAGAGAGTAAAACAAGCAAATGAAGACTACAATCATATTCTTCAAAATAGTCCTCCATCTCTTTTGAATCGTAAAGAATTAAGAGACAGACGATTACCTCATGCTAGGAAACGATTGAAAATAGCCAAGAAGCAATTTAGAGAAGCCAAGGTAGAAGCAAAAGAAGAAAGAAAAGAGAGTCGTAAAGAAAGAAAAACCAATCAAAAATTTCTTTATGGTCAGCAATCGAAACAAAAATCTAATTTTTTCTTTCAAGGGAAGAGTTTAGAAGAATTAAAAGCTAAGAAGGAAGTCAAGGCTGCTAAAGAAAATTTAAAATCTACTAAACAAGCCTATAAGTCCAAAAAAGTCAGTAGGAAAGCCAAAACTTTTCTTTATGTCCTTGGACGTGAAGGTGGAGAGTTAGCTTCAGAAAATGAAGATTTAGAAGGCTATCGCACACTTCAAGAGACCATTAGAAAAGGGAAACGCTACAGTAGACTTTCTTATAACCTTGGAAAAGCTAGTATCAAAACAGGACGAGCAACAGGTCGTTTTACCAAAAAAAGACTGACCAACACAAAAGAGCGATACCATCATTTTAAGAATGGAAAAGGATGGAAACTAGCGAAAGAGAATCCAAGTTCCTTTAAAAATCGGTTTCGAAAATTAAAGAAACAAGGTCTTACAAGTGTCCGAAATATCTATCAAAAACTAAAAGCAGCCTTTTCCTTCTTTACATTTGCGGCTGGAAATCCTGCAACATGGATAGTTGGAGGATTAGTCTTTCTTCTCTTATTTATGATGAGTTTCTTTTTAGGATTTTCATCTGCTAGTTTGATTCAACAAGATGAATTTGAATTAACAAAAGCTTATACCCACCTAACTTGGGAAGACGCAGAACATACTCGTACAAATGACAAAGGAATTACCTATTACACAAAAGTTGATGATGTGATGGGGTATATGAACTTTAAATTCCATGACTATGAGTTACACAAACCAGTTCACTTATTTAGTTCAGAAACTTACAAGGATTATCTATCTACTTTGTGGCATGATTTAAACGATGGGGAAGATTTGAAATCCATGCAAGACCTCTATGAAACTCCTAAGTATAAACTATCAAAAGACGATCAAGAGGAAATGAAGGAACTAAAAGAAGAGGGTGTGTATGCTTCCATGCAGGAATTGGACAATCCATTTGAGGGGAAAAGCAACGAAGATAGTCTAACCATGACTTATCGTTATGGATACTATGATTTAGACGGAAAACCTACTCTTCAGGAGTACATTCTACTAGAAGCCAAGGCTCACCAAACGATTGTAGCACCAATGGATGGGGTAGTATCTCTAGATGGTGACAATGTAATTCTCACTAATGGAAAAGGAGAGAATGAAAGTCGTTTAACCTTGTATTCTATTCATAATGGCCGTGCGATTGAGGGGACAAGAGTCCTAACAGGTGATATTATTGGTGAAACACCAGACGATACAGGCTTGAAAGTTTCCTATCAAAAGTATAAGAACAAGAAAGAAAAATTGGTGTATGTCAATCCGCAATTTTATTTTCCCAAAGTCATTCAACTTCAGACAACTATCTTACCTGCCATTGGTCAGTTTGGTGGGGATGAGTTTGAACGAGCGAAACATATTTATGAGTTTTTGAAATCTCAAGGGGCAAGTCCCCAAGCCATTGCGGCTATTTTAGGAAATTGGTCGGTAGAATCTTCCATTAATCCAAAACGTGCTGAAGGGGATTATTTATCTCCTCCAGTTGGCGCTACCGATTCCTCATGGGATGATGAAAGCTGGTTAGCAATTGGGGGTCCAGCTATTTATGGAGGTGCTTATCCTAATATTCTTCATAGAGGTCTAGGTTTAGGACAATGGACAGATACCGCAGATGGGTCAACACGTCATACAGCCTTGTTAAATTATGCACGCACCCAAAATAAGAAATGGTATGATTTAGATCTCCAACTTGATTTTATGCTTCATGGGGATAGTCCTTACTATCAAAGTTGGTTAAAGGATTTCTTTGGAAATACGGGCAGTGCAGCCAATCTCGCTCAACTCTTCCTTACCTATTGGGAGGGAAATTCTGGTGACAAACTACTGGAAAGACAAACCAGAGCAACGGAATGGTATTACCAAATTGAAAAAGGCTTTAGCCAGACAAATGGAGGACATGCAAAAAGTGACCCACAATCCCTTGAAGGGGTTCGTGGGGACTTGTATGATCATTCTGTTCCTGGTGGTGGAGATGGTATGGCCTATGCCTATGGACAATGTACATGGGGTGTTGCGGCTCGTATGAACCAGTTAGGATTAAAGCTAAAAGGTAGAAACGGAGAGAAGATTTCAATCATTAATACCATGGGAAATGGTCAGGACTGGGTTGCGACAGCTTCAAGTCTTGGTGGGGAAACTGGCTCTACACCAAGAGCAGGTGCCATTGTTTCTTTTGTGGGAGGTACACATGGGACACCAGCAGACTATGGTCATGTGGCTTTTGTCGAGAAAGTATATGATGACGGTTCTTTCCTTGTGTCTGAAACCAACTATGGTGGCAACCCTAACTATACCTTTAGAAAAATCTCTCAAGCAGATAGTGCCATCAGTTTTGCTTATACGACCAAATAAAAGAGTTTACACTTGAAATTGTAGCTATTTAAAGATAAAATATGTTTATAAATGAGTGGTCGGCTCATGGTCAATCTGATAGTAATCTTGGACATAAGGGCCAAGCGGTGGCGGACACCAGAACGAAATCCGATAGCAATCTTGGACGTAAGGGCCAAGCGGTGGCAGACACCAGAATAAACCGACTGACTAGGTGGCTTACAGGTTCTGTAAGTCATCTTTTTTACTTTGATAGTAATGTTTTATCACTTTAAGGAGGACGCAGTTTTGGCTCGTTCTCTTTTTTGTTGTGATACTTCTTTCAAGGAATATTTGGTAGGATTGGAGTGAAAAAAGATTAACTAGGAAAGAAGGAAGTATATGGAAGCCATTTATCAGCGTGATTCGGATCAAGATGGACTGACTGATGCTCAAGAATTGGCGCTAGGAACCAATCCTCTTAGCGCAGATTCTGATGGTGATGGACGTTCAGATTTAGTGGAAGTAGAAGAAGGAACCAATCCCTTAGAAAAGGATTTACAAGACATAAACCAAACAAGTCTAACTGAACCATCATCAGTATTTATGGAAATGAAACAAAAGATTTCAGATATGATGGAGAGTCACTACAAGGAATTTATACAGGCTCTGATTAGTATTGAAACAGGGATTGAAAACCAACAAGACCTAGAAGACTTATATACTTACTACATGAGAACAGATTCTGTTTCTCTTTTGTCTAGTGATTTAGAAACCAGTCCTCAAGAGGTTGAAATGGAGATAGAGTTGTAGGGGAATCATGTGATTCTCCTATTTTCGTATAGATGAAAGGAGCGAGTATGGAAGTAATACAATTATTGGCTATGTTTCGTGGAACAATTCCAAAAGATAGGGAGAAAATGGACCTATTTCTTCGCTATCAGGCGCAACATTTTGATGAGAAATGGCAGGATTTGGTAGAGAGTTTTTTGGCTGAAGAGGGCAAGATAGAAGAGATACCTCACGTATATTCTTTTGATCAAGATATTGTTTCTTTCCTAGAGGCTAGTTCTGAAAATAATGACCAAGATTTAGAAAGTTACACAAGAAATTTTGGACAAGCGGGTCTAGATAAATTATCTCAATTAAGTAGTTGGGAGAAATACTTGGTGCTAGAAGTCGCGACCTATAATCTTTCCACTCGATTTTACATTCAATCTGAAAAAGAGAAGCTAGAACAACTAAGTGAGCTTATCTTTCATCAGAATCAGGATGTCAATTTGGTCAATGTCTATCGGGTTGCGAATAATCTATCTGACCGTATTAGTAGAGATATAGAGGAATTTCTTCTAATGGTTGACTTAAAAGAACTAAAAAAAGAGGTTCTTGAGATTCATTTTGAAGAAAAAGAGGGAGATGTTCTAGCCTATTTGGGTTCAGAATTAATGGCTACTTTAGATACCGTTACGGATCTTGTCCATCATGAAGAAAACTACCAACAACTCCCACTGACACAAAAGCTGAAGATTATTACTCACTTTGATGATGTAAAAGCTAAAATCGAAAAGTCTAAGCAAGTAGCGGAAGCGGTCTTACCTTTAGATAATATTGACAAGGTAGAAGAAAATGTGGAAGTTCATTCCCTATCTAAAGTAGATAAAATTGTAGAAGAAGCTTTGAGGGAATATCCAATCGATTCACAAGTAAGTTATAAAGGACAAGTATTTCAGTTGGTTTCGATTGAAAATGCACAGTTAAATGACTTAGTTCGATTAGAGTTATTCAATGATTCCAACCAGTTATTTGAAGAGAATCCTATCTTATACTTGAACAGTTTGGAAGAGATTAAACAAGTATTGTCTCTCGTAGAACTTGAAAAAGAAGATTCAGAGATTGAGATGGAATCACCAAGTGAAAGCCAGGAAATAGATTTGTTTTCCTATCTGGAAGAAGAAAATGAAAAAGATAAGGATAAGGAAACAGAAACGCTTATTGTAGGCATAGAAGAGACGGATGTCCCTGTTCTAGATTTTGTTTTTCCAGATGATTTAGAGGACTTTTATCCTAAGACAAATCGAGAAAAAATTGAAACGAATATCGCCGCAATTGAACTTGTTAAAAGATTAGAAAAAGAGGGACGACAAGCGAATCCAGAAGAACAAGAACTACTAGCCAAGTATGTCGGATGGGGTGGCCTTGCCAATGAATTTTTTGATGAACTCAATCCAAAGTATGAAACAGAACGTTTAACTCTCAAGAGTTTAGTAAGTAAATCAGAATACTCGACCATGAAACAAAGTTCTCTCACAGCCTATTATACAGACCCAATGATTATTCGCCAGATTTGGCAAAAATTACTGGATGATGGTTTTGAGGGAGGGAGGATATTAGATCCTTCTATGGGGACTGGGAACTTCTTTGCGGCGATGCCTAGAAGTATACGAGAGAAATCAGAACTCTATGGGGTTGAATTAGACAGTGTGACAGGCGAAATCGCAAAACAACTCCACCCCAATACCCATATTGAAGTGCGAGGATTTGAAGAAGTTCCCTATCAAAATAATAGTTTTGATTTAATCTTAACGAATGTTCCATTTGGAAATTTCCGCATTGCCGATAAAAACTATGATAAACCTTATATGATTCACGACTACTTTGTCAAACACTCACTTGATTTAGTAAGAGACGGAGGACAAGTGTCGATTATCTCATCTATCGGGACAATGGATAAGCGGACAGATAATGTCTTACAAGAGATTAAAACCAACACTCATTTTTTAGGGGGAGTTCGTTTGCCGGACACGGCTTTTAAAAAGATTGCAGGTACTCGAGTGACCACAGACCTCCTCTTCTTTCAAAAGGATCAAGCAAAGAATCTTAATGAAGATGAGCTTGTCTTTAGTGGCTCTATTCCCTTTGAGGAGGATAAGCGTGTCTGGATCAATCCTTATTTTGATGGGAAATACAACACACAAGTTTTGGGTGAATATGAGGTACGTAATTTTAATGGAGGAACCCTCAATGTTAAGGGGGTATCAGAAACATTAGCTGCTGAAATAATGAAAGCATTTGAGAATGTGGAAGCACCTAAACAAATTGACAATTCTTTGAAAGCACCTGTTTTTATCCAAGAAGAAGTGGATAATTCTATCCCAAGTCGTATACGTGAGGACTTAGCGCTCTTTTCTTTTGGATATGAGGGAAATCAAATTTATTACCGAGATACGCATGGCATTCGGAAAAGTTCAAAAGTAGACGAAATTAGTTATTATGTAGATGAGAAGGGAGATTTTAAAGCTTGGGACAGTTCTTTGTCTGAACATAAAATAGACCGATTCGTGCAACTTCATTTGACAGATGAGGAAGCACTAGATGTTTACAAGTCAGAAGAAGCGAGTAAAAGGGGGAAATATAAGGGACTGTTCAAAAAAACTGTCTTTTATGAAAGTCCCTTATCGGATAAGGATATTAGTCGCATTAAGGGCATGGTTGATTTGAGAGAGACCTATCAATCCTTAATTGAAATTCAACGTCATCAAGATTATAGTCGGACAGATTTTCAGCTATTACTTAGTAAACTCAATCATGACTATGACCGCTTTGTAAGTCAATTTGGATACTTGAATGCCTCAGTCAATCGGAACTTATTTGATAGTGACGATAAGTATTCTTTACTAGCAAGTTTAGAAGATGAATACATTGATTCTAAAGATCAGAAAGTAAAATATAAAAAATCTTTAGCCTTTGAGAAAGCATTGGTTAGGCCAGAGAGAGTGATTGCAAGAGTTTCAACGGCTCTAGATGCCTTAAACTCTAGTTTATCGGATGGTAGAGGGGTTGATTTAGACTATATGGTATCAATTTACCCTGAACATAGCCAAGCTGCTATTTTAGATGAGTTAGGTGACCAGGTTTTAATGGATCCAGAAAGCTATTTAAGAGGGGAAAGAAAATATCTTTCTAAGAACCAGTTTTTGTCAGGAGATATTCTCAACAAGATAGAAGTAGTTCAACTATTAGTGGAGGAAAACAATCAAGAATGTGACTGGTCTCATGCTTTAGATTTGTTAGAATCTGTTCGTCCTCCACGGATTCATCTGGCAGATATTGAGTTTAAAATAGGGTCACGTTGGATTCCTCAATCCGTTTATGGTAAATTTGCCTTTGAATGTTTTACCAATCGTGAATTTGAATTGTCTTCGCCTGATGTTGAACAAGTCATTGAAGTGAATCCTGTCGATGGCCAGGTTCATTTAAGGACATCATTTGCTTATCGCTATCCAAGTGCCAAAGATAGTAGTCTTGGAGTCAGTGGGTCACGTTATGATACAGGAAGAAAGATTTTTGAGAATTTACTAAATTCAAACCAACCGACGATTACTATGACTGTTACGGAAGGAGAAAAGAAAAAGACTATCACAGATTTGGAAAAAACCTCTGTTCTAAGAGCAAAAGAGCAGCATTTACAAGAGCTCTTTCAAGACTTTGTCTCACGGTATCCAGAAGTCCAACAAGTCATTGAGGAAAGCTACAATCGTCTTTATAATCGAACAGTTAGTCGAGAGTATGACGGTAGCCATCTAGTCATTGATGGCTTGGCACAAAACATCAGTCTTCGTCCTCACCAAGAGAATGCCATTCAAAGAATCGTAGAAGAAAAAAGAGCCTTGTTAGCTCATGAGGTAGGTTCAGGAAAGACCTTGACCATGCTTGGTGCTGGGTTTAAATTAAAGGAGTTGGGGATGGTTCATAAGCCCTTGTATGTAGTACCTTCTAGTTTGTCCGCTCAATTTGGCCAAGAAATCATGAAATTTTTCCCTACCAAAAAAGTCTTTGTGACCACTAAGAAAGATTTTGTGAAGGCGAGAAGAAAACAATTTGTATCACGCATTATTACAGGAGATTACGATGCCATTGTCATTGGGGATTCTCAATTTGAAAAAATTCCTGTCAGTAAGGAAAGACAGATGAATTATATCGAGGATAAACTTAATGAACTACGAGAGATTAAAACACATTCTGAAAATAAGTATACTGTCAAAGAAGCAGAGCAATCAATAAGTGGTCTAGAGAAACAATTGGAAGAACTCCAACGCTTTAATCGTGATAGTTTTATTGATTTTGAGAACTTAGGAATTGATTTTCTCTTTGTGGATGAAGCACATCACTTTAAAAATATTCGTCCAATTACTGGACTTGGGAATGTAGCAGGGATTACTAATACAACTTCTAAGAAGAATGTGGATATGGAAATGAAGGTTCGACAGATTCAGGAAGAACATGATTTTAAAAACATTGTCTTTGCGACAGGAACACCTGTTTCCAATTCTATTAGTGAGTTATATACTATGATGAACTACATTCAACCAGATATCTTAAAACGCTATCAAGTTGATTATTTTGACTCTTGGGTAGGTGCTTTTGGAGAAATTCAAAACTCTATGGAATTAGCTCCTACAGGGGATAAGTACCAACCTAAGAAACGATTTAAAAAGTTTGTCAATCTACCTGAGTTGATGAAAATCTATAAAGAAACAGCTGACATTCAAACACAAGATATGTTGGATTTACCTGTTCCAGAAGCCCATATTATCCCTATTGAGAGTGAGTTAACTGAAAACCAGAAACTCTATTTAGAAGAATTAGTTATGAGGTCAGATATGGTCAAATGTGGAACAGTTGATCCGAGTCAGGATAACATGTTAAAAATTACGGGTGAGGCACGAAAACTAGCAATTGATATGCGTTTATTGGACTCTAGTTATAGTCTAGCAGACAATCATAAACTGCTTCAGGTAGTGGATAATGTTGAAAGAATTTATCGTGATGGAATGGAAAATAAGGCTACTCAGATGATTTTTTCAGATATTGGAACACCTAAGAAAAAGGATAATGGCTTTGATGTCTATTCTGAAATAAAGTCTTTATTAGTGGATAGAGGAATCCCTAGTAAGGAAATTGCCTTTGTACATGATGCCAATAGTGATGAAAAGAAGAATAGTTTGTCTCGAAAGGTCAATGCAGGAGAGGTGCGGATTCTCCTTGCCTCAACTGAAAAAGGAGGAACAGGTTTAAATGTTCAGAGCAAGATGAAAGCAGTACACCACCTGGATGTACCGTGGAGACCAAGTGACATTCAGCAACGTAATGGACGTATTATCCGACAAGGAAATGAAAACAAGGAAGTGGATATTTACCACTATATTACCAAAGGTTCATTTGATAATTATCTTTGGGCAACTCAGGAGAACAAACTCCGTTATATTAAGCAGATTATGACTTCTAAGGAGCCGATTCGTGCTGCAGAAGACATTGATGAGCAGACCATGACAGCTTCTGATTTTAAGGCACTAGCAACAGGTAATCCTTATCTCAAATATAAGATGGAACTAGAGAATGATCTAACTCTATTAGAAAATCAAAGACGCGCCTTTCAACGTAGCAAGGATCACTATCGTCATACAATCTCCTACTGTGAAGAAAATATGCCCATTCTTGAGAAACGATTAAGTAAGTATGAAGGCGACATTCAACAGTCTGAAATGTCGAAAGACCAGGCATTTTCTATGACAGTTGGCAAGCAAGCTTTTGAGCAACGAGCTGAAGCAGGGGAATCCCTACACCGTCTTATCCGTCATAATCAAGCTGACAGCAAAGAATTTCGTACCTTAGCAAGCTATCGAGGATTTGACATTAAAATGCTTAGTCTTCCAACAAATCAACCTCTTCCTGAAACCTTCTCTGTTAAGATTGTAGGAGAAAATCAGTATTCTGTCAGTTTAGATTTGTATTCTCCTTTGGGGACAATTCAAAGACTTCAGCATACGATTGATCACATTAAAGAGGACCAAGTGAAAACTCAGAACTTATTGGATGAATTAAAGGATAAATGGACTACTGCTAAGGTAGAAATTGAGAAAAACTTTCCAAAGGAAGAGGATTATCAAACAAAAAAGGCCGAATACGATGTACTTGCGCCATTGATTGAAACAGAAACGGATTTAGATATTATTGATCAGGCCTTAAGACAATTCCACGAAAAAGGAAACGAAAAGCAGGAACAACTTTCTTTTGAATTGGATTAAAAAATAGATACAAATAGCGGACAAGAAATGAAAAGCGCGGTAGAATAAAGATAGAAAGAAACGAGGTAACAATTATGATGGAAGATACCTATTATCAATTAGAAGAGGCTTTGGTACAGGGATTTCAAACACCTGAAGAATACCAAGCCTACAAGGAACTAAAGGAACATTATGAGGAAGTGACAGGCGATTACAGTTTTTCTAAACGAGAACTCACTAGCCAATTGGAAATCACTCTTCAAAATCATCGAGGTGTGGACTTTGAAGAACATGAAAAAGAGGAGTATTTGGACTTAGTTCAAAAATTAGAAGAGTTTGATTCCTCTCTTGCCACCCATTATCGTCAATTGATTGATTAGGAAGGAGAAAGTCATGAATGATTTACTCCTTATCCCAGTAATTTTTTTAGCAGTAGGAGGAATTCTCATTCTTTTATGGAGACTCTTTCTTATTGCCAGTGGACTTTTCCTTATTGGTTTTATCAGTTTTCTTATTTTCGTGGAGGTCTATGGAATTTATTTGTTCTTTACTGAACCGACTTTATACTTTGATGATATCAGACAACATGGTTTAACTAGTTTTACGGCTGTGTACCTTTTCATCAATCTGATGTTGGTTTTAGGATTCAGTTGGCGTTTCATAAACTCCAAAACTAAGGAAAGTATGTAAACTTGTTAGATGGTTAAAAAACTTTATCTGAATCTAAATTCGGATAGGGTTTTTTATTTGCCTTGATTCTTTCATATACTTCATAGCTAAATTGGAGTAATAATTTATGAAAATCATAATCCTCACTATTATTACTTGTATTTATGGCTTGTTTATGGCGTTCAATATGAGAAAGAGCTCTTCTCAAATTTTCTTCTTTTAATTTGTTCATATTTATATTATAAACTGAAGACAGCTAATTTTGATATTTTTCTCTGAACTGTACGATTTTGCGCCTGAAATGTAGGAATCACCTTTCGTTGTGGTGTGATAAAACTTACAAGTCCTTTTTGTTATTCTTGACCTAGTTTTTATAGAAAGAAGGTCTAAGATGTTAAATAAAGTCAAAACTAAAGCCTTAATTAGTGTCGGAGCAGTGGCTGCAACTAGCTTTATTCTCATGATGGGATATACTGCTGGTCAACATTCTACTGCTAAACAAAGTCGCAAAGAAATCGAATTGGTTGCAGCTAAACTTGTAGAGGACAAACAAGCAGAAGATAAAGCCAGCATTTTGTCATCGGATACTGTAAAAGAATTTTTGACGCAGTACTATACGAAAGAAAAGCTCGGAGAAAATAATACACGTATTCAACCTTATATGACTGAATCGGCTTATTCTCAAGAATTGTCAAGTCAAAATGATGCCATGAACCAAGTTTATAAGGACTATATTTTGGATTATCATTTTGAAAAAGCAGATATCTTTGTCAATCAGACTACGAATCAAGCCATTGCCATGGTCTCTTATAATGTAACCTATGTATCTGATTTAAAGAATGCCAACCAATCAAAGACCAATCAGACAGAAACCAGAACGGTTAAGTTGTCTTATTCGAAACTACCAGGTAAGTTATTGGTCAATCAAGTACAGGTTTGGAAATCTGGGTTAGATGATTTGGATAAGGCCACTCCCAAAACTTTGGAAGAATCCTCATCTGTTCCATCACTGCCAAATACTACAACAAAATGATGATATTGCATGGAAATAGAAGAATGTAAGCAAATTTCAATTCTTGATGTAGCCAATCGTTTGGGGATCTCCTTTAAACAAGTTTCGAGCAGTGTCTATGAACATCCTGAACACGATTCATTCCGGATTTTTTCAACTACCAATACTTTTAAATGGTTTTCAAGAGATATTCAAGGTGATGTCATTGATTTTGTTCGACTTGTTAAGGGAATTTCCTTTAAAGAAGCTCTAGCCTTTCTTTCTGAAGAACCTTTTCAAAAAGAAGCTGTTCAAGAAAAAAGAGAGAGACCATTTTATTACCCTTTAAAGAGAATAGAAGATTCTAACTGTAGTCTGGCCAGATATTATTTAACAGAATGTAGAGGAATTTCAGAAGAAATCATACAAAAGATGATTCAACAAGGTTTGATGTCACAAGCCACTTGGAAAACAAATGAAACTGTTGAACCTGTTATTGTTTTTAAAAGCTTTGATCATCGACACAAACTGCAGGCAGCAAGCCTACAAGGGATTTATAAGAATCCCGCTCTTTCTAGAAAGAGGTTAAAAACGATTCTAAAAGGAAGCCATGGACATATTGGAATATCCTTTGACATTGGTAAACCAAATAGACTGGTCTTTTGTGAATCGTTCATCGACTTGATGAGCTATTACGAACTTCATCAACAAAGTCTATCTGATGTTCGTTTGGTATCTATGGAGGGATTAAAAAGGTCCGTTGTTGCTTATCAAACTTTACGACTGATAGCTGAAGAAAATCAGAAGTTGGAATTTTTAGATACAGTAATACCTTCAAAATTATTGCCTTTGATCAATACAATTCGTGATACCACCAGCTATTTTAATAATCATCCTGATTTATTGACCCTGGCAGTAGATTGTGATGATGCAGGTAAAGATTTTTCTGATAAGTTATCTAGATCAGGATTTCCTGTTTTACTGGATTTACCTGATAATGAATCTGGGAAAGAAAAAAGAGACTGGAACGATATTCTTCGAGAAAAGAAATCAGATTTACAATTGATGATCGAGAATGCAAAAGAGACATTGAGGAATCAACCAGTAAGACAAACCTCTCAATGTTTAGAATTGTGATAACAAAATCAAGATGTTTTAGCTAATATTAGAATGAAGGAGGATAGTATATGACCATTATTGAACGCTTAGAAGAAAAGGTCACTAGGCAAGAAAGTAAGGTAGCAAGAGAGACAGAAAAACTCGCTGCTTACAAAGAGCAACTGGAGACAGCGATGTTTGCGACGTTCAAAAGGCGTCAAAGCATTAGTCACATGAGTTTTGAAGAAGCTCTTGACCATGCCTTCGGTAGAGAAAGACAATTCGATGATTCTGAATTTAGAAAGGATAAAATGAGTGAATGACAAAAGATTGGAATTTTAATCAACCATTAGAAAGTAAATCAGAAAATCAAGAAGATCCAGATAAAATTGCGGCCTTATTTGGAAATCATCAAGGAGGTAATGATGTAAATTATGAAGCAGCTTTTCAAAAGCGCAAACAAGCACCTGTGACGGAATCAAATTCTAGTTCTAAACCCAAAGTTACAGAGGTCAGAACAGGAAAAGAGACAGATATCACTACAAGTTATCAGCAACATCTTAAAAGGCTGATTGCGGATAACAATAGCGATATTGAAAGTAGTCAAAAGAAAATTGAAGAGCTACATACGTTGATCGACACAAAGAATAAAGACAATAAGAAATTGCAGTCCATTTATGATGCGATTTCCGAATTACACTAAGCAGTCCTAAGAGGCTGCTTTTTTTGAGAGGTTATAGATGTTTACAAAACTTTTTAAGAAAAACCAAGACAATAGTGACGTATTTAAGAAGCTAATTCATAGACTATCTGATATGTCTGTCCAAGATCTTGAAAAAATAGACCGACTGATAGATATCATTTTCACTCCAAATCAAGAATCACAACAACTAAAAACAGAAGCAACTTACAGAGAAGAAACTTTGGAGGACACATTAAAGGAAGCTAAGAATCAACTTCATAAGGAACAATTGGAGAAGAATTTAGAGAGGTTTAGGAAAAATAGTTAATAACGCACCATTTTTGGTGCGTTTTGCTTTTTTATGCTATAATGGAATTATAAAAATAAAGGAGTTTGCCATGATTGGAAAGAACATAAAATCCTTACGTAAAACACATGACTTAACACAACCCGAATTTGCACGGATTGTAGGTATTTCACGAAATAGTCTGAGTCGTTATGAAAATGGAACTAGTTCAGTCTCTACAGAACTAATAGATATCATTTGTCAGAAGTTTAATGTATCTTATGTCGATATTGTAGGAGAAGATAAAATGCTCAATCCTGTTGAAGATTATGAATTGACTTTAAAAATTGAAATTGTGAAAGAAAGAGGTGCTAGTCTATTATCTCGACTCTATCGTTATCAAGATAGTCAGGGAATTAGCATTGATGATGAATCTAATCCTTGGATTTTAATGAGTGATGATCTATCTGATTTGATTCATACGAATATCTATTTAGTAGAAACTTTTGATGAAATAGAGAGGTATAGCGGCTATTTGGATGGAATTGAACGTATGTTAGAGATATCTGAAAAACGGATGGTAGCCTAATGGATATCCAAGATTATACTGATAGTGAATTCAAACATGCTCTAGCACGGAATCTTCGTTCACTGACGAGAGGAAAAAAGTCCAGTAAGCAACCTATAGCGATTTTGCTTGGAGGGCAAAGTGGTGCCGGTAAGACTACAATTCATCGTATTAAACAGAAAGAATTTCAAGGAAATATTGTTATCATAGATGGTGATAGTTTTCGTTCTCAGCATCCACACTATTTAGAACTGCAGCAAGAATATGGCAAAGACAGTGTAGAATACACCAAAGATTTTGCAGGAAAAATGGTAGAGTCTTTAGTAAGAGAATTGAGTCATTTGGGATACAATCTTTTGATTGAGGGAACTTTACGGACAATTGATGTTCCAAAGAAAACAGCAAAACTCTTGAAGAGTGAGGGATATGAAGTACAATTAGCCTTGATTGCGACAAAGCCTAAGCTGTCCTATCTGAGCACTCTTATCCGATACGAAGAACTGTACGCTATCAATCCAAATCAAGCACGCGCAACTCCAAAAGAACATCATGATTTCATTGTAAATCATTTAGTTGATAATACACTGCAATTGGAAGAACTAGCTATCTTTGAAAGAATTAAAATTTACCAACGAGATAGAAGTTGTGTATATGATTCGAGAGAAAATACAACTTCAGCAGCAACCGTTCTTCATGATTTACTATTTGGAGAATGGAATCAAGTGGAGAAAGAGATGCTTAAATCTGGAGAAGAAAGATTGAAAGATTTAACTAATCGAAATGGTTGTTAGAGTTAGAATTTTAAAATAAAGTCTATTGGATCGTCAATTAAAAAATAACGATCCTTTTTTATATTCTCTATTTGCTTGCTCTTCATCTTTTTTTAAAAGTTATATTCTTTCTTCAGTGATGATTTCTTAACAATATAAGTACGAATTCAGCATAGTTTATGATTAATTTAAATCTAGGTGCTTATTAAACTCTTGATTTTTTCAATTAGCTATGGTATTCTTTTGTTAGCTAATAAACTTACAAAGGAGAAAAGATGTTTTCACCTACTAAATTAAAAGAAAAAAGAGAAAGCCAAGGATTGTCTCAATCTCAACTTGCCTCTAGTTTGGGAATTAGTAGAGCCTCATACTTTAATTGGGAAGCGGGTAAAACAAAACCTAATCAAAACAATCTAAGTAGGTTGAGCCAGATTTTAAATGTAGACCCTCGATATTTTGAATCAGAGTATGAAATAGTTGAAACCTATCTCAAGCTAACTAAAAAGAATCAAAAAGCAACACTTCATTATGCTACAGAACTGTTGAACAAACAGAATGCGAAGGTTGTAGACATTCCTGAGCGTTTTGCTTATAAAGTTTACGAAAAATTATCAGCTGGTACAGGAACAGCTTATTTTGATGATGGTAATTACGATACAGTTTATTTTAATCATCAATTTGATTATGACTTTGCATCATGGGTGTTTGGAAATTCAATGGAACCGACATATGAAAATGGTTCTGTAGCCCTTATTAAGCAAACTGGATTTGATTATGACGGGGCTATCTATGCCATAGATTGGGATGGTCAAACCTATATTAAGAAAGTGTATCGTGAAGAAAATGGGCTTCGTTTAGTTTCACTCAATCGGAACTATTCAGATAAGTTTGCGCCTTATGATGAGAATCCTCGCATTATAGGGAAAATAGTTGGGAACTTTATGCCTTTAGAGGACTAAGTATGAGTTGGTTTGATTATAGTCTCGAACCTCAAAGTGACATTGCCTTTATTGATATGAAATCTTTTTACGCAAGTGTAGAATGTGTAGATAGAGGATTACACCCACTTAAGACTTCGCTTTGTGTTATGAGTCGTGCAGATAATTCTGCTGGTTTAATTCTTGCATCCTCTCCTATGTTTAAAAAGGTCTTTGGGAAATCAAATGTTGGACGTTCCTATGATTTACCATTTGATGTAAAGACTCGCAAATTCTCTTACTATAATGCTAGAAAGCAAGGTTTACCGACAACAATAGACTATGTCCATTATATAGAAGAATGGGCAAAATCAACAGTGATTGTTCCTCCGAGAATGGATACTTATATTGCTGTCAATATGGATATTCAAAAAATCTTTCAAGATTTTGCAGCACTAGACGATATTTATCCCTATTCAATTGATGAAGGATTTATTGATTTAACAAGTTCATTAAATTATTTTGTACCTGATAAAAGTATTAGTAGGAAAGATAAATTAGATATTATTTCGGCTGCTATTCAAAAAAAGATTTGGAGAAAAACTGGAATCTATTCAACTGTAGGCATGTCTAATTCCAATCCCTTATTAGCTAAGTTAGCACTAGATAATGAAGCTAAAAAAACTCCGACAATGAGAGCCAATTGGTCCTATGAGGATGTCGAAAAGAAAGTATGGACTATTCCTAAAATGACAGATTTCTGGGGAATTGGAAATCGAATGGAGAAGAGATTGCATAATCTAAGTATCTTTTCGATTAAAGAATTGGCACAGGCTAATCCTGACTTGATTAAAAAAGAGCTTGGCATCATGGGATTAGAGTTATGGTTTCATGCTAATGGGATTGATGAAAGTAATGTTCATAAACCTTATAAGCCGAAGTCAAAAGGGATAGGGAACTCGCAAGTTTTACCTAGAGATTATGTAAAGCAAAGAGATATTGAAATTATACTTCGTGAAATGGCAGAACAAGTTGCGGTTAGATTGAGAAGAGCAGGTAAAAAAGCAACAGTCGTTTCTATACACTTAGGCTACTCTAAAGTGGAACAGAAACGATCTATTCATACTCAAATGAAGATTGAGCCGACCAATCAAACAGCACTACTTACAAACTACGTTTTAAAGTTATTTCATACTAAATATACTTCAGGAGCTATTAGGAATGTTGCGGTTAATTATTCTGGTTTAGTAGATGAATCCTTTGGGTTTATTTCATTGTTTGATAATATTGAGAAAATAGAAAAAGAAGAAAGGCTCCAGTCCGCAATTGATGCTATTCGAACAGAATTTGGTTTTACTTCACTATTGAAAGGAAATGCCCTGGATCAGGCTTCTAGAACAATTGCAAGAAGTAAACTCATTGGTGGTCATTCAGCTGGAGGATTAGATGGGTTAAAATGATGAATCGGTCTTATTTGCCGTTTTTATCTGCAAGAGAGTATCAAGATCGTGGGATGGCTAAGTGGATGGGATTCTTTTTGTCAGAACATTCAAGTTCTCTTTGGGAAGAAAAAAATAAAGAAGATGTCTCAATTACTTTATCAATGGAAGAGAAAGTTTTACTTGTTCGTCAACTTTATACGAATACATTCCCTGCAACGTTTATTTTGAAGCACTCAAATAGAAGAAAAGTAGTATCGGGTATTGTTAAAGAAATTGGGAAAGAGTTTATATCTATAAAATCAGACATTGGATTTCTTCGATTAGAATGGTTAGATATACTTGATATCCAGATAGAAGGTGAGGGGTTACATGAATCGTAAAGAATTATATGACGATAAATTGCAGCTGGACTATTTTTCTGATTCTTATTTAAGGTTTGAGTCAGATTTTTATAAGTATTCTGCTTTAGACATACCATTAACATTTATTACCGATGATATTTTACGTACAATGGCTATGTCTCAAAAACATTATTTTAAACTAAACAAAAGTAAATCTTTAGACTGTCGGGACCATTACTTTGTTTTTTCTATCAAGATGAATAAAGATAGTAGTGGGATTAGGCAGTATGAATATCAGAGACATTGCTTTAGTTTATGAAAATTATTGAACAATTGAAAACAAAAATCAATAGATAAAATTAAAGATTAATAAAATAATTTTAATTGTGAAACAAGAAATATAGTAGTTGAATAAATAAATTAAAAAATATCACGACTGTTTTAATACTATAATTAAAAACTATATCATACTAATATTGACAACATCCAAAGAATAATAGGAGGTGATGAATTAACTATTTCGTTTGACATGATTATAAAGGAAAAATTAGGACTCCAAGTAATTCTATAACAATACTGGAGGCTGGGTAAAACTCAATTTAAAGAAAAAATGAAGTAAATCTTTCCACAAGAATGCATATTATTAAGGTTTTAGATACCTGATAATATGCGTTTTTTGATTTTAAAGACTTTTTACCAATCGTTCTTTTTATGTGACTATTAGTCCGTCTCGCTCCGCTAGGTGTGAGACGGACTAATAGTCACATAGTGAAAGCCAGCGTCTTAAGACGCTAGCTGGTAATCTGAACTTATAGCTCTGGTACAGACCACCTGTTTGATGGGTGATCATGATTTTAAATTATAATTAAAAGATTACGACTTTTATTAAATAGAATTTAGTGATAATTTAGAAGATTTTATCTTTGAAACAATGAAACTATTATCTCAAACTAGAAATGTTTGGAATATTAATGGTGTATAGTTTGGATATATAATTCATTAGATGATTGCGTTTTCAAAAATATTGTCTTTTGTTGTGTTATTTCTTGACAATTCAAATTTTAAAATATATTATAAAGATAATGACAGCGGTGTCATTTTATCAATTTTAAGAAAAGTAATAATAAATTGTAAATAAATAAAAATATTGGAGGTCTTTATGAAACACATTTTTCATAATGAAGTATTTAGCATTCGTAAATTGAAAGTTGGAACATGCTCAGTTTTATTGGCTATTTCAATTTTGGGAAGCCAAAGTATTTTAGCTGATGAAGTTGGCACTACTACACCACAGATTGATACAAAAGAGATTTCTAATGTAACTACTAATGATTTAGGTTACTCTCAAAATATTTCTAATAATGATTCTATTGGAAGTATCGATACTAATTCATCTACTAATAATTTAGATAGTTTGTCAAGTGTTAATCGTGATAACTCTAAAGATACTATTCATTCTGATTCACAAGATAATAAAACAGTTGAATCTATAGAAAAATCTAATAATGAAAGTAAGAACAATAAAGAAGATATTGTAAATGATAGCACTATAAAAAAAGATTTTGAAAAAATTGCTTTAAATGTAAAAGATTATGGTGCAGTAGGCGATGGGGTTAATGATGACCGACAAGCAATTCAGGATACAATAGATGCAGCTGCTAAAGGATTAGGTGGAGGGAAAGTATATTTTCCTGAGGGGACTTATTTAGTTAAAGAGATTGTCTTTTTGAGAAGTCATACACACCTAGAAGTACATGAAAAAGCTACCATATTAAATGGTATCAATATCAAAAATCATCCTTCTATTGTATTCATGACAGGTTTATTTACGGATGATGGTGCGCAAGTAGAATGGGCCCCAACAGAAGATATTAGTTATTCTGGTGGTACTATTGATATGAACGGTGCTTTGAATGAAGAAGGAACTAAAGCAAAAAATCTACCACTTATAAATTCTTCAGGTGCATTTGCTATTGGGAATTCAAATAACGTAACTATAAAAAATGTAACATTCAAGGATAGTTATCAAGGGCATGCTATTCAAATTGCAGGTTCGAAAAATGTATTAGTCGATAATTCTCGTTTTCTTGGTCAAGCTTTACCTAAAACTATGAAAGATGGGCAAATTATAAGTAAGGAGAGTATTCAGATTGAACCATTAACTAGAAAAGGTTTTCCTTATGCTTTGAATGATGATGGGAAAAAATCTGAAAATGTTACTATTCAAAATTCATATTTTGGTAAAAGTGAAAAATCAGGTGAATTAGTAACTGCAATTGGGACACATTATCAAACTGCAACAACTGAAAATCCTTCAAATATTAAAATTCTAAATAATCATTTTGATAATATGATGTATGCGGGCGTTCGCTTTACAGGATTTACTGATATTTTAATAAAAGGAAATAGGTTTGATAAGAAAACTAAAGAGGAAAGTGAACACTATCGTGAAAATGGTGCTGCTTTAGTTAATGCTTATAGTTATAAAAATGTTAAAGACGTATTAGATCTGAATAAACATGTGACTATTACTGAAAATGTATTTAATATTGCTGATGCTAAAACAAAAGCAATACGTGTTGCAAAAGATAGTGCAGATTATCTTGGAAAAGTAACTGATATTACTGTAACAAAGAATATCATTCATAATAATTCGCAAAATACAGAACAGCCAAATATTGAATTATTAAGAGTCAGCAACAATTTGGTAGTATCTGATAATATCATCTCGGGAGGTAAAGACGGAATCGTAATTGAAGAATCCGCTGGAACTATCACTGTCCTAAATAATCAACTTTCCAATTTAACAGGAAATCATGTTTCTTTACTTAAAACTGATTTTAATGGGACCAGCTCAGACACAAATAATAGTGTCGGTGATTTTAATATTATAACTGAGAATGAAAGTTATAAAATCTTTTCGCAAAATTCAGGTAATCACTCAGACAACCACTCAGATAAGCATGTAGAGGAAATAAAACCTGTAGCTGAAAACAAAAATAATTTAGCTAATAATTACTTAGTAAATAGTGTAGATGATAAAATTGAAAAATCAAATCATGATTCAGGTAATGTAGTAACAGGAGAAATTTCACAAAAACAATATGACGTAACTAATGTTAGTGAAGTAGTTAAGACAAAAAATAATCAACATGCATTACCAAAAACTGGATTAAATAAAATGGTTGAGTTGCTTTTAACTATTATTGGAATTTGCCTTCTATTTGGACAATGGAGTTTAAAACGTCGTTATGAAGATAGATAGAATTTGCTCAATACAAGGTAGTGCTAAAGAGAACGAAGATAGCGTAGATTACAAAAATCAATATTTCTGGATTATAGATGGAGCAACAGATTTATTTAATTCAAAAGACTCTATAGGTTATTCAGTTTCGGAAGTATCTCATCTTATTTCTGAGTGTCTCAAGCAGTATTGTAACGATTCTTTATCATTGAAGAAAATTTTCGAGCTTGCTTTAGATGACGTTAGAAAAATAATAGAGATAGATAAGTGTGAGTTTGATGATTATTACCAGTTACCAACTTTTGCCTTTATTTTTGCGAAATTATCTGGTTTAAAATTAGAATACATAATGATTGGCGATTGTGTTATGATAGTCAACAATCAAGTGATTACAGATCATAGAGTAGATTGTCTTTTTGAGCAAGGAAAATTTGCAATCAAATCTAATGATGAAGCTGATAAAAAGACTATATTACAAAATATTAGGAAGCTAGCTAATAAACCAGATGGATATTGGATAGGTTCACTAGACAAAAGTAGTATAAATCATGTTATCAATGGTAGTTTGGAAGTAACTAGTAATCATATTGTTTTAATGACTGATGGTTTTTACGATTTTTATACTCAAAATTCAGGCTACAATTTTGGAGAGTTAATTGAAATGAGAAAAGAATCTACAAATATTGATCCTATTTATGGTAAAAAAGATGATGCAAGTATTTTGATAATTGATGTTTAAAATAATTTCATCATATGATGAACTATAAAGACAGTTATCTATACGAGTTCTTTATAGTGCAATTGATTATTGAGGTTAGATAATGTTGAGAAAGCATTTTGACAATGAAATTATTGAGTTGTCTAATAATCTAGAAGATATATGGATTTCTATAATAAAAAAATATGAAATTATATTTGATGACTTAACCGAAGTTCAAAAACAAAGTATTATAGATAATGATTTAGTTATTAATGAAGCAGTTGTTACAATAGATATGAAAGGTATTGAACTCATCTGTTTACAACATCCTGTTTCTGTTGATTTGAGAAGAATTATAACTATAGTAAAATTATCCACAGATATTGAACGTATTGGTGATCGAATCATTGAAATAGTTAAGAATTTAAAAAATATTCATACAATGCATGAATGGGGACCATTATTTTATGAAATGCTAAAAATACATTTTATTATAGGGGATCACTTAAAGAAAACTCTAACATGGTATAAGAATAGAAACTATGAACCTGACGTATATGACTATAATAAAAAATGTAAGTTGATATCTGGTCTATGTCAAAAACTAGGAGACAAAGTAGTAGAGAACTTTCTTATTGAATTCTCAAATGTTGATGAAGCTATTGTATTTTTAGAAGTTATTAATATTCTTGATAAGATATCCCATACAACACAATCTATTTATAAATGGTTAGATTATCAGGAAATTGGAGTATTATAGTTAAAGAGGAGTATATATGCAGACAATAGTAGATAATTTTGCTAATAAAATTATTGAATATGGAATTTATAAATCGATGGACCAAATATATATAAAAAATAGAATATTGGCTTTAATCGGTGAAGAAGGAACTGATAAGATTTCAAATGAGAGTGATCTTAAAAAATTAAAAGACAATTTAGTAGAAATAGCTTTAAAGAATGGTAAAATTGCTGATTTAGCTGAGGCAAAGGAATGTTTAGGTGCAGAGCTGATGAATTTTATCGTTCCATTACCAAGTCGCCTTAATGATATTTTTTGGAGTTCATATGATGTTTCGCCACAGGAAGCAGTTGAAGAGTTCTATCAGTTAAGTAAAGATAGCGACTATATTAAATTGTCAGCTATCGCTAAAAATATAGCTTTTCATACTGAAACTAATTATGGTTCACTTGAAATTACAATCAATTTATCAAAACCGGAAAAAGATCCGAAAACAATCGCGGCAGAGAAATTGGTAAAGTCATCTAATTATCCAAAATGTTTACTTTGTATGGAAAATGAAGGTTATCAGGGGAGAATAAATTATCCAGCACGTGCAAATCATAGAATTATTCGGTTGGAACTGGGAGACGAAGTATGGGGTTTCCAGTATTCCCCATACTCATATTTTAATGAGCATGCGATATTCTTGAATAGTCAACATGTACCAATGGCTATTACGTCCAAAACATTTGAACAATTATTGGAGATTGTTGATATTTTACCAGGGTATTTTGCTGGTTCAAATTCTGATCTTCCTATCTCAGGAGGTTCTATTCTTAGTCATAATCACTACCAGGGAGGAAAACATATTTTCCCAATGGAAAAAGCAAAATTTGAGAGAGAATTTCTTTTTAAAGACTTTGAGGATGTTAAAGCAGGTATTGTAAAATGGCCGATGTCAGTGATTAGGCTACAAGGTGAAAATAAAAATCGTTTGGTAGAATTAGCTACTAAAATACTAAATATCTGGAGAGAATATTCAGATTTAGAAGTAGACATCATTGCTAAGACTGAAGATATTCCACACCATACGGTGACTCCTATTGCTCGTAAAGTGGATGGAAGATATGAACTGGATATTGTTCTGAGAGATAACCATACTACTAAACAATACCCAGATGGTGTTTACCACCCTCATCAAGATGTACAACATATTAAAAAGGAAAATATTGGGTTAATCGAAGTGATGGGACTTGCGATTTTACCACCTCGTTTGAAAACAGAGTTAGAAGAAGTTGAGAAATATCTTTTAGGAAAAGATAACGCAATTGCTGATTATCATTTAGAATGGGCCGTTCAATTGAAAGAAAAATATCCTGGACTTAAAGAGGAGGAGGTTCATAGCGTAGTTCAACATGAAGTAGGGCAAGTATTTGCGAGAGTTCTCGAAGATGCAGGTGTTTATAAGAATACTCAAACCGGACATGAAGCATTTATGAGATTTGTTAAATCGGTTGGAATTAATTAGGAGGAAGTAAAAATGGCAATATTGGTAACAGGCGGAGCTGGTTATATTGGTAGCCATACCGCAGTAGAATTACTAAATTTAGGTAAGGAAGTCGTTATTGTCGACAACCTTTCAAACTCAAGCATTTTAGTATTAGATCGTATTGAAGCAATTACAGGGCAACGTCCTGCGTTTTACGAATTAGATGTTTGTGATAAACAAGGATTGAGAAAAGTTTTTGAACAAGAATCTATTGAGGCTGCAATTCATTTTGCAGGATACAAAGCTGTCGGCGAATCCGTGCAAAAGCCTGTAATGTACTACGAAAATAATATTATGAGCACATTAGCTCTTGTTGAAGTGATGTCAGAGTTTAATGTAAAAAAGATTGTGTTTTCATCGAGTGCGACTGTATACGGCGTTCACAATCAGTCTCCCCTTATTGAGACGATGCCGACAAGTGCAACGAATCCGTATGGGTACACAAAAGTGATGCTTGAACAAATTTTAAAAGATGTTCATGTAGCAGATTCAGAGTGGAGTATTGCGTTGCTTCGTTATTTCAATCCGATTGGTGCTCATGATTCGGGGTTGATTGGAGAAGATCCATCAGGAATTCCTAACAACTTAATGCCTTTTATTGCACAAGTAGCGGTAGGTAAGCGACCAGAGCTAAGTGTTTTTGGAGATGATTATGATACGGTAGATGGTACTGGTGTTCGCGATTATATCCATGTAGTGGATTTAGCGATAGGGCATATAAAAGCTTTAGAGAAAGTATCTGAAAAAACAGATGTTTATATTTATAACCTTGGTTCAGGAGAAGGCACAAGTGTATTACAACTTGTAAATACATTTGAAAGTGTCAATAAAGTTCCAATTCCTTATAAAATTGTTCCAAGACGATCAGGAGACGTTGCGACTTGTTATGCAAATGCGGATAAGGCGTATGAGGAATTAAATTGGAAGACTACAAAAACGGTCGAAGACATGTGTAGAGATACATGGAATTGGCAATCAAAAAATCCTAATGGATACAATAAATAATAAAGTTCGAGTAGTCTTGTAATATGTATATAATAAAAAAATAAAAAAAAAATAATGAAAGCGCTTGACAAAGTAAACGATTACATTGTATAATATAAATATGAATGACACCGATGTCAAAAAATAAAAAAGAAGGTCTTTTTATGAAAAACTTAACAAAAATTAAGTTCAAAGAGAACGGGGAATTTAATCATTTCCCGGGGAATACAGTTGTAGCAAATCTTTATACTAATTCAGATTTGATGGAAGTTGTTGATATCATTCAATCACGCTATAGAGAGTTACCATTTATAGATAAATTCACATTAACTCCAAGAGATTCTATTCATATGACTGTAATTGAATTGCTTTGCCATGAAAATCGTGAGCCAGAATTTTGGAGTAGCCATCTACCATTGGATACGCCATTACAAGAAATTCATGATTACTTTGCAAAACAACTAGAAATTTTCCCATTGCTAAACGAAGATATTCATATGCGTGTGACTGAAATGGGAAATCAAAACATTTTAGTAGAACCAGCCGATGAGAAATCAGCTAAACGATTAGAAGAAATTAGAACATATGTTTCTGAAAAAGCAGGTGTTCGATTCCCTAATCATGATCGCTATCAATTCCATATCTCAATTGGATATCTTCGAGTTCCATTAACTGAAGAAGAAAATGAAGAGTTTACTAAAGTGAAAAAGGAATTAACCGAAGTTCTGCTTGAAAAGATTCCTGTCATTACAGTAAATCGTATCGATTACACAGTATTTGAAGATATGAGACGTTTTGTTCCATATTGCGAAAAATTTTAAAATAAAATTATAATTAAAAATAAAAAGGAGATTTCATATGAAAAAATCTAAATTATTATCGTTTTTAGCTGCAGGGGTTGCGGTTACAACATTGGCAGCATGTTCAAGTGGTTCAACTAATTCATCAAATTCTTCGAGCGATACACCTCAATCAGAAGAAAAAGCTGACAAGAGCCAAGAATTAGTAATTTATTCTAACTCTGTTTCAAACGGACGTGGGGATTGGTTAACTGCTAAGGCTAAAGAAGCTGGATTCAATATTAAAATGGTTGACATTCCAGGTGCTCAGTTGGCCGATCGTGTTATTGCTGAAAAAAATAATGCAGTAGCTGATATGGTATTTGGTATTGGAGCTGTTGATTCAAATAAAATTAGAGATCAAAAATTATTGGTACAGTACAAACCTAAATGGTTAGATAAAATTGACCAATCTCTATCAGATAAAGATAACTACTACAATCCTGTAATTGTTCAGCCATTGGTCTTGATTGGCGCTCCTGATGTTACTGAAATGCCTAAAGATTGGACTGAGTTAGGCAGCAAATATAAAGGTAAATATTCAATTTCTGGACTTTCAGGGGGAACAGGGCGTGCGATCTTGGCAAGTATCCTTGTTCGCTATCTCGATGATAAAGGAGAATTAGGCGTTTCTGAAAAAGGTTGGCAAGCAGCTAAAGAATATTTGGAAAATGCGTACACTCTTCAAAAGGGTGAAAGTTCAATTGTTAAAATGTTAGATAAGGATGACCCAATCCAGTACGGTATGATGTGGGGTTCTGGTGCATTAGTTGGACAAAAAGAACAAAATGTTGTATTTAAAGTAATGTCTCCTGAAATTGGTGTTCCGTTTGTAACTGAACAAACAATGATTTTGAATACTAGTAAGAAACAAGCTTTAGCTAAAGAATTTATTGATTGGTTTGGTCAAACAGAAATTCAAGTAGAGTACAGCAAAAACTTTGGTTCTATTCCTGCAAATACTGAGGCAGTGAAAGAGTTACCAGAAGCTACTAAGAAATTTGTTGATCAAGTGAAACCGCAAAATATTGATTGGGAAGCTGTTGGAAAACATTTGGATGAATGGGTTGAAAAAGCTGAACTAGAATATGTAAAATAGGACATAAGTGTAAATTTTAAAATTCCAGGTCTCTCTAAAGTTTCTAAACCTACATGAGAAATTAAGAGAGACTTTTCATTTATAAGTAAAGGAAGTTAGTAATATGATTAAATTTGATAACATTCAAATTAAATACGGTGATTTTATCGCGATTGATAATCTAAATTTAGATATTAAGGAAGGAGAATTCTTTACCTTCCTTGGACCATCTGGATGCGGTAAATCAACAACTTTGAGAGCTTTGGTAGGTTTTTTAGACCCTTCATCTGGAAGCATTGAGGTTAATGGGAAAGATGTTACTCATATGGAGCCAGAAAAACGTGGAATCGGGATCGTATTCCAATCTTACGCACTATTTCCAACAATGACAGTTTTTGATAATATTGCATTCGGTCTAAAGGTTAAAAAAGTTGCTCCAGATGTTATTAAAGCCAAGGTTTCTGCAGTGGCTGCTAAAATTAAGATTTCAGATCAACAATTGCAACGTAACGTTTCAGAATTATCTGGAGGACAACAGCAGCGTGTAGCTTTAGCTCGTGCTCTTGTTCTGGAACCTAAAATCCTATGTTTGGATGAACCCTTGTCAAACCTAGATGCAAAATTACGTGTGGATTTGAGAAAAGAGTTGAAACGTCTTCAAAAAGAATTGGGAATTACGACTCTATATGTTACACATGACCAAGAGGAAGCGTTAACGCTATCTGATAGGATTGCTGTTTTTAATAATGGTTTTATTGAACAAGTGGGAACACCAGTAGAAATTTATCATAATTCTCAAACAGAATTTGTATGTGATTTCATTGGAGACATTAACGTACTTACAGATGAAACTGTTCACGGAATTCTTCTAAATAATGCTCATGTTCTTTTGGAAGATAAAAAAGGTTACATTCGTTTAGAAAAAGTTCGCTTCAAACGTGAAACGGATCAGGATTTTGTCTTAAAAGGTTCAATTATTGATGTGGAATTTTCAGGAGTTACAATTCACTATACTGTTCAGGTATCTGAAAATCAAATTCTTAATGTAACAAGTATCGATAGTCAGTCAGCTATTAGATCTGTCGGAGAAAGTGTGGAATTATTTATCACACCATCAGACGTTCTGCAATTTTAAGGAGGTGCAGTATGCGTCATAAATTAAATTGGAAAGATTGGCTCATTCGTTTAGGCTTAATCTGGTTCTTGGTAACTTTCATCATTTATCCAAATTTTGATTTAGTAGTTAATGTATTTGTGAAAGGTGGGGAGTTTTCACTTGATGTCGTACAACGAGCTCTTAAATCTCAACGTGCGATTCAGAGTATTATGAACAGTTTTAAGTTAGCATTCTCACTAATTATAACTGTTAATGTTGTTGGTGTACTTTGTGTATTGTTTACAGAATATTTTGATATTAAAGGAGCTAAAATATTAAAACTAGGATACATGACGTCACTAATCTACGGTGGAGTAGTTTTGGCTACTGGTTATAAATTCGTTTATGGACCATATGGAATGATTACCAAATTTTTACAAGGTATTATTCCATCTTTAGATCCTAACTGGTTTATTGGTTATGGTGCAGTTCTATTTATTATGACATTTTCTGGTACTGCTAATCACACCTTATTCCTAACTAATACAATTCGTAGTGTAGACTATCATACTATTGAAGCTGCACGTAATATGGGTGCAAAACCATTTACAGTGTTTAGAAAAGTAGTATTGCCAACTCTTATTCCTACTTTATTCGCTCTGACAATTATGGTTTTTCTAAGTGGGTTATCAGCAGTAGCAGCACCTATGATTGTTGGTGGGAAAGAATTCCAAACTATTAACCCAATGATCATAACATTTGCTGGAATGGGAAATTCTCGTGACTTAGCCGCCTTTCTAGCAATTATTTTGGGTGTTGCCACTACGATTTTGCTTACTATTATGAACAAGATCGAAAAAGGCGGAAATTATATTTCTATTTCTAAAACGAAAGCACCTTTGAAAAAACAAAAAATCACATCTAAACCATGGAATATCATTGCACATATTGTTGCTTATGCTTTGTTCACTGTTTTCATGTTACCATTGATTTTCATTGTATTGTATTCATTTACTGACCCAGTTGCAATACAGTCAGGAAACTTATCATTGTCAAACTTTACTCTTGATAATTACAGATTGTTCTTTAGTAATAGTGCTGCGTTTTCTCCATTCCTAGTCAGCTTTATATATTCTATCATTGCAGCAACTACTGCAACAGTTCTTGCTGTTGTGTTTGCACGAGTAGTTCGTAAACATAAAACTCGATTTGATTTCTTGTTCGAATACGGAGCTCTTCTTCCTTGGCTATTACCAAGTACACTTCTAGCAGTTAGTTTATTGTTCACTTTCAACCAACCTCAACTTTTAGTCTTTAACCAGATTCTAGTTGGTAGTTTAGTAATTTTGCTAATCGCTTATATTGTTGTAAAAATTCCATTCTCTTATAGAATGGTACGTGCAATCTTATTTAGTGTTGATGATGAGATGGAGGATGCTGCTAGAAGTATGGGGGCTTCACCATTTTACACAATGATGAAGGTTATTATTCCTTTCATCTTGCCGGTAGTTCTTTCTGTTATCGCACTCAACTTTAACTCTTTATTGACCGATTTCGATTTATCTGTATTCCTTTATCATCCATTGGCTCAACCATTAGGTATTACGATTCGTTCTGCAGGTGATGAAACAGCAACATCTAATGCACAAGCTCTTGTATTTGTTTATACAATTGTTCTAATGATTATTTCAGGAACTGTATTGTACTTCACACAGAGACCGCGTGGTAAGAAAAGGAAATAGTAATGCAATCATCCAGCATGGGACTATCATACATTGAAATTATTATTAGAGTCGTGTTGTCTTTGGTCATTGGAAGTATTATTGGCTTAGAAAGAGGAAGTAAATCTCAACCAGCAGGTATTCGTACACATAGTATCGTTTGTATGGCTGCTTGTTTGATTATGATGACTAATGAATTTGTATCTTATAAGTTTGGAACAGGAGATCCGACACGTTTAGGTGCTCAAGTTATTTCTGGTGTTGGTTTTCTTGGAGCTGGAACAATTCTTATCACAGATAAAAAGAAGGTCACGGGTCTGACAACTGCAGCAGGAATCTGGGCTTCTGCAGGAATAGGTTTAGCTATTGGAGTAGGTTTTTATGAAGGTGCTCTGTTAGTAGCTATTTCTGTGTGGAGTGTGATTTCTATGTTTCAGCCTTTAAAAAAATATCTTCAAAGTCGTTCAAAAGTTATTGAATTATATATTGTAGTTAAATCTACTGAGGCATATAATCGAGTATTAGTTTATTGTGCAGAAAATGGAATTCGATTGAATGATTCAAGAACTGCTTTTGGAGATGTTAATTCTGAAAGAATTGAATATTTTGATGTTCCAGACAAAAGAATAGCATCATTTATGACTCTAGAACTTTCAGGTAAGTTTGAACATCTTAAACTAATGGAAGAAATAGCAAATATTGTTGGTGTTATTTATGTGGAAGAAGTTAGTTGATATAGAATAAACAAAGGGGCAGTTATTCTTGTCCCTTTGTTTTTTAGGTGATAATTGACTCGAAATTATTTGCAAAGTATAAGGATAAACATAAATGAAGGTATATAATATTAATTTTGACTGTGGAAGAATAACGTATTTTGAATATAATTCTTTAGTGCAAGTATATAGATTTCATTCTTTTTATGATATTTGTGAAATTGTATTTTCGTCTTCTTTACCAGCTGATGATATATTAGCAAAAGTTATTGTTAAGGAAAAGATTATTCCGATCTTAGACTGCTATGTCCAAATGTTATTAGATACTTTTATAGTTTCAATGGATTTTACCGAAAATGATTTTTTATATTTTCGTGGTAAGTTATTTTCATACAAGTTTATCAGTTGTGAAGTAGAAAAAATTGTAAAGAATAAAAATTTTAATTGTCAATGTTATTTTTTTGAATCGGAAGAATAGAGTATAAAATAGAAAATTTTGAAATTAAAGTTTTTGTTAAGATACATTAAAATATTTTACTAAATTCTCTTGTTAAAAAAAGTAAATATTGTATAATAAAATTAGATAAATCATAAATGGAGGACTAAAGTGAAAAATTTAAACGATAAAAAGGTAACTATTTATGATATTGCGCATTTATCAGGTTTTTCTCCAAAAACTGTTTCACGTGTTATTAACGGTGGTGAAAAGGTAAAAGAAGAAACTTATCGAGCTATTCAAAAAGTCATTGATGAGTTGTCGTATGTTCCAAATGCATATGCAAAAAATTTGACTAAGAAAGAAACTACAAACATTTTGATTTCCGTTAAAAAGATTGATTCTTTTCCCTTGATTTGGTTTCAAACTTTACTAGATAGAGTTCTACAAACTTGTAAAGAGTTTGGTGTAAACGCTATTGTTGAATACTTTGGTGAAGAAGATACGATTAGGAATTCAATAATTTCAAGTACAGGAAGCTTAATAGATGGAGTAATAGTATTTTATGAAAGTAAAGACGATATTCGGATTAATTATTTACAGAAAAATAATATGCCTTTTATAGTTTTTGGAGAATCTCGAACACCTGATGTTGTTTATGTATCTAATAACAATTTTCAAGCCACTTATGATATGATGGAATTAGTAACAAAAGAGAATATTAAAAGTATGTTGTTACTTATGGGAGGGGAATCTCTTGTTAATAAGGATCGTGAAAAAGGTATTCGTACTTTTTTGACTGATAAAAATTATTTAATGGATTTGCAAGTTATTTATGGTTTAACTACAATTGATTCAGTTTATTCATATGCTATAAATAATTTATCTAATCAAAATCATCCGGATATGATATTTGTTTCTGGGGATGAGAAGGTTCAAGGGCTGATTCGTGCATGCTATGAGAAGGGGATTACCATTCCTGATGATATTTCAATAATTGGATTCGATAATATTCCTATTTCGCAATATTATACTCCAGCACTGTCTACTATTTCTCCTAATTATGCTATGTTAGCCCAAAAAATGATAGAAGGTGTTTTAGCAATCATTAACGGTGAAAATATAGAATCCGTTGAAATATCTTCAAAAATTATTAGAAGACAAAGCTTTTAATCGGTAAAAAATACCGATTTTTTATTTGATAAAATATTAAAAAAGTAGTAGAATACAACTTATGACACCGATGTCATTTTAGAGTAGGAGGGATTAATGTCTACAATTTTTAATCATTCATTTAATAGTATTGTCGAGTTAAGGCATGTTATTTCAATATTAATTGCTTGTGCATGTGGATGGGCAATTGGTTATGAACGTAAGGCACGTAATAAGCAAGCTGGAGTAAAAACTCATATAATTGTCGCTTTAACTTCGGCTTTAATGATGATTCTTTCAAAAGAAGCATTTTTAGATACACCATCTTATGATACTTCTCGGGTTGCAGCTCAAATTGTTAGTGGTATTAGTTTTATAGGTGGAGGAATAATTTTTACTCGAGATAAGAAAATTAGTGGAATAACTACTGCTGCTGGTATATGGGCTACAGCTGGTATTGGTATGGCAATTGGTGCTGATTTTTGGATATTTGGTTCTTTTTGTAGTTTTATAGTTGTTCTGGTGCAATTAGTGACACATAGTAATGTAAGAAATCATGTAATTTATCAAGCGAAGATTGTGTTAGAAACAAATGATATTTCTCTTGCTGGTAAAATTTATGCTAACCTTGGTGCACTAGATTTCAAAAAATCTAATGTTGAGTTGAAAGAACAGTTATCTAATGATTCTTATGATATTTTGATTTCTATTGAGAATGATAAGGAGATTTCAATATTAGATATTGAAGCTTTTTTGCTTAATGAAGATAAGAATCTAAAAATAAAAGAGTTTAAATTAAAAAATTATATGAAGAGTTAAATTTTCTATTTAAAATTTTTATTTTTCTAAAAAAAGTACAACTATCTTTTGTTTCTAATAGATTTAAGCTTGTAAGAGTCCGTTAGGGCTCTTTTATTCTGTGATAATTTTTTCAAATAGTATTTGTTATACTTTATTTAATTTAGATTTATGTTGGGGGTTTGGGGGCTAGCCACCATATTTTCATATCGTTTGTCTTTTGAACAGTATGGTTTGAAATGGCAAGCGATATGATTTTTGGGATATTGTGGACACAATATCTGAGCTCGCAAAGCCTTACAAAAATAATGAATCTATTTTGTAAAACGTACTGACAGTGTCTGTAAGCTTACATTGTCAGTAAAGGTATCAATGAAGGAGGAAAAGTCATATGAAAAGAAATATACGTAGTATTCGGAAACAATTTCGCTTAACAGAAACGGAAGAAAAACAAATACTAGATTTAATGAGAGAGAAAGGAGAGGATAATTTTTCTGATTTTCTCCGTAAAAGCTTACTATTGTCTGATGGACAAAAACAGATGGAAAAATGGTTCAACCTTTGGAAAAAACAAAAGTTGGAACAAATTAGCCGTGATGTTCATGAAATATTAATAATTGCTAAAATAAATCATCAGGTTACTCAAGAACATGTTTCTATATTGTTAACCTGTATTCAGGAATTAATTGAAGAGGTAGAAAAAACAAGTCCTCTTAGTGAAAATTTTCGTAACAAATATATGAGGTAGTACAGTGGAACACAGATATAGAACGAATTTAAAAAAAGTCTTTTTATCTGATCTAGAATTAGTCAAATTAAATGAAAATATCTCAAAAAGTAACTGCTTATCATTCTCAGAATATGCTAGACGAACTCTACTAGATCCTGGTATGAATTTTATCACCATTGATACAAATAGTTATCAAGATTTGATTTTTGAATTAAAACGAATCGGAAATAATATTAATCAAATAGCCAGAAGCATAAATTATTCGAATTTAATAACGGAAGTTGAATTAAATGAGTTGAGAAAAGGTATAGAAGAGTTAATAGTAGAAGTGGAGAAAGATTTTCTTATTCAATCTGAAAAATTGAGGAAATTTTATGGTCATCACTAAACACTTTGCGATTCATGGAAAAAATTATCGTAGTAAACTAATCAAATATATTTTGAATCCAAGTAAAACAAACAATCTAACACTAGTTTCAGATTTTGGTATGAGAAATTATTTAGATTTTCCTAGTTATAAAGAACTAGTGAAGATGTACAATGATAATTTTTTAAGTAATGATACTCTTTATGAATTTCGTCATGATAGGCAAGAAGTAAATCAACGAAAAATTCATTCTCATCACATCATTCAGTCCTTTTCTCCAGATGACCATCTCACTCCTGAACAAATCAATCGGATTGGTTATGAGACAGTTAAAGAGTTGACAGGAGGTATATTTCGTTTCATTATAGCAACTCATGTCGATAAAGAGCATATCCACAATCACATCATCCTAAATTCAATTGATCAGAATTCTGATAAAAAGTTTCTATGGGATTATAAGGCAGAACATAATCTACGAATGGTTTCTGATCGTCTTTCAAAAATTGCAGGGGCAAAAATTATAGAAAATCGTTATTCGCATCGTCAGTATGAAGTTTATCGCAAAACAAATTACAAATATGAAATAAAACAACGAGTATATTTTCTAATCGAGAACTCGAAAAATTTTGAAGATTTCAAGAAAAAAGCAAAAGCTTTACATTTAAAAATTGATTTTAGACACAAGCATGTCACTTTTTTTATGACTGATTCAAATATGAAACAAGTCGTACGTGATAGTAAATTGAGTAGAAAACAACCTTATAATGAAACTTATTTTAAGAAAAAGTTTGTTCAAAGGGAAACCATAAACATCTTAGAATTTTTACTTCCGAAAATGAAGAATATGAATGAATTGATTCAAAGAGCAGAATATTTTGGATTAAAAATAATTCCGAAAGAAAAACATGTTCAATTTGAATTTGATGAGATTAAGATTTCAGAGCAGGAATTGGTAAAAACGAATCGGTATAGTGTTAGTTATTTTCAAGACTATTTTAATAACAAAAATGAAACTGTTGTCTTAGATAATAAAAATTTAGTTGAACTTTACAATGAAGAAAAGCTAATTAAAGAAAAAGAGTTGCCGACAGAAGAGGTGGTATGGAAATCCTATCAAGATTTCAAGAGAAATAGGGATGCAGTTCATGAATTTGAGGTAGAGTTGAATCTTAATCAAATAGAAGAAGTAGTAGACGATGGAATGTACATTAAGGTACATCTTGGCATCCGACAAGAAGGACTTATTTTTGTACCAAATATTCAAATCAATATGGAAGAAGAAAAAGTTAAAGTATTTCTCAGAGAAACTAGTTCTTACTATGTATACTATAAAGATTCAGCAGAAAAAAATCGCTTTATGAAAGGTAAAACTTTGATTAGGCAATTTAATCTTCAGTATGAACCGCAGTATATGTATAGAAGAATTCCTCTTAGCAGAATTAAAGAAAAAATAGAACAATTAGATTTTCTTATATCTGCGGAAAATAGTCCGAATGATTTTGAAGATATAACAAATGATTTCATTGCCCAAATATCATATCTAGAGAATATGATTGAACAAGTCCAAAATAAAATTGATGATTTAACTAATTTAGAGGAAATATTGTTGAATAATACGACAAATAGTTCTGGGAATTTAGAAAAAAATATTCAAGGTAAAAGTTCGGTAGATACAATAGAGAAGGATTTATACATATATAAAGGAAGAATTGAAAAACTGAAGGAGAAGCATAAAGAAATTATAAACTTATTTGAAAAGTTTAATCGTACGATAAAGAAGTATAAGAAAGTAAAAAATACGAAATCTAGTAATGAAACCGAGATAACTCTGGAGTAAATAGTTTCCTAAAAAGTATATATAGAAGACTTTAATGTGCCAATTTGTCACATTTCACAAAATAAGAAAATAACTATATTATACTTGTTTCAGGAGACATTGGATGTTGAAAAGGATTAGAGGTTTACGTGAGGATACTGATTTAACACAAGAATATATTGCTAAAACAGTCTTGAATTGTACAAGGTCAGCGTATTCTAAAATGGAGTCAGGTACCAGGTTAATCTCTATAGATGACCTTATTAAACTTGCAGATTTTTATAAGGTAAGCTTAGACTACCTTGTAGGTCGAGTGGATAACAAAGAAGACCATTACTTCAAAAAGTAGTAGGTTAAGAAAGCACATTGACAATTGAATAGTCCAAAATGGTACTTTCCTCATTTGTGGAGCAGATTTGAATGGCTCGCCATGATAAGAGCGATTTTAAAACCATCAATAAAATAGAGCGATACTTTATATGCCATGATACAAATGATATACAATGATACTTCTGACCGTTCAGGCTGCCACCGTAAAAGAGCAGCAAGTGAAATTCTTATGATGACTTCATCAGTCATGCCATGGAGGTAAAATATCTAAGAAAGGAAGTAATAAAATCATGGAAACTGTAAACTATAAAGATTTAGTTGCGATTGGTTTTCCAGAGCACACATCGAGAAATATTATTAGACAAGCAAAAAAGATTGCTGTAAAAAAGTTTGAAGAAGCTAGAAAAAATGATAAGAATGCGGTACAATTAGGATGTTCACCTTTCAATAATAAAAGGTTAGGCATTGCTCCTAAAAATATTGTAGAAAATTTAATTGGTATTTCTTTTTCAGATATAGAAGGTGAGAAAAATGGTTATATCAAAGACAAAGAAATATAAAGGTGTATACAAAGATTCAAAAGGAAAAATTTATTTTCAAATTGAATTAGGAGTTGATCCAATAACTGGGAAAAGAATTCAAAAGAAAGGAAGGAAAAATCAACAGGGACTACCGTTCAATTCTTTTAAGGAAGCATATGAAGAGATACTTCGTTTAAAACATGAATTTGTGAACTCTACTATTAATAATAGTTTTCTAACTTTTAGAGAGTTTATGGAAGAGATTTATTTAAAATATTATCAACAAAAAGTTCAATTTGTAACTTATCAGACCGCTTTACCACATCATCAGTTATTTATTAAGCAATTTGGTAGTAAAAAATTATCAGATATTAGTACTATTGACTGTGAAAGATTTCGCTTAGCTATTATAGACAAGTATTCTAGTAACTATGCTAAAAATATGTGGTCTAGATTTAAAGCATGTCTGGGTTATGCAGAAAGATTGGGTTATATTGATAGAGTTCCTTTTAAAGGATTAGATAATCCTAGAGGAAAGCACCCTGATACAAAATTTTGGACTTTTGATGAATTTAAGAAAGTAATAAACTCTTTTGATATTAGTGAGTATGAGGGACTCCATAACTACATGACAATCTGGTTATATTTTATGACTGGTTTAAGAGTTAGTGAGGGTATTGCTCTTAAATGGGAAGATATTGATTTTGAAGGTAAATGGATTCATGTTCATTCGACAATTGAAAAAGATAAAAACGGTGTATGGTATGCTAAACAACAAACAAAGACAATAGCAGGGAATCGTAAAATTGATTTAGATGATTTTACGATTACAATACTTAAAAAATGGCGAGAAGTTCAAATCAAGAATGATGATAAAGATTATGTAGTATCACGTTTTGGTGCCCCCTTGTGTAAGTCTACAATTTCCAGGATAATAAAAAGGCATGCTAAGATTACTGGTGTACCAGAAATTACAGGTAAAGGATTAAGACATAGTCATGCATCTTATCTTATAAATGTGTTACATAAGGATACTTTATATGTTTCATATCGATTAGGACACGCTGATAAGTCAACTACGTTGAATACATATAGTCACTGGTATTATTCAGGTGATTCAACAATTTCAGAAGAGATTACAAACAGTTTAGATAATCTTGGATTATCAATTTACCTACCAAATTCCTGCCAAAGTTGAAAATTGAGGAATTAACCCACTAATACTGGGGGAAAATAGGATTTGCAAATTGTTACTCTTAAATAATAGAGCAACTACTTTTGTAGCTTAAAAACATGATTAAACTGCTATTCTTAGGAATAGCGGTTTTTCTTTTTGTTCGAGAAGGGCAAAAAAGGGGCAAACTATTTTATAATTTATCTAAGAGACAAACAAGTTTTGAATAATAGGCTTTCCATTAAACATTGGTGAAGTACAGTCTCTGGTTTTTTCCTTGATCTATAACTCATTGTTTGGTTTAGTATGATATAATAATATCGAACTACATTTTTGGAAAGGTTATTATGATGAGTTTAATAAATAAAATTGAACAAGGTATTAAAGAGTTAGAGGGAGGAGGATTTCAAAAACTAGGTGATGCGTACCTGAGAAGAAAATACAATTTAAAAATTGTTTCATTAGGTTCACAAGAAGGAACGGATAAGACTACTAAAGGAATTCCTGATTCTTATGCTGAGGAAAAAGGTAAATATGTTTATATCATGTATGGTACACATAAATCTATAATATCTAAATTAAAAGAAGATATTCATTCAGTTAAGAAAAAAATTTTAGATGAAAATATTTCTGAAGATAAGGTTGCGAGACTTATTTGTTGTCATACTTCTTCAAATATAACAATTAAACAAAAAGAAGATCTAGAAAAAATAGCTGAGCCTTATCAGCTAGAATTGATTGGAATTAATGAAATTGCTGATGATCTTACAAAGTTAGATTTTCAATATTTAGCAAAAGAGTATCTATCAATCAGTGAATCTACAGAGCAAGTTTGGTCTATCAATGACTTCATAAGAATTCATGATGAGAGTAAAATTAATGCACCTATATCAAATGACTATATTGGAGATGTAAGTGAAATTATAAATACCATTAAATCAAGTGAAAAACGAATCTTCTTAATATCTGCTAAGCCTGGAACAGGGAAAACTAGATTAGCAATTGAAATTTGCTCTTTGCTCGATCGAAATAAATATAACATTATTTGTGTCAAGAGCAATAATCAGGATATTTACCAAGATGTAAAACGCAATCTAAATTTACACAAAGAAAATATTGTTTTTATTGATGATGTTAATACTACACAAAATTATATTTCTACACTTGGGCTACTGAACACGACTAGTAATATTCGGTTTATTCTTACGGTACGTGATTATGCTAAAAAAGATATAATAAATAATGTTAAAGTTTATGGGTACAATAATATTGAGCCAGAACTTATAAAAGATGATAATTTTAAGGAATTACTCAATCAATTCTCTCGAAACGATTTTACCAATAAAGAAATTGAACATATAAAAACGATATCTAAAAGCAATCCGCGTATTGCAGTCATTGCAGCGAAGTTATCTAGCTCTCGGGATTTGACTAATTTTAATGACGAGATTGATATTTTAAAAGATTACTATGAAGAAATTTTAAATAAAAATAACATTATTTATGCAGAACAAAAGACTTTATTTATTTTATCTTACTTAAAAAAGATTAGACTGGAAAGTTTAGAAGAGAACCAGGAATTCAAAAAATTACTAAAAATAACTGATATAACAAATACTGACTTTAAGAGTGCAGTGGAGAAGCTTCACGAGAGAGAGTTGTGTAATATTTATAACGACAAAATTGTAAAGATAGCAGATCAATCATTAGATGATTATATAGTTATCAAGTTTTTAATTAATAAGAAAATATCAATTTTAGAAATTTTACATGAGTTATATCCAGTAAACGATCAAAGAGTTGTTCAAATACTAAATCAATGTTCCAATTTTATTAGGAAAGAGGGTGATTTAAAAGGCGTTTCTGATGCAGTTAAATCATATTATTACAATGAAAGTAATTTTGAAAGCGATGAGCTTAAAGAAAAGTTTTTAATACAATTTGGAGTATTACTTCCTCTAGAAGCAATTTCACACGTTAAAAATAAAATTGATAATATAGAGTCTCAGGCTTATACAAAGACTAATTTTATTAATCAGAAGGATAAAAAGGAATCTATTAAGGATTCAGTTTTAAATATTGTATTTGTAACTACACGGACAAAATATTGTAGTCAAATTCTCCAATTATTGTTAAAGTACTTTGATAAAAATCCTAATAAGATTTCTGAGGTTTATAGTATTCTTGAAGCAAACTACGGGTTGGTTACAGAAAGAGAATATATTGATTATACCTTAGCTGAAAATACTATTTCTGAACTTGCTAATCTTGATTTGATGAAAAGTTATAATCAAGAATTAAGCGCGACAATTTTGAAGCAGTATTTTAAAATTACTATCGATAGGACAGAAGCTTATGAGGAATCATTTACGTTTAGGAAATGTATCATTCCTGATAGTGAAAAACTGAAAGAGTATCATAGAAGTATACTAAAACTTTTAGCAAAGATATATAATGTTGGAAGTGTTGATATTAGACTTTATATTGAGAGAATACTGTATGATTACAGAAGAAAAATTTTGACTTATTCAGAAAGTCATCGTATGACTATTAATAGAGATTTGAGAAACATTAGAGAATTATTTTTTGAAGACATAAAAAATTTATCTATGATTGAAGAACAAATAGTTTATACTTTACATAAAGCTGAAGTGGAAAAAAACTTACCGAGTGTGTTTGACGATTATATGATTTCTGAGAGACAAGATATATATAATAATTTGACCAATCATAATCATATCTGGATTCATAAAGATGATGTTAAAATAAGACTACAAGAAATTGCATATAGATATTCAAACAATTGGCAAAATATTTTCAATTTTGCAAATCAATTCAAACATAGCTTATTTATGAATGACAATAACATTGAGCTAGTACTATTCAATATGTTTTTTCAATTAGAAAATGAGAAAAAAATTGAATTTTTAAATTTAATGTTTAAATCAAACTATCATTTCGTAACTAGGAATCCAATTAGTTTTTTAGAAAATATTGAGAAAAGTTCAATGCGGTCTGTTATTGATTCCTCTCCAGAATCAGAAAAATATGAATGGCAACTTGCTTATTTAACACAAATTGAAAATGTTAAAAATGAAGATATACAAACATTAAAGAGTATTCTAGAAGCTAATTCTTTACCATATTATTTTACAATTTTAAATTTTGAGAGATTGATTTTGAAAGATCCTAGATTAAAAGAGTTGTTAATACAAAAAGCTGGGAATACAAATTTTGTTATTTCTGATTTTATAAGAGAAGAAGAGGTGCCAAAATTAATAAATCTAATTGGAGAAAACGATTTAAAGTCTCAGTATTTAATCAATTTAGGGAGCAGTAAGGATCACACCTATAAGCTTTTTCAAAAATTAGGAGGAAATGATATTAATTTTGCGGTAGAAGTATTGAAGAAAATTGATGAGCTAAAAATGGGAAGCTCTAATTTAGGATACATGGTATTACATACTATAAATGGATTTAGAGATAAGAAAGAAATTTATAAAAAGTTTATCCGCTTTGCAATAAATAGGCCATATTACTACTATAACAATATGCTTGAAGATATTATAAAAAATGACAGTCAGATCATATTAGAAATGCTTGAGGAAACAAACAATGAGCAATTTGCAATTAGATTGGTCAATCTAGGTGTAGAATTTTTAGAAAACAGCAATCAAAAACTAATACTATTTAATCTTCTCAGAGCTAAAGGATTTGGCAAGAAGTCATTCCAAGAAATACATTTTAGTCCCTATTCACATTTTTTTACTGGTAGTCACGTTCCGGTGTTGGAATTAGAAAAAGAACTCCTAGAAAGAATTAAAGAGATATTTGAAACTGATATAGACTACATTAAGTTGTTATGGTACTTGGATAAACTAATAGATGGCAAGCGCAATGCGATTGAAAGAGAATTGGAAAAGGAGTTTTAAATTATAATTTATATTTATTACTTCTTAAGGTGCTAGATAAAATCAGTAAATTCTACTGTTTTATAGTATTTTAGTGAAATATTTGGTTTGATTTAAAATGGGTAAACCTACTTGAAATTATAGTCTGATACGAAAGTTCTAGGGTGCTTTTTTCTAACAGTTACTAGAATCTTGATAGAAATTCGATTTTCTTCTTGACTCCGACCTTAGGTAAGGGATTATACTAATAGTAGATAAGAAAGGAGATTACTATGAAAATTAATATGATTCGTTCGGATAAAGTTTATCAAGAGATGCTAGAGCTACCCTTAGAAAAGAGAGAAGGTTGCTTTCGAGCCAAAATATTAGCACCTTTTGCAACGAAATACCAAACTCAACACATTCCTTTAAAAGCGAAGTATCCTGGAGGATTTGATGCTCTGTTTCTACTTGGCTTTATGAATCAGTTGCCTGCAACTCTCTCGGAAAAGGATAGACCAGCTATCGACGCTCTGAGCTCTGATCAACTCTGGCAAAATTGTCAAGATACCATCAAGAGGAGTATTGGTCTTTTTGAGCAAGCTGGCTATGATTTAGAGGTTGAGGATTACCATTTTACTATTTTATTGGGCAACTCTGAAAAGGCCATGTTACAGCTCAATAAGGGTTATAGCGGAGATGGTGGAATTCCAGGTTACCTCATGCTTAGTCTGCTACCGAATGACTATACTTTGCCACGAGTACAAGCAGCGTTAGCTCATGAGTGTAACCATAATGTCCGTTTCCAATTTATCAAATGGAATCAGCAGACGACACTCGCAGACTGGGTAGTCAGTGAAGGATTGGCAGAGTCTTTTGCAGCTGAGCTTTATGGCAAAGATCTAATCGGATCTTGGGTCACTTCAACCAGTCCAGAGCAGTTAGAAGAGATTAAGCCCATCATCTCAAGTCAGCTTCAGCTAACAGGTATGGCGGAAATGGCTCCTTATCTCTACGGTGATGAAATTGCTGAGATTCAAGGTCAAATACCGGTTGGAATGCCCTATGCTGCAGGCTATGCTTATGGTTATCATTTGATACAAGCTTATCTGAAAAAGACTGGCAAGAACATTATTGAGGCTACAGTGACGCCTACAGAAGAGATTTTAGAGGCGACGAAAGACTTTTGGAAATGACACTTTTTGCTTGCAAATCTGCCAGAGTTTGATATAATGTAGGTAATTTCTGGAGGTGACTATATGCACTATAAAAGAGTTGAATTAAAACTCACAAATCAAGGTATCCATGAGCGCAAGATTTTTCAAGGTGTTAAGATTTTTAGTCGCAGTAAATTGTCCAAAGATCAGAAAAGTATTCTAACACAGAAGCTTTACCTGACTCTGAAGCAAAACATCGTTTACTATCAACGTACAGATGTCAACTATGATCAGAACTGGAATCATCATAAGGACTATTACGAATTAGCTTATGGTCAGATGGATAGAGAGACGGTTTTTAAGGTTTGCCAAGATTTTGACGAACTAAGTCCTTTTCTGGAAAATGAACTGCTGGAGAAGTTAAAAGAAAAGCAGTCAACAGGCAAATTTTTTGAAAAATTAGATATATAAAAATCCGGCTGCTTTTATAAGCAGTCGGATTTCTCTAATTTATAGTTTGATAATCTTTCATGATAAAAATAGATCTATTTTTATCATGAACAGCTAACTTAGTTAGAAATTGTAGAAACAGTATAGTTGAAATCTATGAAGAATAAGTGTATAATCAAGAAAAATGATTGAGCGCTCACTCAATTTTGTAGATGTGTAAAGGAGTTCATACAATGGTTGTTCAAGCAATACAATATAGTCGTTTCGGTGATGAAGAAGTGCTAGATTTGGTGAACATTAAATCTGATGTTTTGGAAGTGAATCAAGTTAGGGTAGAAGTTCATGCTGTTGGTTTAAATCCTATTGATTATAAGACTTTTGAGGGGGCAAAGCCACTTAGATTTTTATCTTTTATGACGAAACTAAGGCATCCAAGTCGTTGGTTTGAGTCAAAATCATCTCTTTTTCCAAGAGGTGTTGGTCGGGATTTTGCTGGAGTCATCACAGAAATTGGTGAAGGAGTAAGACGGTTTGCAGTAGGGGATAAGGTTTTTGGAACAATGATCAGTGACCCTGGATTGGGGACCAAGAGGGGAGCTTTGGCAACAGAAGTTTGTGTCAATGAATCAGAAATTGTGTTGAAACCAGAGATGATTGATATGTACCATGCAGCTACTATGGGTGTAGCCTCTCTAACAGTGGGAGGTGCTTTTAGAAAGATTGAGCTAAACTCTAAAGATGTTGTAGTTATTTCAGCAGCAGCAGGTGGTATTGGAAGTATCGCAGTACAGTATGCAGTTGCTAAAGGTGCGACAGTTATTGGAATTGCAAGTAAGAAAAATTCAGAATATCTGAAGTCCTTAGGTGCCATACCGGTAGCTTACGAAGAGAACATCCAGAATGCTCTTCTATCAGCAAGTACAAAGCCAATTACAAAATTCTTGGATTGCTATGGAAGTGATTATGTTAAATTGGCTTTCAGTTTAGGATTGAAGGGCACGGCTATTGGAACGCTAGTACCTTCACCATATGTTATGATAAGAGGAGCTCAGTTCACGGGTCCGAGACATTCTACATATGATGATTTTAACACTCTAGCGGAAATGGTCTCAGATGGGAAGGTTCGGCTGAATATTGACCAGGTTTATGATTTTTCTCTAAAGTCAGTTAGAGAGGCATATCGTAGCCTGAAGTCGGGACATACTCGAGGTAAGAAGGTTGTAAAAGTAAGAGAGTAGCAGAGAGGTGCCAGCAATGGAAAGTTTAGAACAAAAGTATGCTCAGACATTAGAAAATAGCAACTTGAGTTTAAAACAACGTCAAGTATTGTTATCAAGTCTAAAGCTATTTTCAGAAATTGGCTTTGAAAATACAACAGCTAGCCTTATTTCTAAGGAGGCTGGAGTTTCAGAAGGGACAGTTTTTAGTTACTTTAAAACTAAGGAAGGCATCTTAGAAGCTATTCTGTCAACTTTTCTCGAACAGGTTATTCCAGATATGATTGCTGATTTTTCTGAGAAGAAATTTACAGCAAACCAAGAGTCTTTTCCGCTATTTTTGAGAAGCATTGTTCGAGATAGACTGGTTTTCATTCAGGAGAATCAAATGCAAGTTAAAATTCTCTTGAGTCGTTCTTTTATTGATAAAACTATTTCTGACCAGTTAGGGAATGTCATTGTTCACTCTATCATTAAGCCAATTAGTCCAGTTCTGAATCAGTTTAAAGAAAATGGTGTTATCCGAGATTGGTCAAATGAAAGAATTGTTCGCTATATTTTAGCTTTGAGTCTTTCTTATGCTCTTCCAATGATGTTGAATAATAATGAGGACCTAGACATAGATGAAGCAGTAAATGAAATAGTTGAATGCCTGTCTTTTGCCTTAGTAGAGGTAAAATAAATCTTGATTTTAAGCTTACTATTTTAAATAGTGAGCTTTTTTGAAGCCAACATAAAAATCCCCAATCATAATGATTGAGGATTAAGCAAATGAATTTTAAACAATACCTTGTGCAATCATAGCGTTGGCTACGTTTTCGAAGGCAGCGATATTTGCTCCTGCAAGGTAATCAGTACCAAGACCGTATGTTTCAGCGGTTGTTTTAGCTGTGCTGAAGATATTGGTCATGATGTCTTTGAGACGGCCGTCAACTTCTTCACGTGTCCATGAAAGGCGAAGGCTGTTTTGGCTCATTTCAAGCGCTGATACAGCTACACCACCAGCGTTGGCAGCTTTGGCAGGTCCGTAAAGGATTCCGTTTTCTTTGTAGACTTTAATCGCATCAAGGTCACTAGGCATGTTAGCACCTTCTGATACGCAGATAACTCCTTGAGCAACCAAACGTTTAGCTGCGTCACCATTGATTTCGTTTTGAGTTGCACATGGAAGAGCGATATCGTAGTTTCCAGCGTAAGTCCATACAGAACCTTCATGGTAAGTAGCAGTGGCTTTTTCAGCAGCGTATTCAGTCAAACGTGCACGACGGTTATTCTTCACATCTGCTAGAAGGTCGAAGTCGATACCATTTTCGTCAATGACATAACCATTTGAGTCAGATACAGAGATGACAGTACCACCAAGTTCAGTTGCTTTTTGAAGAGCGTATTGGGCCACGTTACCAGAACCTGAAATCACAACCTTCTTACCAGCAAAGCTGTTACCGTTAGCTTTGAGCATCTCTTCAGTATAGTAAACCAAACCGTAACCAGTTGCTTCTGGACGAATCAAGCTACCACCGAATCCAAGAGGTTTACCAGTCAAGACACCAGCATCAAATTGGTTAAGGCGTTTGTATTGTCCGTAAAGGTAACCAATTTCACGTCCACCAACACCGATATCACCAGCAGGTACGTCAAGAGATGGTCCGATGTATTTTTGCAATTCAGTCATGAAGCTTTGGCAGAAGCGCATCACTTCAGCATCAGTCTTCCCTTTAGGATCGAAGTCTGATCCACCTTTACCTCCACCGATTGGAAGTCCAGTTAAGACGTTTTTAAAGATTTGTTCGAAGCCGAGGAATTTCAAGATCCCTTGGTTTACAGTAGGGTGGAAACGAAGTCCGCCTTTATATGGTCCAACAGCTGAGTTGAATTGAACACGGTAACCACGGTTGACTTGGACTTTTCCATCACGGTCAACCCAAGGAACACGGAAAGAAATTACGCGCTCAGGCTCAGTGATACGTGCCAAGATGTTTTCTTCGATATACTCAGGATGTTTTTCAAATACAGGTTCCAAAGTGCTGAAGAATTCTTCAACCGCCTGGAGAAATTCAGCCTCATGCCCGTTACGAGCTTTTACAGTTTCAAACACGCTTTGGATATATTCTTTAGCAGATGTCATATCGTTCTCCTTTTGTTGTCATATTTTATTACATGAGCCATTATAGCAGAATTTTTTTTCACTGTAAAGAAAAAAACGAAAATTTTCTAAAAATTCTTTCAATTTATATTCAGTCAATACTAAGAGCATTATCAAAAAAACGAACGTTTTCTCTAGAAATAACTTTCTCAAAGAGAAAATCTTAAAGTATGGTATAATATTAGAAATAAAAGGAATCTGGAGGATCAGAATCATGGTATCAACAAAAACACAAATAGCTGGCTTTGAGTTTGACAATTGCTTGATGAATGCAGCGGGTGTGGCTTGTATGACGATAGAGGAACTAGAAGGGGTCAAAAACTCAGCAGCAGGAACTTTTGTTACGAAGACTGCGACCTTGGACTTTCGTCAGGGCAATCCTGAGCCACGTTACCAGGATGTTCCACTTGGTTCTATCAATTCTATGGGTTTGCCAAATAATGGATTAGACTATTATCTGGACTATCTTTTGGACTTGCAGAAAAAAGAGCCAAACCGAACTTTCTTCCTATCTCTAGTCGGCATGTCTCCAGAAGAGACACATACCATCTTGAAAAAAGTTGAAGAGAGCGAGTTTAAAGGACTGACAGAGCTTAATCTCTCTTGCCCAAATGTTCCAGGAAAACCTCAGATTGCCTATGATTTCGAAACAACAGACCGTATCTTGTCAGAGGTATTTGCCTACTTTACCAAACCTCTTGGAATCAAATTACCACCATATTTTGATATTGTTCACTTTGACCAAGCGGCAGCTATTTTCAACAAATATCCGCTCAAGTTTGTTAACTGTGTTAACTCTATCGGAAACGGCCTTTATATAGAAGACGAGTCGGTCGTGATTCGTCCTAAAAATGGTTTTGGTGGAATTGGTGGAGAGTATATTAAACCGACTGCTCTTGCTAATGTGCACGCCTTTTATCAACGCTTAAATCCGCAAATCCAAATCATCGGAACGGGTGGTGTTCTGACGGGTCGTGATGCCTTTGAACACATCCTCTGCGGTGCGAGTATGGTGCAAGTAGGGACTACTCTTCACAAAGAAGGCGCCGGTGCTTTTGAACGCATTACCAATGAACTAAAAGCAATCATGGCGGAAAAAGGGTATGAGAGTCTAGAAGATTTCCGTGGGAAATTGCGCTATATTGATTAAGTTTAATAAAAAATAAGAAGAAAGGAGAGAAGATGCTAGCCATTGAAGACAGTCAGAAGTTGACTTTATCAAATCTATCTAGCTTGAATCTATTTACTGGGACAGACCAGGGTCAGTTTGAAGTTATGAAGAGTCAAGTGTTGAAGCAGATTGGTTATGATCCAGCTGATCTCAATTTTGCTTACTTTGATATGAAAGAAGTAGCTTATAAAGACTTAGAGTTGGAGTTGGTCAGTCTCCCTTTCTTTGCGGATGAGAAAATCGTGATATTAGACCATTTTGTCGATATCACAACTGCCAAGAAACGCTTTTTAACAGATGATGAGCTCAAGTCGTTTGAAGAATACCTTGATAACCCTTCACCGACGACTAAACTCTTGATTTTTGCGGAAGGAAAACTGGACAGTAAGAGACGGCTGGTCAAATTGCTCAAACGAGATGCGACTGTCTTTGATGCTATTGAACCCAAGGAACAAGAAGTGCGCCAGTATTTCCAAAAATGGAGTCAGACTCAAGGTCTGCAGTTTGCAGAAAAGTCTTTTGAAAATTTACTTATCAAGTCTGGTTTTCAATTTAGTGAAATCCAGAAAAATCTCCTTTTTTTGCAGTCTTATAAGTCAGATGGTGTGATTGAGGAGAAGGACATTGTCGAGGCTATTCCAAAGACCCTGCAGGACAATATTTTTGATTTGACTCAGCTTATTTTAGCTAAGAAGATCGACCAGGCGCGTGACTTGGTTAGAGATTTGACCTTGCAAGGGGAAGACGAAATTAAGCTCATAGCTGTCATGTTAGGACAGTTTCGTACCTTTACCCAAGTGAAGATTTTATCAGAAGCTGGTCAGACGGAATCACAGATTGCAAGCAGTCTGGGAACTTACTTGGGGCGCAATCCTAATCCTTATCAAATCAAGTTCGCACTGAGAGATTCGAGAGGGATTTCCTTGAGCTTTCTCAAACAAGCTATCTGCTATTTAATTGAAACAGACTATCAGATTAAGACGGGTGTCTATGAAAAAGGCTACCTTTTTGAGAGAGCGCTGTTACAGATATCTAGCCAAGCGTAATGAGCATAAAACTTGAAAAAAGAGGATGATTGCGTTATCATCTTCATATAGAAAGAAAAAGAGGTATTACAGATGGCTATTATCTTACCAGATCTTCCATACGCATATGACGCTTTGGAACCATACATCGATGCAGAAACAATGCACTTGCACCATGACAAACACCACCAAACTTATGTAAACAATGCAAATGTAGCTCTTGAAAAACACCCTGAAATCGGTGAAGACCTTGAAGCTTTGCTTGCTGATGTAGACTCTATCCCAGCTGATATCCGCCAAGCGCTTATCAATAACGGTGGGGGACACTTGAACCACGCTCTTTTCTGGGAATTGATGACTCCTGAAAAAACTGCTCCATCAGCAGAACTTGAAGCAGCAATCGATGCAACATTTGGTTCATTTGAAGAATTCCAAGCAGCCTTTACAGCAGCAGCTACAACTCGCTTCGGTTCTGGATGGGCATGGTTGGTTGTCAACAAAGAAGGGAAGCTTGAAGTAACTTCAACAGCAAACCAAGACACACCAATCTCAGAAGGCAAAAAACCAATCTTGGGCTTGGACGTTTGGGAACATGCTTACTACGTGAAATACCGCAATGTACGTCCTGACTACATCAAAGCTTTCTTCTCAGTCATTAACTGGAACAAAGTAAATGAGCTTTACGCAGCGGCTAAATAAAAAATAGGAAGGGAAGAGTCAATCTTCTCTTTTTTGCTTTATATGGCAGAAGTCTGACAAAATCGTCAGACTTTTTTCATTTTTATGAGAAACGTGCTAACTGCTAGAAATTATGGTAAAATAGAGTGTTAAGTAATCGTGGAAAAGGAAGACTATGCGTAAAGAAATTGCACCTGAATTATACAACTATAACAAGTTTCCTGGCCCAGAATTTCATGTAAATGGGGATAAGGTTGAGACTGAAGGGATTGCTTTTACCTTGGTTGAAAATATCAAGGATGCCTTCGATGTGACAGTCTTTAATCAACGCTTTTCAGAAGTGTTGACCAAGTTTGATTATGTCGTGGGGGACTGGAGTAATGAACAGCTCCGCCTACGTGGTTTTTACAAAGACGATCGAACAGAGGAAAAAAATGAAAAGATCAGTCGTTTACAGGACTATCTTTTGGAGTACTGTAGTTATGGTTGTGCCTATTTTGTCCTTGAAAATCAAGCACCGAAGCGTGCTTCATTTGACAAGAAAATGCGTAAAAAAGAGGAGGAAAACCCTTCTAGAAGAGGCAAGAAACCTTCGCAAAACAAGAGAAAACCAAATGCGGATAAGCGAAATAGACGTCGTCATAAGGACCAAAAGTCTCAGAAAGAGGACAAGGGACAGCGCCATTTTGTCATTCGTCAGAAATAGATAGAGAATAAGGAGAAGAGATGAAACCGTCTATTTATAGTTTAACACGTCAAACCATGCAAGAATGGGTATTAGAGCAAGGAGAAAAGAAATTCCGTGCAGATCAAATCTGGGAATGGCTCTACCGTAAACGTGTCCAGTCATTTGAAGAAATGACCAATCTTTCCAAGGATTTGATTGCTAAGCTCAATGAGCAGTTTGTCGTAAATCCTTTGAAACAACGAATTGTGCAAGAGTCAGCTGACGGTACCGTTAAGTATCTTTTTGAGTTGCCAGATGGCATGTTGATTGAGACAGTACTGATGCGTCAACACTACGGTTTGTCAGTCTGTGTGACCACTCAGGTCGGTTGTAATATCGGTTGTACCTTCTGTGCCTCTGGTTTGATTAAGAAGCAACGTGACCTTAATAACGGGGAAATTGTAGCGCAGATTATGCTGGTTCAGAAATACTTTGATGAGCGTGGCCAGGACGAACGTGTCAGCCATATCGTTGTCATGGGAATTGGTGAACCGTTTGATAACTACAACAATGTTTTGAATTTTGTCCGTACCATCAATGATGACAAGGGGATGGCTATCGGTGCTCGTCACATCACAGTTTCAACTTCAGGTTTGGCCCATAAAATTCGTGACTTTGCTAATGAAGGCGTACAGGTTAATCTCGCTGTTTCCCTTCACGCACCAAACAATGATCTTCGTTCAAGCATCATGAAAATTAACCGTGCCTTTCCGATTGAAAAACTCTTTGCTGCTATTGAGTACTATATCGAAACAACCAATCGCCGTGTGACCTTTGAATACATCATGCTCAATGAAGTCAACGACGGTGTTGAACAAGCCTTGGAGCTGGCGGAATTGCTCAAGAATATCAAGAAATTGTCTTATGTAAACTTGATTCCCTACAACCCAGTTAGTGAACATGACCAATATAGCCGTAGTCCTAAAGAGCGTGTGATGGCCTTCTATGATACCCTCAAGAAAAAAGGGGTCAACTGTGTTGTCCGTCAAGAGCACGGTACAGATATTGATGCAGCTTGTGGACAATTACGCTCCAATACAATGAAACGTGACCGCCAGAAGGCAGTCGCAGCGGTAAATCCATAAAATGACTAAAAAAAGAGAATTAACCTTAAGATTGGGAGTGGCTGTTTATAGCCTATGCATTGTCTGTTTTTGCTTCACTCCCCAGCCTCAACTTCCTACAGGAGTGGAAACTCCAGGTATTCAAACTTTTGGACGCCTGGTTTTTCTTTTAACACCCTTAAACTCCCTTTGGAATCTGGGTGAAGTGACCAGTTTGGGACAAGTCCTTTGGATCTTTTTGCAGAACATTTTAAATGTTTTCTTGCTTTTCCCTCTGGTCTTTCAACTAATCTATCTCTGTCCAAACTTGCGGCAAACGAAAAAAATCCTCCTTCTCAGTTTTTTACTGAGTCTGGGAATTGAGTGTACGCAACTGGTCTTAGACTTTTTCTTTGATTTTAATCGCGTCTTTGAGATTGATGATTTGTGGACCAACACCTTGGGAGGCTATCTGGCTTGGCTCCTCTATAAAGGACTGCATAAAAACAAGATAAGGAATTAGAATGAGTATTTTAGAAGTTAAAAATCTGAGTCACGGTTTTGGTGACCGTGCAATTTTTGAAGATGTGTCTTTCCGTCTCCTCAAGGGAGAACACATCGGTTTAGTCGGTGCCAATGGTGAGGGAAAATCAACCTTTATGAGCATCGTGACTGGTAAGATGTTGCCAGATGAAGGGAAGGTGGAGTGGTCCAAATATGTGACTGCTGGCTATCTGGACCAGCACGCTGTGCTAAAGGAAGGTCAAACTGTTCGTGATGTGCTCCGTACGGCCTTTGATGAGCTATTTAAAGCAGAAGCACGTATCAATGACCTCTATATGGAGATGGCGGAAGACGGAGCCGATATCGATGCGCTTATGGAAGAAGTTGGCGAACTCCAAGACCGTTTGGAGAGTCGTGACTTCTATACTTTGGATGCTAAGATTGATGAAGTAGCGCGTGCTCTCGGTGTCATGGACTATGGCATGGATACGGATGTAACAGCATTATCAGGTGGACAAAGAACCAAGGTCCTTTTGGCTAAACTTCTCCTTGAAAAACCAGATATCTTGTTACTGGACGAGCCAACCAACTACTTGGATGCTGAACACATTGACTGGCTCAAACGCTATCTCCAAAACTATGAGAATGCATTTGTCCTTATTTCGCACGATATTCCATTCCTCAACGACGTGATCAATATTGTCTACCATGTGGAGAACCAACAATTAACTCGCTATTCTGGCGACTACTACCAGTTCCAAGAAGTCTATGCTATGAAGAAATCTCAGTTAGAAGCGGCCTATGAACGTCAACAGAAAGAGATTGCAGACCTCAAGGATTTTGTCGCTCGAAACAAAGCGCGTGTCGCAACGCGTAATATGGCCATGTCCCGTCAAAAGAAACTCGACAAGATGGATATTATCGAACTGCAAAGTGAGAAGCCAAAACCGTCCTTTGATTTCAAACCAGCTCGTACACCTGGGCGCTTTATCTTCCAAGCCAAGGACTTGCAGATTGGTTATGACCGTCCCCTTACCAAACCCTTAAACCTCACCTTTGAACGCAATCAAAAGGTTGCCATTATTGGGGCAAATGGTATCGGGAAAACAACCCTCTTGAAGTCTCTCTTGGGTATTATTCCACCAATCGCTGGAGAAGTCGAACGCGGTGATTACCTAGAACTTGGTTACTTTGAACAGGAAGTAGAAGGAGGCAATCGTCAAACACCATTAGAGGCCGTCTGGAATGCCTTTCCTGCACTTAATCAAGCAGAAGTTCGTGCAGCCCTTGCTCGTTGTGGCTTGACGACCAAGCACATTGAAAGTCAAATTCAGGTCTTGTCAGGTGGGGAACAAGCCAAGGTGCGTTTCTGTCTCTTGATGAACCGTGAAAACAACGTTTTAGTGCTGGACGAGCCGACCAACCACTTGGATGTAGATGCCAAGGACGAACTCAAACGTGCTCTCAAAGAATACAGAGGAAGCATCCTCATGGTTTGTCACGAGCCAGACTTCTATGAAGGCTGGATGGACCAAATCTGGGACTTTAACAAGCTAACTTAAAAATGAGGAAAAAAGAAATACAGTATCGAATGCGGATACTGTATTTTTAGGTTATTTAGGATTTAAAATCGTAATCCTTCACTACTTCGATGCTATCGATAGTGATAGCAGTCGTTGGCTTGTCTTTTTCATCTTTTTCAGCCTTGGCAATCTTATCCACAACATCCATACCGTCAATCACTTGACCAAAGACTGGGTGTTTACCATCTAGACTTGGATTTCCACCTTCTTTATAGGCTTCGATGATTTTCTTTGGATACTTGCTGGTAGGGAGTTTAGCTGAAATATCTGTTGAGTTTTGGTTGATGAAGAACTGGCTACCGTTGGTGTTTGGTTGACCAGTGTTAGCCATAGCAAGGGCTCCGCGGATATTGTATAGGTAAGGAGAAATTTCATTTTTGAAACCAGTTCCCTTGTCCTTCGTTTTATCCTTATCATGCCAGATAGATTGACCACCTGTACCATCTCCCTTAGGATCTCCAGTTTGGACCATAAAGCCATCGATGACACGGTGGAAAGTGATGCCGTTATAGTAGCCTTCTTTAGCGTGAGTAAGGAAGTTTTCAACTGCTAGAGGTGCTAGTTTTGGAAAGAGTTTGATGCGTATATCACCCTGACTTGTGTGGAGAATGACTTCAGCTTCATCTTCAGCAACTTCTTTAGAAAGTTGAGGGAAGTTAGCATTTTCATTGGTCAGAGCATCGTTCAAATCTTTGGCGGCCTGAGCAGCTGCTTTTGAGCTTTCTTCAGCAGAGATACTGGAGTCGACATAGTCATCACCACGGAGACCACGTTGGATACTAGTACATCCTGCAAGGGCTACAGTTGATAGTAAAAGAAGGGTTGCTAGTTTTTTCATTGTTAACCTCTCAAAAATTCATTTCTACCATTGTACCTTAAAAGTAAGGGGATTTCAAATATTAGTGACAAGGTAGTTTAAGAGGAAGCCGACCAGAAAGTCGCTTGCTTAGAGATTTTTCTTTGGATGACGGTCGATAATGTCCTGGTACTGTTCCAGTATCTGCTCTCCCTTTGGAGTCAATTTGTAACCACGAATTGAAAAGTAACTTGCTAATTCTTCTCCTGAAAAGTTGTCACGAAGGGATTGGTCCAAATCTGGAGCCTTCATCTTAGAAAGTACTGTAACTCTCCTTACTTTTGAGGATATTCTCTTTCATAGTGGTATTTAGATGATCCAGCGAGTCAAAGACAGTTTCGACAAGAGCATAGCCTTTTTCAACAGGTATTTCTAAATTTTTTGGGGCATCAATGCTATAAGTCTACTTGAAGTATTTAGAAAACCAGTTCTTAAGAAAGCTCGTAAAGAATCACAATTAGTAAACGTTAATTCGAAAGAATTACTATGTTTTAAAAGAGCACATTTTAAACGGATTCTTTCTTTCGGCTTCAATTCCTAATTAATCAATGAACTTAATACTAGGTCTCGAAAAGAATTATGCTTCCTCTTTCTGTCTGAGTTCAAAGAGGTCTTCTACTTTCAGATTAAAAACTTGAGCAATTTTAAGAGCCATTTCCAGCGAAGGATTGTAACGATTATTTTCCAAGTGCAGAATTGTCTCGCGTCGCATGCCAATGAGGTCGGCTAACTCCTGCTGGGTCATGCCTGTGGACTCACGAACAGATTTGAGATTAGTAATAATCTTGCTTTCTTTGGCCATGCTTATCCTATCCGTTCTAAGATAAGATAGACAACCGCAAAGATGCAAATCAAGACAGCTATGCTAATAAAGATCTGGCCCATGTAAAGAGTGAGAGACCCCATATACCCAATGATAACTGCTAGGATCATCAGTGCGCCTAGTATAAAAACAAACATCAAGCTAGCTGCCTTGGCTAAATTAGCATAAAAGCGTTCGTCCGGGGTTTCCTTGACATTTTTCAAACAGAAAAAACCAAATACAATCACTTCAATAACGAGGCCAATTCCCAAAATCCATTCTTTAATACCAGAACTTTCGCTTGGGGTCGCAACCCAAATCCCTACTGTATAAAAAATGCTTGCTGCAAACAAAAGTATCGTGTAAAGCTTAGCAGACAAGTCAAAAATAGTCTTTCCTTTACCTTTCTGACTCTTATGAGGCCATGGTTTCATATGTAGCCAGCCCCAAATAGCTACAATCTGACCTAACACTGAAATACCAGCAATAACTAACTTGGGTCCCCAACTAAGATTAGAACCAAATAAAACAGTAAAATCAATAAAGAGAGCTGAGGAAATCATTGTAATGAGGCCACCCGTTTTTTGACTTTTTTTCATGATAGACTCCTTTCCTTATGTTAGAAATATTTAACAATCTTTATGTTATAAATATATCACACTTCAATTTGGAAAGCAAGAATTTATGTGTCAATGAGACAATTATTTGAAAAAATTTTTTAATAAAAGCCTTCGCTAGTCAAACAACTAAAGAATTCTTTGAAGCAATGCATCGTATTTGGTTTGATAGTTTCGTTAATAATATTTGATGATAAAGAATTTTTGGAAAATCTAGACACTGTATGAATCTCTACTTTTTTTCTTAGGCTTTTATAAAGTCTGTCAGAATAGGCTTTGTAGGTGTAGAAGTTAATTTTTACAGAACTAAATTATTCCCCTATTTAGAATCTATTAATTCATATTTTATAAATTAATTAGTAGATATCGTTCTTAAAATCCTTGATATTTCGCTTGGGAACAGGCTTGGAATTTAGGAGCCAAGCATCCAAATCACGTTCAGGAGAGATGAAGGGTTTGACTTGATGGTCTTTATAAAATGTTTCTAAAATAGTATTTATGACATTCTCTTTCTGATTTTTCTTTAAAAATATAACAAATTTCTAAATGGTTTAAAAATTTTATAGTCTGTCAAGTTTTTTTCTTGACACCGGTCAGAAATCTGCTATAATAGAACATGTGCTAAATAGCTCAGCTATTTCACCGAAATAAAAAAATAAGAAAAGAGACATTAAAAAATGGCAGTTAAAATCCGTTTGACTCGTATGGGTTCTAAGAAAAAACCTTTCTACCGTATCAACGTAGCAGACTCACGTTCACCACGTGACGGACGTTTCATCGAAACAGTTGGTACTTACAACCCACTTGTTGCTGAAAACCAAGTAACTTTGAAAGAAGACCGCGTTCTTGCATGGTTGGCTGATGGAGCTCAACCTTCAGATACAGTTCGCAACATCCTTTCAAAAGAAGGCGTATTGAAAAAATTCCACGATTCTAAATTCTCAAAATAAGTTTAAAGTAGGTTGACAGATGGATACGATTGAAAATCTCATTATTGCGATTGTGAAACCTTTGATTTCACAACCTGATGCCTTAACTATCAAGATTGAAGACACACCAGAGTTTTTGGAGTATCACTTGGATCTTGACCAAAGCGATGTCGGTCGTGTTATCGGTCGTAAGGGTCGCACTATCTCAGCGATAAGAACGATTGTCTACTCTGTCCCAACTGAAGACAAAAAAGTAAGAATCGTTATCGATGAAAAATAAAGAAAGCGGGACAGAAGTCTCGCTTTTTTGTGAGGAGGAGAAGATGAAGGATCTAACGTTTAGACAATTACAAGACTACTTACTCGAACATTACCAGCAATCTCGAACTGAGGAAGGCCTCTTTATCAAGCTAGTGGAGGAAGTCGGAGAGGTAGCAGAGGTCTTGAATGGGCGCTCTGGTCGAAAAGAGGGTGTCCAGGACTCAAATGAGGAACTAGCCAAAGAACTGGCTGATATTATTCACTACACTGTCGCAATTGCGACCATCAACGATATTGATCTAACCAAAGCCATCTTTGACAAAGATAAGAAGGCTGCCATTAAGTACCAACATGAACGTGATTTAGAAAAGTTTTTAGACGCTCAAAGCTAATTGCAGTCACTGTTCTTCAACTTGTGAAAATCCTTGGAACGTGATAAAATAAAGGATAGAAATAGATACAGGAGACAAGATGAAGTACTTTAATGTTGGGAAAATCGTTAATACGCAGGGTCTGCAGGGTGAGATGCGCGTCTTGTCTGTGACGGATTTTGCCGAGGAACGATTTAAAAAGGGAGCAGAGCTGGCTTTATTTGATGAAAAAGATCAGTTTGTCCAAACAGTAATAATCGCTAGCCATCGTAAGCAGAAGAACTTTGACATTATCAAATTCAAAGATATGTACCATATCAATGCGATTGAAAAGTACAAGGGTTATAGTCTCAAGGTCGCTGAGGAAGACCTAAATGATTTAGATGATGGTGAATTCTATTATCACGAGATTATCGGTTTGGATGTTTACGAGGGAGACAACTTGATTGGAACCATCAAGGAAATCCTACAACCAGGTGCTAACGATGTCTGGGTGGTCAAACGAAAAGGTAAGCGTGATCTGCTTTTACCTTACATTCCGCCAGTAGTTCTCAATGTTGATATTCCAAACAAACGGGTTGATGTGGACATCTTAGAAGGGTTAGACGATGAAGATTGATATTTTAACCCTCTTTCCTGAGATGTTTTCTCCATTGGAACACTCGATCGTTGGAAAGGCTCGAGAAAAAGGGCTCTTGGATATCCAGTACCATAATTTCAGAGAATACGCTGAAAAGGCCCGTCATGTTGACGATGAGCCCTACGGAGGTGGTCAAGGAATGTTGCTCCGTGCCCAACCTATTTTCGATGCCTTTGATGCCATTGAAAAGAATGATCCCCGCGTCATTCTTCTCGATCCTGCTGGGAAACAGTTCGATCAAGCGTACGCTGAGGATTTGGCTCAAGAAGAGGAACTGATTTTTATCTGCGGTCACTACGAAGGGTATGACGAGCGCATCAAGACCTTGGTAACCGATGAAATTTCCCTAGGAGATTATGTACTGACTGGTGGTGAGTTGGCAGCCATGACCATGATTGATGCTACGGTTCGCTTGATCCCAGAAGTGATTGGTAAGGAGTCTAGCCACCAAGATGATAGCTTCTCTTCGGGACTTCTCGAATACCCTCAGTACACACGTCCTTATGACTATCGTGGCATGGTGGTTCCAGATGTGCTCATGAGTGGGCACCATGAAAAGATTCGCCAGTGGCGGCTGTATGAAAGTCTAAAGAAAACCTACCAGCGCAGACCTGACCTGCTAGAAAACTATCAACTGACAGCCGAAGAAGAAAAGATGCTGGCTAAAATTAAAGAAAACAAAGAATAAAGGAGAACCTTATGCAAGTAATCAAACGTAATGGAGAAATTGCTGAATTTGATCCAGATAAAATTTACCAAGCTGTCCTAAAAGCAGCTCAAACCGTTTATGTTTTGACAGATGATTTGCGCCAAAACCTTGCACAAGTTACTAAAAAAGTCGTTTTGGACTTGGAAGAAGCAAAAGTAGAACGTGCCACTATCAGCATGATCCAATCAATGGTTGAGCACCGCTTACTTGGAGCTGGCTACATTACCATTGCAGAACACTATATCTCTTATCGCTTGCAACGCGATTTGGAGAGAAGTGGTTATGGCGACCATATCGCCGTTCACCTTCATTTTGAACAAATCCGTTAAGAAAAAGAGTGGGATGCAAAGAACATCTCACTCTTTCTTAAATAGACTTTTCTGAGCTTTTTGTACGGTTGAGGGAACAAAACGAAGTCGTTTAATATCACTGATACGAATGATTCGGGTCACGTTTTTTGAAAAATTCTTGACGATAATTTGTTGGCGATTGGCGTCGTGTTTGACAATATCACCCGTAAAACTTGTCTCAGCAAGTATGATATGAACAGCCGTCGTCTTTTTCTGGATGGCTTGTTCAATCATAGCGGTGAGGGAGTTATCCTCGATTTGAGGATGATCATCATTCCCATTGAGAAAACTATGTAGTTTATCTAGAACTAGTTGGAATGCCTGTCTCATAGAATCCTCCCTTCTTACATATCCACATTATATAAAATTTTTTTAAAAACTACAAGATTTTTCGAATAATCTAATGAAAACTAAAAAGGAGAACAAAATGGCAGAATTTACATTTGAAATCGAAGAACACTTACTGACCTTGTCCGAAAATGAAAAAGGATGGACCAAGGAAATCAACCGCGTCAGCTTTAATGGAGCCCCTGCAAAGTTTGACATTCGCGCTTGGAGTCCGGATCATACTAAAATGGGCAAGGGAATTACTCTTACAAATGAAGAATTTCAGATAATGGTTGATGCCTTTAAAGGTGGACAATAAAAAGAATCTTGAGTGGAACTCAAGATTCTTTTTTTATGACACAATATAGTCACAGAGAGAAGTCTTAGCCAATTGAATAAAAGTCTCTCTAAATTCTTCGGGTGGTGTTGGATTATCCTTACGAATCCACACTTCAATGAATGAAATCGCCATGGCCGTAATGATATAGGCCATGTCCTCTTCACTAAAATTATATTTCAGCTGGTAGTTAACATTTTTTAGTACCCACTGAGAATATTTCTCACGTAGAAACTCCCTCCAACAAGTGGTGGCTTGAGAATTGTACAAGGTACCGACGACTTCTCGCTTTTCATAGATGAGAGGGAGAATGTGGTCTGCTAAGAAAGTGATGGGATTGCCATCTCGTTCAGGACAGTAGTTGTTAAAATTATTAAAGATCTGTTGATCAGTCTCCTTGTGGATATAATCGATAATATCTTCGAAGTTATTAAAGTGCTTTTGATAAATCGCTTGGCGGGAAATACCAGCTTCTGCAGCAATCTCAGTCATGGTAAAAGAAGTCCGCTGAGGGTTTCTCCTTGCAAGAGTGATAAAAGCACCTAAGATTAACTCTCTAGTTTTATTTGCCATAGCTTTACCTTCCTATCTATAAATATTAAAAATACTAGATTTAGTATTACCCCAAGTTTTCCTTTTAGCATAAATAAACTGAATAGATGATTATTCGAAAGCCTTTATAAGACTATTATATCATAGATTCATTATAAATAACAGATTATTACGGGGAGCTAGTACTATTTGAAAACTCCTATTATATCAGTATTTTCAAACAATTCTTAGGATAGTCACTTTTTATATGGTATCATGAAATAATATATCAAAAAAGTTGACATCGTGTAAATAAATAACAAGGTGAATTGCAAGGGTTTAATAGAAATATTCAATGATATGTAGTATAATAGTCATGGATAATATTTTGCTATATTTCCATCTGACCAAGAGTAATGATACTCCTGCTAAAGATTGAATTGAATAAATATTTCAAAATACTATAATAGTGTACTCATTTTCCAAAGCAAGTGTTACAAGTATGTTATCGTCTAACAAATCATGCGATTGAAAGGGGTGTTGCCTACTGGGAGAAGAAGATGCACTATTCATCAATTTCAATCATTTAGAAAGGAAAGTCATGAAATTTAAGAAATTGTGGCTCTATATTTTAACGCCACTACTCGTTTTATTGGGTTCTGCTGCTTTGACAAATACAGTTCAAGCACAAGAACTTAAAAATGTCATTACCAAAGTAGGAATTTGGGAGACTGATAATGGTAAGTTTGTGACACCAGATGCTAAAGGAGTTTACAACCTATCACCACAAAATCAATCTTACGAAAACTATAAGTTTGCTGCTGATTTTGATTTGAGCGCTTATGATGGAAAACTGAAGGATGGTGATACCTTTACATTCACTATTCCAGCTCCATTATCTGTTCGTGCTGAAACCTTTGAACTCAAAGATAAAGAGACTGATACTGCTGTAGGTGATGCAACAGTTGTTTCTAATGGTGACAACCAAGGTGGTAAAGTTACCATTACTTTGAAAAACCTTGCTGAGTACCTTAAGAAAAAAGGTGGTACAGATGTTCGTGGTGTTTCAGGTACCTTCTACGTAGCTTTCAGCTCTAAGAAAGAAACAGAAGAAGAATCAATTCAACTTGATAAGACAGAAACAAAAGATGATGTCAATTTTAAGATGAAGTTCAAAAAAGGTGGAGAACAGGACTATTCTAAGGGTATTGGTAAAACAAACATTAGCAAAGTTAATGGTACTATCAATAAAGAAAAATGGGAATCAGCTCTCCTTGGAAAATCAGGAGATTATGTTCACAAGTGGAATCTTCGTGTAAACCCTAAACAAGCTGAGTACAACAAGATTGTAGTTCGTGACTGGGTTGACAAAGACTACTCTCCAATGCAAATCATCCCTGAATCAATCGTGGTTACTGCTGGTTACTACAACAAGGTATACGCTTTAGTTGACGATGTAACTCTTGAAGCAGGTAAAGACTACGAAATCAAGTGGAATGATTCTTACACTGAATTTACAATTACCTTTAACAATGCAAAAGCAATCCGTGCTACAAACGGTAAAGCAGCAGCATTCCGTATTGTCTATAACACAACAGCGCCAGCTGACGGAACAAAAGTTCAAAACAATGCTGAAATCACAGCTGATGATAAAGTTCTTCCTGTGAGCGATGATCGTACTGAAACTATCACAAAAGTTATTGGTAACTCAACAGTTACATCAGGTGGTACTATCCAACTGAAAACTGGTTATCGTATCACGCTGTATAAAGTAGATGAAAAATCACTTGACCGTCTTGCAGGAGCTAAATTTAAAATCACTCCTCCAGAAGGTGCAACTACAGCTAAAGAAGAAATAGTAACAACAGACGCTAGTGGTGTTGCCCAGTCTAAAATCTACACTGATGAAGACGTTAAAAAGGGTGAATTCACCATCACTGAAGTTGAAGCTCCTAAAGGTTACCAATTGGATTCTACTCCAATCAAAGTAACTGTTGGTCAAGAAGGTGTTATCAAAACAGTCACAAACAAACGCAACAACACAAAAGCTCAGATCCAAGCAATTAAAAAATTGACTGGTCGTGCGATGAAAGCTGGCGAGTTTGAATTTGACTTGTTTGATGATAAGACAAATAAAGTTGTTGAAACAGTAACAAACGATCAAGACGGAAACATTAAGTTTGCTGAATTGACATTTGACAAGGCTGGTACATACAACTATCACATCGTTGAGAAAAAAGCCAATAAAACAGAAAAAGGTGTTACTTATGATGCTAACCCTGTTGGCGTTACAGTCACTGTAACAGCAGACTCTGAAGGGAAATTGGCTGCAGCTGTGTCTTACGAAAGTGATGATAAGACTTTCGAAAACACTTACGCTGCTGAAAAGACTTCAGCTTCTCTTGAAGTGACTAAGAAGTTGACTGGCCGTGAGTTGAAAGCTGATGAATTTGAGTTTGTCTTGAAGAATGATGCAGATGGTTCAGAACTTCAAAAAGTGAAGAACACTGCTGACGGTAAAGTAACATTCGCTCCAATCGAATATACTAAAGCTGGTACATACAACTATACCATTGTTGAAACAAACGCTGGTAAGACTGTTGATGGTGTGACTTACGATAATCTTGAAGTTAAAGTCACAGTAGAAGTTACAGATGACGGCGAAGGAAAACTTCATGCGAATGTGACTTACCCAGCGGACAAAGAATTCAATAACAGCTATGGAACTTCAAAAGCAAAAGCAGCTCTTGAAGTGACTAAGAAGTTGACAGGACGTGAGTTGAAAGCTGATGAATTTGAGTTCACTTTGACAGACCAAGACGGTAATGTGAAAGAAACCGTGAAGAATGACAAAGACGG
>NZ_JATR01000026.1:0-56918 GCF_000526075.1 Streptococcus sp. SR1
AGAGTAAGGGAATTCAAGCATCTATGTCCCGCAAGGGCAACAGCCCAGACAATGGGATGATGGAGTCCTTCTTTGGCATTTTGAAATCCGAAATGTTTTACGGCTATGAGAAGTCGTTTCAGTCGCTTAAGCAATTGGAACAAGCCATTGTAGACTATATCAATTACTACAACAATAAAAGAATTAAAGTCAAACTAAAAGGACTTAGTCCTGTGCAGTACAGAACTAAATCCTTTCAATAATTATTTGTCTAACTTTTTGGGGTCAGTACAAAGTCACCAACCATCTTTTTTTCATAATTGGTTCCCTTTCAATCTTTTCACCATTATATCATTTTTTATAAGTAAAGGCTTACTTGTATTGAAAATCTCACCATTTTTAGATACAATAGAGAGAAGTCATTTTTAGACTAGAAATAGGAGAAAACATGAAAAAATTATGCTTATCTATTCTTGCTAGCCTAGCCCTTACATTAGGACTGGTTAGCCAAGTCCAAGCCGACGAATATTTACGCATCGGGATGGAAGCAGCTTACGCTCCCTTCAACTGGACCCAAGACGACGATAGTAATGGTGCTGTCAAAATCGACGGTACCAACCAATATGCCAACGGCTATGATGTTCAAATCGCTAAAAAGATTGCCAAAGATCTAGGTAAGGAACCTTTGGTCGTGAAAACCAAGTGGGAAGGACTTGTTCCAGCCCTTACTTCTGGCAAAATCGATATGATCATTGCCGGTATGAGCCCAACCGCTGAACGTAAACAAGAAATTGCCTTTTCAAACAGTTACTATACTAGCGAGCCAGTTCTATTGGTTAAAAAGGACTCTGCCTATGCAAATGCCAAATCTTTGGAAGATTTTAGCGGAGCAAAAATCACTTCTCAACAAGGTGTTTACCTTTATGATTTGATTTCTCAAATTCCAGGTGCCAAAAAAGAAACAGCTATGGGCGACTTCGCTCAAATGCGTCAAGCTCTGGAAGCCGGTGTTATTGATGCCTATGTTTCGGAACGCCCTGAAGCACTGACTGCTGAAGCCGCTAACTCTAAGTTCAAGATGGTCCAAGTAGAACCCGGTTTCAAAACTGGCGAAGAAGATACAGCTATTGCCATTGGACTTCGTAAAGATGACAGCCGCATCAGCCAAATCAATGCGAGTATTGAAACCATCTCCAAAGATGAACAAGTTGCTCTGATGGATCGTATGATTCAGGAGCAACCTGCCGAAGCCACAACAACTGAAGAAAGTAGCAGTAATTTCTTCAGCCAAGTTGCTAAAATTCTTTCTGAAAACTGGCAACAGCTCGTGCGCGGCGCAGGTGTCACTCTTTTAATCTCAATCATCGGAACTATCGTAGGTCTCATTATCGGTCTTGCCATTGGTGTCTTCCGTACGGCTCCTCTCTCTGAAAACAAAGCCATTTACAGCCTACAAAAACTAGTCGGTTGGATTCTCAATGTCTATATTGAAATCTTCCGTGGTACACCGATGATTGTTCAATCCATGGTTATCTACTATGGAACTGCTCAAGCTTTCGGAATCAACCTTGACCGGACACTTGCAGCCATTTTCATCGTCTCAATCAACACGGGTGCCTACATGACAGAAATCGTTCGTGGTGGTATTCTAGCAGTTGACAAGGGACAGTTCGAAGCTGCAACCGCTCTTGGTATGACCCACAATCAAACCATGCGTAAGATTGTCCTTCCTCAGGTTGTCCGTAATATTCTACCTGCTACTGGTAATGAGTTTGGCATCAATATCAAAGATACCTCTGTATTGAACGTTATTTCAGTTGTCGAGCTTTATTTCTCAGGAAATACTGTAGCGACGCAAACCTATCAATACTTCCAGACCTTTACCATCATTGCAGTGATTTACTTTGTCCTCACCTTCACTGTGACCCGTATCCTACGTTTTATCGAACGCTATATGGACATGGACACTTACACTACAGGTGCTAACCAAATGCAAACGGGGGATTTGAAAAAATGACACAACCAATCCTTGAAATCAAACACCTAAAAAAATCCTATGGGCAAAACGAAGTGCTAAAAGACATTTCTCTCACCGTCCATAAAGGAGAGGTTATTTCCATCATCGGAAGCTCGGGAAGCGGAAAATCAACCTTCCTTCGTTCAATCAATTTACTCGAAACACCTACAGGAGGAGAGATTCTCTATCGCGGAGAAAATGTCCTGGAAAAAGGCTATAACCTCACCCATTATCGTGAAAAGCTCGGTATGGTTTTCCAATCTTTCAATCTCTTTGAAAATCTGAATGTCCTTGAAAATACTATCGTTGCCCAAACGACTGTACTCAAACGCGACCACTCTGAAGCTGAAAAAATTGCCAAAGAGAATCTCGAAAAAGTTGGTATGGGAGAACGTTACTGGCAAGCCAAGCCTAAACAACTTTCAGGTGGACAAAAGCAACGTGTAGCTATCGCTCGTGCACTCTCCATGAATCCTGACGCCATTCTCTTTGACGAACCTACATCTGCCCTTGACCCCGAAATGGTCGGGGAAGTCCTCAAAATTATGCAGGACCTAGCTCAAGAAGGCTTGACCATGATTGTTGTAACCCACGAAATGGAATTTGCTCGCGATGTCTCCCATCGTGTCATCTTCATGGACAAGGGAGTCATTGCAGAAGAAGGTAAACCTGAAGAACTCTTCACGAACCCTAAAGAAGAACGGACAAAAGAATTCCTTCAGCGTTATCTCAATTAATAAATAAAGACTGCATAAAGAATGCAGTCTTTTTAGTTTGTAATTGTAAAGAAAAGGCAGACTCGATTCAGGAATCTGCCTGTGACCACAGTTCAATCTTCAAATTTTTCATGATTTTTTTCATAGAAATCGATTAAACTAAGAGCTGTTTCAAATGAAATATTTTTAACTTTTGCGCGTCCTTGTGCTAGGGCAATGATAGACATTTCACGCGCATTCGTTTCTTTAGAGATACGGTATCCTGTAATCTTCTTATCACGAACCCAGCCAACAACTGCTTCTACCTTTTCAAAGTTTGACTTAACCATGTTCTTCTCCTGAATTATTCTTTACAATTCTTAATTGTATACGTTTTTATTTCATCTGTCAATAAAAAAACATATATTCGTCACAACTATATTATTCTGCATATTTTTATTTGGCTTTTAAAGCCGATAATATATGAGTTCTTATATCCTCAACTCCATTAGGATTTGCTGGTAGGAAGATTGTATTATTACCTTCTTTTTCTGCAAAATTATTCAACGTATCTAAATACTGGTTCGTTAATAGGATAGACATGATTTGTTCTTCAGTCAGCTCAACATTAGCTCCCTTTAACTCTTTGATAGAATCAGCCAGTCCGTCAACAATCGCTTTACGCTGTTCTGCAATCCCTACACCATGTAGGCGATCTTTTTCTGCTTCTGCTTCTGCTGCGGTCACGATCTTAATCTTATCTGCTTCAGCAAGCTCTTGCGCCGCAACTCTCTTACGTTGAGCCGCGTTAATTTCATTCATTGATTGTTTTACTTCAGCATCAGGTTCAACCTTAGTAATCAGCGTTTTGACAATGATATACCCATACGTAGACATTTCTTCAGCCACTTGTTTTTGAACTTCTAAGGCGATTTCATCCTTCTTCTCAAACAACTCATCTAGGGTTAGCTTTGGTACAGATGAACGCAAAGCATCTTCAATATAGGATTTGATTTGGGCTTCTGGACGCATCAATTTATAATAAGCATCTGTGACATTATTTTCATTCACTCGATACTGAGTTGCCACATTCATCGTTACAAATACATTATCTTGCGTCTTTGTCTCTACAACGATTTCACTCTGCAACAAGCGTAGTTGTACTCTTGCTGCAATTCTATCAATCCCAAAGGGAGCCCGCAAATGAATACCACTATTGCTCAACTTTTGGTATTTACCAAAGCGTTCTATAATAGCGACAGATTGTTGTCGTACCACATATACAGAACTAATCGTAATCACTGATGCAATCACCACTAAAATCAATACAACAAGTAAAATTTGTAAAACCATGGGAATCTCCCCCTTTCATCAACCTCATTATAACACCATCGTTATCATTACGCAAATAATATGATAATAATTTTATTTTAGTTTAAACTAACATGTTATACAATGTTTCATTTCCATTCAAATTAATATAAGACGGGTCGAACTTTTCCATTCGATGAATCAATCCAGCATAATCATGCTTATTGGCAAGAGCTACCCCAATCAATACAGGGCCTGTCCCCTTGCTTGCTCGTTTGATATATTCAAAACGAGTGATGTCATCATTTGGCCCCAAAATGTCATTTACAAACTCTCGGAGAGCTCCTGGACGTTGTGGGAAATTCACTACAAAGTAATGCTTGATTCCATCGTAAATCAAGGCACGTTCTTCCATCTCTGGCATACGGTTGATATCGTTATTTCCTCCAGAAATGATACAGCAGATCGTCTTGCCTTTGATATAGTCTGATAAAACTTCCAAGGCTGCAACGCTGGCAGCTCCGGCTGGTTCTGCTACAATTCCTTGTTTGGAATAAAGATCAATCAAGGTTTCAGAAATCAAGCCCTCGTCCACCCCAATCAGCGTTTCAACATTCTGACAGGTCGCTTCATAGGTTAGTTGTCCAACTTTCTGCACAGCTATACCATCAGCAAATTTGTCGATTTCTTTGAGTTTAACTGGTCCTCCAGCTTCAAAGGCAGCTTTCATAGAGCGGGCCCCATTAGCTTCTACCCCGATCACTTCAATAGTCGGATTGGTTTCCTTAATATAAGTAGAAACACCAGCAATCAATCCGCCACCGCCTACTGGTACAAGTACTGTATCAAAATCGATAGACTCTTTACGAGCTTCTTCAAGAATTTCATAAGCGACAGTCCCTTGACCTGCTTGGACATGAGCATCATCAAAGGGATCAATAAAGGTACGATTTTCAGAAACTGTAAATTCTTGAGCTGCTTTAGCTGAGGCATCAAAGGTATCTCCAACTAGTTTAATGGTCACGAAGTCTCCACCAAAAAAGCGGACCTGTCCAATCTTTTGTTGCGGTGTTGTGATGGGCATAAAGATGGTTGCAGGAATCTTCATCTCATTACAAGTATAGGCGACGCCTTGAGCGTGATTTCCCGCAGAGGCACAGACTACACCACGCTCACGTTCTTCTTTTGATAGTTGAGAAATGGCATAATAGGCTCCGCGAATCTTAAAGGAACGAACACGCTGGGCATTCTCCTTCTTCAAATAAATCTTAGCACCATACTTCTCCGATAAATAATGGTCATAATCAAGCGGAGTATTGACTACTACACCACTCAATACTTTGTGAGCTTTCACCACGTCTTTTGCACTTAGCATTGTCCCCTCCTCAAATACTTTTTAAGATAAAAAGCGAGTTAGTCCCCCAACTCGCCTTCACCTTAATTTCTATCAATTAGTTATAGATTTTGAATGCATCATCGTCGTTTTTACCAACGAAAGGCATTGCTTTACGCAATTCTGCACCAACTTTTTCAATTTCAAGGTTCGCTGCTTGTTCACGGTAAGCAGTCAATTTTGGACGTCCAGCCTTGTAGTCATTTACAAAGTCATTTGCAAATTTACCATTTTGGATATCTGCCAAGACAGCTTTCATATTTTCTTTAACTTGCTCAGTAATCACACGTGGACCTGATACATAGTCACCGTATTCAGCAGTGTTAGAAATTGATTGACGCATTTTCTTGAATCCACCTTCATAGATCAAGTCAACGATCAATTTCATTTCATGAAGAACTTCAAAGTAAGCCAATTCTGGGGCGTATCCTGCTTCTGTCAAGACTTCAAAGCCTGCTTCAATAAGGGCAGTCAAACCACCACAAAGTACGGCTTGTTCACCAAACAAATCTTCTTCAGTTTCTTCTTTGTAAGTTGTTTCAAGCAAACCAACACGAGCTGCTCCAACACCTTTACACCAGTCCATAGCAATATTTTTCGCATTTCCCGTAGCGTCTTGGTATACTGCATAAAGAGCTGGAACACCAAAACCTTCTTCGTAAGTACGACGTACCAAGTGTCCTGGCCCTTTAGGAGCACACATGAAGACATCTACATCTGCAGGAACTTTGATAAATTCAAAGTGGATGTTAAAACCATGGGCAAATCCAACTGCATTTCCAGCTTCCAAGTTTGGAGCGATTTCTGCTTCGTACAATTCTTGTTGGATTTCGTCTGGTGCCAAAATCATGATAACGTCAGCCAATTTAGTGGCTTCTGCTACTGTATAAGTGTCAAATCCATCTTCTTTTGCTTTGTCAAAAGATTTACCAGGACGTACACCGATGATGACATCGCGACCTGAATCACGCAAGTTTTGCGCATGCGCATGTCCTTGTGAACCATAACCGATTACGGCGATTTTTTTACCGTCAAGTGCTGCTACTTTAACATCTTTTTCGTATTCCATTTGAACTGCCATAGTTTTTTCTCTCTTTTCTATTTTTTATTGCCTTATAGGCCGGTTAAACAAATTTATGCTGGATTTTATACTCATTGAAAATCTAAGAGTATTAGTCGCGGGTAAATCCAGTTGCACCCGTACGAGCGATATTTTTAATACCATATGGTCGAATCACTCGCAATAAAGCTTCACTCTTTTCAGCATTTCCAGTCATCTGAATAGTGATGGAGCTTGGAGCCACATCTACTACCGTTGCACGGAAAGGTTGGATAATGGCCAAGATTTCTGCACGCTTTTCAGCAGGAGCAGATACCTTCACCAAGATAACTTCTCTTTCCAAGTGTGGTTTATCTGTGATATCTCGAATGCGAATCACATCAATCTGACGATTGAGCTGTTTAATGATTTGCTCTACTTCATCGTGTGAAGCTACATCGATAATGATGGTAATCCGTGATACATCAGGATTCTCTGTCGCACCAACTGAGATACTCTCAATATTGACTTGACGACGTGAAAGGACACCTGTAAAACGATTCAAAACTCCTGAACGATTTTGTAGTTTTGCTGTTAACATTCTACGCATGGAACTTCACCCCCAACATCTCATGATTACTCTTACCAGCTGGTACCATCGGTAAGACCTGTTCCTTACGAGAAATATCCACCTCGATAAACATGGGCACATCCTCCAGAATGACTTCTAGATCCTTCTCTATCGTCTCTGGATTATCAAATTTATAGTTTTTGATGCCGTAAGCCTGTGCCATCAGCTGGAAGTCAGGAAGTGTATCAAAGACTGATTCTGAAGTTCTACCCTCATAGAAGGATTCCTGCCACTGACGAACCATTCCTAGTGAGTGGTTATTCAACATGACAACCTTAATCGGCACCTTGTAGATGTTTAGGATTGCTAGCTCTTGGTTGGTCATTTGGAAACCACCATCACCGACAAAAAGGATGACCTCTTTTTCCGGATTGGCAATCTTAGCTCCGATAGCTGCAGGAACTCCGAATCCCATGGTACCCAAACCACCTGAAGTGACTAACTGGCGCTCATTTTGGTAAGGATAATACTGAGCCGTCCACATTTGGTGTTGACCAACATCAGTTACAACAATGGCATCTCCATTCGTCAACTCACCGATGCATTCAATAACGGCCTGCGGTTGAACCACACGTTCTTTCTTATCATAAGAACGGACTCGATTCTTGTCCTTGGTGACTTTTTCAATCCATTTCTCAGTATTGTTATGAACAGTTGGCTCTGCCAACAACATCTGCAAGGCTTTCTTAGCATCCCCCACCACAGGAATATCTGCACTGATAATCTTACCAATCTCAGCTGGGTCAATATCAATGTGAGCAACCTTAGCATTCTTCGCGAAGGTCTTGGGATTTCCAGTCAATCGGTCATCGAAACGGCAACCAATACTAATCATAAAGTCCGCTTCAGTCATTGCAATGTTGGCCGCGAAAGAACCGTGCATGCCTCCCATCCCTAGGAAGAGGGGATGACTCGTTGCAATCGTACCTTGCCCCAAAAGACTGGTCACTACTGGGATTTGGTAACGTTCAGCAAATTCATTGAGTTCTGTAGCTGCTTCTGCATAACTAACTCCACCACCTGCCAATAAAACAGGCTTCTTGGCTTTTGACAATTGCTTCAAAATTTTCTTGATTTGCATGTCATTTGGCTCTAGAGTCGGTTGATAACTTGGCAAATTCACTTCGGGTGAATAGATGAAGTCTGTTTCAAGAGCAGATACATCCTTAGGCAAGTCAATCACGACTGGACCTGGACGACCTGTGGTCGCGATATGGACAGCTTCCGTAATGATACGAGGAATATCAGCTGTCTCACGAACTTGGTAATTGTACTTGGTAATGGGCATGGTAATACCGACAATATCCGCCTCCTGAAAGGCATCCTTCCCAATCCCTGCTCGCGCCACCTGACCCGTAAAGACCAAAAGGGGAACGCTATCGCTCATGGCATCTGCAATCCCTGTAATGGCATTTGTAGCTCCTGGTCCACTCGTGACGACAGCAACACCCAACTTTCCAGTTGATTTGGCATATCCTTCAGCTTCGTGCAAACAACCTTGCTCATGGCGTCCTAAAATGTGACGAATGCCTTTAAAATTGTATATCGCATCATACAAAGGTAAGACTGCACCACCAGGATAGCCAAATATGGTATCAATTCCTAAATCACGAAGTGTTTCCAAAACTAGATCCGACCCCGTCTTAGGAGATTCTAAACTGATTTTCTCCATTGTTCCCCTTTCTCTTCTCTTAAAAATAGCTTGTTACTATCATACCATTTTTTCAAAAATTTTCAAGACAAAAGAAGCAATTTTCTGAATTTTCTATCTAAAAGTGTATTTATGAACTTTTTTATCATTTTTATTAACATATCATCAAAATAAGGAACTTTTCCTTGCTTTCATTTATTAAATCAGTCTAATTTCTTCGTATATGGGATGGAAGTTGGCAAGATTTTCATTTAATTCCTAAATTTCCATAATATATCCAGCAAATCTGTGTGAAATAAAGGTAATAAAAAAGGAAGCTACTAAGTGACTTCCTTCTATTGCGAAGACAGATTATTCTTCACCTTTGTTTTTCTTAATGATTTCTTCTTGTACTGACTTAGGTACATCTTCATAGTGGTCAAATACCATCATGAATGTACCACGTCCTTGAGATGCAGAACGAAGAACTGTTGCGTAACCGAACATTTCAGCAAGTGGAACGTAAGCACGAACGATTTGGCTGTTACCGTGTGCTTCCATACCATCTACACGTCCACGACGAGCAGTTACGTGACCCATAACATCACCAAGGTTTTCTTCTGGAACAGTGATTGTTACAAGCATCATTGGTTCAAGGATAGCTGGTTGTGCAGTCTTAGCAGCTTCTTTAAGTGCAAGAGATGCAGCAATCTTGAAGGCAGTTTCAGATGAGTCGACATCGTGGTATGAACCATCGTAAAGTTTAGCTTTAACGTCAACAATTGGGTAACCTGCAAGAACACCGTTAGCCATTGCTTCTACAAGACCTTTTTCAACCGCTGGGATAAATTCACGAGGAACCACACCACCGACGATTGCGTTTTCAAATTCGAATCCTTTACCTTCTTCGTTTGGAGTAAATTCAATCCATACATCACCGAATTGACCTTTACCACCAGACTGACGTTTGAAGAATCCACGTGCTTGAGTAGAAGCGCGGAATGTTTCACGGTAAGATACTTGAGGAGCACCTACGTTCGCTTCAACTTTAAACTCACGACGCATACGGTCAACAAGGACGTCAAGGTGAAGCTCACCCATACCAGAGATAACTGTTTCACCAGTTTCAACGTTTGTTTCAACGCGGAATGTTGGATCTTCTTCAGCCAATTTTTGAAGAGCGATACCCATCTTGTCTTGGTCTGCTTTAGATTTTGGCTCAACCATCAATTGGATAACTGGTTCTGGAACGTCGATTGATTCAAGGATGATTTTAGCTTTTTCATCAGTCAATGAGTCACCAGTTGTCGTATCTTTCAAACCAACGGCAGCAGCGATATCACCTGAGTAAACAGTGTCGATTTCTTTACGGCTGTTAGCGTGCATTTGAAGGATACGTCCGATACGTTCACGTTTACCTTTAGAAGTATTCAATACGTATGAACCTGATTGAAGAACACCTGAGTAAACACGGAAGAATGTCAAACGACCTACGAATGGGTCTGTCATGATCTTGAAGGCAAGAGCTGCAAATGGCTCTTCGTCAGATGCTGGACGAGTTTCTTCTTCATCTGTATCTGGGTTAACACCTTTGATTGCTGGGATGTCAAGTGGGCTTGGAAGGTAGTCGATAACCGCATCAAGCATCAATTGAACACCTTTGTTTTTGAAGGCAGAACCACACAATACTGGGAAGAATTCAACATTGATAGTAGCTTTACGGATACCCGCTTTCAATTCTTCGTTAGTGATTTCTTCACCTTCGAGGTATTTCATCATCAAATCTTCATCAGTTTCAGCAACTGCTTCGATCAATTTTTCACGGTATTCTTGTGCTTGTTCAAGATATTCAGCTGGAATATCCTCTTCAAGGATATCTGTACCAAGGTCGTTTGTATAGATTTCAGCTTTCATCTTGATCAAGTCGATGATACCACGGAAATCATCTTCAGCACCGATTGGCAATTGGATTGGGTGTGCATTTGCTTGAAGACGGTCATGAAGTGTGCTTACTGAGTAAAGGAAGTCAGCACCGATTTTGTCCATCTTGTTAGCAAATACGATACGTGGAACTCCGTACTCAGTTGCTTGACGCCAAACTGTTTCAGTTTGAGGCTCAACACCTGATTGTGAGTCAAGAACGGTAACCGCACCGTCCAATACACGAAGAGAACGTTGTACTTCGATTGTGAAGTCCACGTGCCCTGGTGTGTCGATGATGTTTACGCGGTGGTTGTTCCATTGAGCTGTTGTCGCAGCAGATGTGATAGTGATACCACGTTCTTGCTCTTGCTCCATCCAGTCCATTTGTGACGCACCTTCGTGAGTTTCACCGATTTTGTGGATTTTACCAGTGTAGTAAAGAATACGCTCAGTAGTTGTTGTTTTACCGGCATCGACGTGAGCCATGATACCGATATTACGAGTTTTTTCAAGTGAAAATTCGCGTGCCATGAGGTTTGTTTCTCCTATTTATTTTTGATTTCTATTCTATTATAACACGATTTTAATAAAAACGGATAGGCAGGACCTACCCGTTCTCAATGTTTATCTTGTTTTTGTTGGTTTCAACTTGTAGACAAGTTGAATTGAACTCGGGCTAAAGTTAATTAGCCGAGTTGAACTCAAGCTAAAAGTCTGGAGAAAAAGATGAATCTCATTGGTTGCAATCGCAACCTACTTCGATTCCCTATTTTCTCTGGGACTTTCTTAACGCTTTCGTATCCTATCTTACCAACGGAAGTGTGCGAAGGCACGGTTAGCTTCAGCCATACGGTGAGTGTCTTCACGTTTCTTAACTGCTGCACCAGTGTTGTTAGCAGCATCCAAGATTTCTTTTGCAAGACGGTCTTGCATTGTGTGTTCACCACGAAGACGAGCGATGGTTACCAACCAACGAAGTCCAAGTGTTGTACGACGTTCTGGGCGAACTTCAACTGGGACTTGGTAGTTAGATCCACCAACACGACGTGCACGTACTTCAAGTACAGGCATGATGTTTTCCATTGCTGTTTCAAATACTTCAAGTGCATCGTTGCCAGTAACTTCTTTGATTTGCTCAAAAGCACCGTAAACGATTGAAGCAGCTGTACCACGTTTACCATCAAGCATAACGCGGTTGATAAGACGAGTAACTAGTTGTGAATTGTAAAGCGGATCTGGCAATACGTCACGTTTTGGAGCTCTATTTTTACGACTCATTTCTCTTTATCCCCTTTCCTTATGCTTTTGGACGTTTAGTACCGTATTTAGAACGGCCTTGTTTACGATCGTTAACACCTGCAGTATCAAGTGCACCACGGACGATATGGTAACGTACCCCTGGAAGGTCTTTTACACGTCCACCACGAAGAAGCACCACGCTGTGCTCTTGCAAGTTGTGTCCGATACCTGGGATGTAGGCAGTAACTTCGATAAGGTTGCTCAAACGTACACGAGCAAATTTACGAAGGGCAGAGTTAGGTTTTTTAGGTGTCATTGTTCCAACACGAGTTGCAACACCACGTTTTTGTGGTGAAGAAACGTTTGTTTGAACTTTTTTATGACTGTTGTAACCAACGTTCAAAGCTGGTGATTTAGATTTTTCTACTTTTGATTTACGCGGTTTGCGAACCAATTGGTTAATTGTAGGCATCTACATTCTCCTGTGTTTTTTATTTTTGGTGATGATACACTTGGTGACAGCTACCATCTGTGTGTACTTTTGCAACATTTGTCAGCACGTCCCTGTACACTTTTGAGAGACCAAAAGTAAAAAGTACCGTCTATTATTGTAACACAATTTTCCCTTCATTGTCAAGATATTTTTCATTTTTATTCTGATCTTTTAACTCTTTGACACTAGTTTTCACCGCTTTTCTAAACAAAAAAGGAGGCAATCTGCCTCCTACATTCTAGTATGGATTTCCTTCGATTTAGTAATCATTTGAGTTGTTTTTTATCTTTCTTATCAAAGCCAACCAGATTCTTTTGCGATGTTGGCTGCCTCTGTTCGATTACCAGCATCTAGTTTCGAAAGAATATTGGTGACATAGTTTCGGACGGTTCCATTTGATAGATAAAGCTGATCCGCGATTTCTTGATTAGACAAACCCTGAGCGATTCCCTTTAAAACAGCGATTTCTTGCTCTGTTAACGGATTGGGGTGCGTCATCACCACTTCCATCAATTCAGGCGAATATTCCTTACGCCCTTCAAGAACAGTGTGCAAGGTTTGCATGAGGTCTGCAATGCTTCTTTCTTTTAAGACATAAGCATCCACTCCAGCCTTGACCGCACGTTCAAAATATCCGGGACGCTTGAAGGTCGTCACCACAACCACCTTTGTTTCTAGCTTTTCTGCTCGTATCCACTCCAGCACTTCGAGGCCTGTCTTAACAGGCATTTCTACGTCAAGAATGGCGATATCCACAGACTCTTTTTCTAAAAGTTGGATTGCTTCTTGGCCATCCTTGGCTTGTAGGACAGAATCTACATCTGGTTGAAAGGTAAGCAACTGGCACATAGCATCTCGCAACATACTTTGATCTTCTGCAACAAGTAGTTTCATCTTAGTTTCTCTCCTTATAAGGTAGTCGAACCTGCACTTCAGTCGGCTGTTTCTGACTGATCACTGTTACTTCTCCTGAAAAAGGAAGGACACGGTCTCGAACGGTATGGAGCTCATCTCCTTTTAAAGAAGCAAAGCCACATCCATCATCTCTCACTGTTAGAATGAGTTCTTTCTCAGTTCGTTCTAATTTCAAGTAAGCTTTCGATGCTTTAGCATGTTTGATGATGTTGGTCACTAACTCAAGTAAAATCATGGAGGCCGTTGATTCTAATTCCTGAGTAAGGCTAGCTGTATCTAGTTGGTGATTGATTTCCGTTTCAATTCCTGCAATTTCCAGCATTTTTTTAACAGTCGCAAATTCGGAAGCTAGAGTTCTGGTTTTAAGATTTTCGATAATTGTACGAACTTCATTCATGGATTCTTTACTGATCTGATGAATTTCTTTTAATTCTTTTTCCACTTGAGGATAGGCCTGCATTTGAAGAAGCTGGAGGGCAAGATCTGTCTTCACACTCAACATGGCAAAGGTATGACCTAGGCTGTCATGAAGATCCTGACCGATACGACTGCGTTCATTTTCAGCCAAGAAAAAACTGAGTTTGGCATTTTGTTTCATCTTTTCTTCTTTTATCTGTTCAGATACCTGAATCCGATAAAGACCGAAGGTCAAGGCATCAGAAAAGACAAAGGTCACCAAGAAAAAGAGCAGTTGCCAGGGACTAACTTGATCGACCATATAAATCCCTGTTAGAATCAATGGCTGCAAGACAACAAAGCTGACAAAACGCCAAGAGTGAAAAGAAATCTCATCCAGCTCATAAATAAGGAGATTGGATAAATAAAAGATAAACCATGTGAAACCCGAATTCAGCCAAACCGATGTATAAAAAATGTAGACAAGCATGGACCACCATGCTAGCCACTGCACGGTGCGATTCTGACTGATTAAAACCGAATAGAAGGCAAGTACAAATAGTAGGGTCCATAACAAGGTTAAAAGCGGGTACTCTCCAACGATGACACCCGCTATAGGAAAGATGATAAACACTATTGAAATATGAAACATATAATGAGTGTTTTTTAATTTTTCCAACATAGATTTATTTTACCTCGATCCGTTTTTTCAGTTGGATTACCAATACACTAAAGAAAACTGTATAACCTAGCACAACTAAGACAGCAAGAATGTTAAACTCGTGGTGCTCCAAATAAGTAGAGACAACCTGCATCAGTTGATAGGTTGGAGTCAGTTTTCCAATAGATTGGAGCCATTCTGGGAAGGAATTCAAAGGAAACCACAGTCCACCTAGGACAGCCAAAGCAATATAGGCAATATTTCCAATAACCGTCATCAGTTGAGCACTGGGAAGCAAGCTCACCAAGACACCCATGCTGATAAAGACCACGCTGCCGATCAGCAAAATAACTCCAATCACCAACCAATCAATCCAAGGCAGAGTCACTCCACGGACAAAATGACCAACCGAAAAGACAACAATAATTGATAACAAGAAAGTCAGTAGCGTACTGAACAGTTTTGATACATAATATTCTACCATAGATACAGGAGAATGTTGAATCAATTTTTGCCAGTTGTTTGTCTTATCAGACTCGAGTGTGCTAGGGATACTGAAAAAAGCACTTGACATGATACTAAAGAGCGTCATGGCAAAAAGGTAGGCTTGAAGAACAATTTCTGGAACATCTGACCCTGACATCATACCAGAAAAGATAAGGTAAAACACACTTGGAAGTCCGATGGATAGCAAGTAGTAGACTGCTTGCCGTTTCATCAGAATGATTTCCACTTTCATGAGACTTGTCATATTTTTCATCGTCAATCTCCTTTAGTCTTGAGTCGTTTCGAAGATACTGTCTAAGAGAGTTCGATTGCGAACTTCAATTTCTTCGATCGTGCAGCCCTGTTCTTGCAAGGCTTCCCATACCTGGCTGGCTTCTTTGGTTGTGAAGGAAAGAGCATTTTGCTTGATTTCAAGCTCTTGAACCTGGTCCAAAGTGCTGATAACTTCCTGATAAGTTAGAGGCACGGTAAAGTGTTTTTCCTGTTCTTCACCACGCATGGCATAAGGCGTCGTATCGCGAATCAATTCTCCCTTATGGAGCACCAAAATGCGGTCAGCCGTATGTTCTACCTCTTCGATATAGTGAGAAGAATAGACAATGGTGACACCATTTTTCTTTAACTGATTGACAATTTCCCAAAAATGCTGACGTGTCGACGTATCCATGGCTGCAGTTGGTTCGTCTAAAAATAGAATTTTCGGACGACCTATTAAAGCCAACACGAAAGAGAACAAACGTTTTTGCCCACCAGACAACTTGCCCGCTAGCTGATTTTTCTGCTTGTCTGAGAATCTCAACAAGTCATCAATTTCTTTGTCTGAAAGGTTGTCGGGATAAAGTGACTTGAAAAATGATAGAAGTTCTTTCACTTTCAAGCTTTGAACAACTGCATTTTCTTGGGGTAAGACAGAAATAAGCTGTTTTAATCGAGGATCTGTTGGTGCAAAGCCTTGAATGGCTATCTGACCTGAACTCATGAACTTGTCACCCAAGAGGCAATCAATCAAGGTTGTCTTTCCTGCTCCGTTAGGTCCTATCAAGGCGACACACTCACCATTGTTGATTTCAAAGGAGATGTTCCGCAAGATCTCCTTGTCTTTTATTTTCTTACTCAATTTCTCAACTTTAATCACAGCCATGAGATTCTCCTTTCAACCACTTCATTCCCATAGGGAAAACGACGAAAATCATAAACCCAAAACCCCAAGCACCACGAATAAATTGGCGAAGCACGGTTTGGTCAAACCAACCAGTAAACATTTCCACTAACCATACCAAGAGTGATAGGCTGATAAAGAAATAGATGATTGCTTTTTTCATTCCTCAAACTCCTTTTTCACATCTCTGACCAATTTCAAACTTTCTCTGACAAGCCAAGACATTATCCCAAAGCCAGCAAAGAGCTCCCAAGGAAAATGGTAGAAACCCTCGTCCAATCCTGAAAACATGAGATAGGTCATAACTCCTGCTGCTACTAAACTCACTGCGACAATCATTTTATTTTTCATTTCTTCTTCCTCCATTTCATACTTCAATTATAGGCTTTTGAAGTTAGCGGAGCTAGATGCTTCTGTCACTAGGAAATATGACAAATGTCATAAAAAAAGAAAGCTGTAAAATCAACTTTCTTTTTTATCTATTAAATTTTATTCCACACTGAAAAGATATGGATATACAGGTTGTTGACCTTGGTGAATCTCTACTTCAACATCTTCAAATTCTTCTGCGATTTCTTGGGCAATTTCATTGGCAAGTTCTTTGCTTCCGTCTTCACCGACATAGAAAGTCACGATTTCACTATCTTCGTTCAACATATGTTTCAATGTTTCTGTCAAGGTTTGGTGCATGTCAGGATTTGACACAAGGATTTTCCCATCGACCATACCAAGATTGTCATTTTCATGAATCTCTAAGCCATCAATCGTTGTATCACGAACGGCTGTTGTTACACTACCGCTGATAACATCACCAAGGGCTGCAGTCATACGTTCTTTGTTTTCTTCGATTGATTTGCTTGGATCAAAGGCAAGAAGACTGGTCAACCCTTGAGGAATTGTGCGTGCTTCTACCACAACAGCAGGTTGTTCAAGCACTTCAGCCGCAGACTGAGCTGCCATAAAGATATTTTTGTTGTTCGGCAAGAAGATGATGTTGCGAGCATTGACCTGTTCAACAGCCTTGATAAAGTCTTCTGTTGAAGGGTTCATCGTCTGACCACCTTCGATGACATAATCCACACCTTGGGCACGGAAGATATCTGCTAAACCTTGACCAGCTACTACTGCGATAAGAGCATACTCTTTTGTTTCAGCAGGCTTGTTGCCTTGAGTCGCTTCTTTTTCAACTTGCGCCTCGTGTTGGTTACGCATGTTGTCCACTTTTACCTTGATCAAGCTACCATATTTGAGACCTTCTTGCATGACAAGACCTGGATCTTCTGTATGGACGTGAACTTTGACGATCTCATCATCGTTGACAACAAGCAGAGAGTCGCCTAAGTCATTCAAGTAGTTACGGAATTCATCGTAGTCGAAGTCCTTAGAATAAGTTGGACCTTGTTTAAGAGCAACCATAATCTCAGTACAGTAACCGAAGGTAATATCCTCAGTTGCCACATGCCCTGCTACAGACTTGTGGTGCTCTGCATTGATCATTTCACTCATGTTGGCAGGAGTCGCTACAAAGTCTTCAGAAGCACTGTATTCACCAGTAAGAGCTGAAAGGAAGCCTTCGTAGATGAAGACCAAACCTTGACCACCTGAGTCTACCACACCAACTTCCTTAAGGACTGGAAGCATTTCTGGTGTCTTAGCCAAAGCTGCTTTCGCACCTTCCAAGGCTGCACGCATGACCTCAACAGCATCATCTGTCTCCTCGGCTTTTTTCTTAGCTCCAATAGCCGCTCCACGAGAAACAGTCAAAATGGTTCCTTCAACTGGTTTCATAACCGCTTTATAAGCTACTTCGACACCGGATTGGAAGGCAAGAGCCAAGTCTTGACCTGTTAATTCATCCTTTTCCTTGATAGCCTGAGAGAAGCCACGGAAGAGCTGAGATGTGATAACCCCTGAGTTCCCACGGGCACCCATCAAGAGCCCTTTGGCAAGAATGCTCGCTACTTCTCCAACTGTAGAAGCAGGCTTGTCTGCTACTTCTTTGGCACCATTTTCAATGGTCATTCCCATGTTTGTCCCAGTATCTCCATCTGGAACTGGAAAGACGTTCAATGAATTGACATATTCTGCTTGCTTATTCAAACGAGTTGATGCAGCCTGCACCATCTCTTGGAATAAACTGGTAGTAATTTTTGACACGATTATTCTCCTACAACTTTGATATTTTGAATGTAGACATTCACAGTCTGAGCAGTAATTCCTAGTTGATTTTCTAGACTAAAACGAACACGCTCTTGAATGTTTTTTGACACTTCGCTTATCTTTATTCCGTAGCTCAACACGGTATAAACATCAACTGCGATGCTACCATCTTCGGCTGCCTTCACGACAACACCCTTAGAATAATTTTCCTTACCAAGAAGGGCTTGGAAATTGTCTTTGAGGGCATTTTTACTAGCCATACCGACCACACCAAAAATCTCAGTTGCGGCACCACCTACTACGGTTGCAATCACTTCATCTGTCAGTTCGATTTGACCATCTTTTGTATTAATTTTTACAGTCATTTTTTTTACCTCAACTAGTTGATACTCTATTTTATCATATTTCAGCCCAAGTGTAAAAGCAGAATGCTGTATCGGCGGATATTTATACTCAATGAAAATCAAAAAGCAAACTAGGAAGCTAGCCACAGACAGTACTTGAGTACGGCAAGGCGAAGCTGACGTAGTTTGAATTTGATTTTCGAAGAGTATTACTCTATTTTTTAAATGGTTTTATCTCTAGAGCAAAAGAAAAAGACCTATGCGGTCTTTTCATTTTTATTAAACGCGTTCAACTTTACCTGATTTCAAAGCACGAGCTGAAGCCCAAACTTTTTTAGGTTTACCATCGATAAGAACAGTAACTTTTTGAAGGTTTGGTTTTACGGCACGTTTTGTTTGGTTCATCGCGTGTGAACGGTTGTTTCCTGATACAGTCTTACGACCTGTAAAGTAACATACTTTAGCCATTGTGTTTTCCTCCTATTAGATCTAATATAGCGGATGTGCTAGCACCACATACTGTACTATGTTATCACACTTTCTCTATTTTGGCAAGGAAATTAGGAGACTTTTTTTATTTAACGTAAACAACTCCAAGTTTACCAAAAGCGACTTCCCCACGAATAATCAAGGTTTTGTTTGTTGGGGCTACAGGAGCATCTGCCTTAGCTGCACCAAAGGATGTTTCTACTTTCAAATCGACACGCCAGTGTTGTGGAACATAGACGGTTGCATTTCCGAAAGCCACTTCAATATTTAAAGTCGCAAAATCACCTAACATCTCTGCATTGTCATAGTAGATTTTAGCGTCCCCAAAAGCGACTTCCACTTGGTCGTCTACAATATCTTGATCTTGCTTATAGAAGGTCCCGCTACCAAAAGCGACTTCCTTATCCGTGACGACTGTTTTTTTCCCATTGTACCACCATTTTTTTTCATTCCAGAACTTACTTGAGTGAGTAAGATAACCGACACCGAGTACTACCAAGATGCTAGCCCAGATGAGAGAATGATTGGTAACTGGCAACAAGTCATAAGCGTAATTTGCAATGATGAGTGCCAGTAAACCTGTAAAAACTGCCGCAGTTAGATGGCGTCTAAGGATAGACTCAATGGACTTATAAGCAAAAAAAACAATTCCTAGCAAAGGCCATATCTTACCATCCAAAGAAGGAATGCCAAAATTTCCTTGCAGCAAGATCCAAGCTGCTAAAACCAATAAAACAATACCAAATGCTTTCTTTTTCATGTTTTTTACCTCATGTTTCTTAGATTTTCTTTTAGGAGGGATTGGTAATGCCGTGAGACATGAACCTCCTTGTGCGTCTGATAAAAGGAAATGGTACCCGTTCCTGAAAAGGACTTGTCCACCGAGTATATCTGACGGATGTTTGTGATCGTTGACTTGGACACTCGACTAAAATAGCGAGGCAAGATGGACTCCAACTCATAGAGTTTGAGGCGAACCTCATAGGCTTCCTTCTGGGTATGAGCGTAAATCTTGCTCCCTTCTGTTTCAAAGAAGAGAATTTCTGACAGGTCTAGATAATATTCACCTGTCCCCTTGTAAAAAGTCAACCTCGGAGCCTTTGACTCTTGCAAGAGCCGTTGCAAGTCTGCAATTTCATCTGTCAAAGTGGGGGTCTTGATGACAATTTCAGTCTCCTCTAAATTGTCGTCAATCTCAATTCGTAACTTCATCACATCTCCTTTCTGACTCTACTATATCAAAGCTAAGTTAGGAATACAAGGGTAAAAAAGCAAGTGGTCAATATGAAGCAGTAAGTGGTTGTAGGACCAGCCTAACTTACATGTCAGAATAGGAAGAAAAGGAACCCCCACAACAGACCGCAGACATAGCCAACCAAGACGTCCTTTGGATAATGCACACCACCTAATACTCGGACCAAGGCTAAGACTCCTGAGCAAATAAGCAAGATCATTCCGATCAAAGTCCAAGCATGGAAATGGGCCATGGAGATGATAGTTGCCGAAAAGACATGACGACTGGGCATAGACTGTCCCGAACTATCCTTGTCAAGCAGAGGACTGATGTCCCAAGTTTCATAAGGTCGAGGGTGATTGATTTTCTTACGAAACAGGGACAAGATCACAAAGCCCGAGGCAGGGATAAACAAATAAATCCCAACTTGCTGACTAAGTCCTAGTTGCAGGTAAGTGGTGACTAGCAAGGCCAGGTAGACCAGGGGCATGGTGACTGTCATCAAACGATTGAAACTGCGTAACAGAAATAAAAGAGGGGGATGGCTGGTGAGTCTGGAGCTGATATTTCGATACCATTCTTGATAATTTTTCATTTATAATTCTCATTCATTACCTTGTTTTCGTCTACTGGTGAGACGTTTGTCTTCTAGTATAGTGCAGAAAAAGAAGGCCGTCAAGCCTTCTTTTGATTTATTCTTCTGCTTCGTCTTCTGTAAATTGACTATTGTACAAGTCAGCGTAGAAGCCACCTTGCGCCATCAGCTCCTCGTGATTGCCTTGCTCAATAATATTACCATCTTTCATGACAAGAATCAAGTCGGCATTACGAATAGTTGACAAGCGATGGGCAATGACAAAGGAAGTTCTTCCCTCCATCAAACGGTCCATGGCTTTTTGGATCAATTCCTCTGTACGTGTGTCGACTGAGGATGTCGCTTCATCCAAAATCAAGAGCGGTGCATCTTTCAACAAAGCACGAGCGATAGTCAAAAGCTGTTTCTGTCCAACAGACAAGGTCACAGTGTCATCCAAAACAGTATCGTAGCCATCTGGCAAGGTCATGATAAAGTGGTGGATTCCCACAGCCTTGCTAGCTTCTATCATCCGCTCATCGCTGATGCCTGTTTGATTGTAGATGAGATTATCTCGAATGGTTCCTTCAAAGAGCCAAGTATCTTGCAAGACCATTGAAAAGGCATCGTGTACTTCTGAGCGCTTCATATCCTTGGTATCGACACCATCGATACGGATACTTCCCTTATCAATCTCATAGAACTTCATCAAAAGATTGACAATGGTTGTCTTACCAGCTCCAGTAGGTCCAACGATAGCGACCTTCTGACCTGCATGAGCTGTCGCAGAAAAGTCATGGATGATGGTGCGTTCTGGTGTATAACCAAAGGACACATGATCAAAGACCACTTCTCCTCTCATGCCAGTCAATTGTCTTTCCTTATGGGATTCATCCTGCATCTCAGCTTCACCTAGAAATTCAAAGACACGTCCCATGGCTGCACTCGCTTGTTGTAAGCTGGTAATCCCTTGGGCAATCTGTGACAGGGGTTGGGAGAAGGTCCGTACGTAAACCATAAAGGCTACAATAACCCCGATAGTGATATGCCCTTCTAACGCCAGCGCGGCACCAACGATGATGACCAAAACATAGCTAAAATTCCCAACAAAGAACATGGCTGGCATCATGATACCAGAGATAAACTGAGATTTCCAGATGCTGTCGTGCAAGTTTTGGTTTAAACCTGCAAATCTCGCTTTGGAGGTGTCTACTGCGTTGTAGCTCGTTACAACATTGTGTCCCGAATACATTTCTTCTACGTAACCATTGACGGCCGCTAAATTATTTTGTTGGGCTTTAAAATAACCCTGTGACTTGGCCATAATTACAGAAACTGCCGCAAAACCAACAAGGGTTGATACAACGGTTACCAATGCCAAAATCCAGTTCATGCTAAACATGGTCACCAAGACAGCAATCAACAAGAAACTAGCTGAAAGAACTGTCCCTAGACTTTGGTTGAGAGATTGCGCCGCCGTATCCACATCATTGGTCACACGAGATAGAGTGTCCCCTTGCGAATGACGGTCAAAATAGCCAAGGGGCAAACGATTGATTTTTTCAGCGATTGCTGTCCGCAAGCGTTTTGAAAAATGCTGAATGCTCGTTGAAAAGATATAGGCCTGTGTATAGTTAAGGATGGCGCCAAATACATAGAGAATCACTAAAAAGCTAGCAATACTTGACACAGCCTCTAAATCAATTCCTGTCATCAAGCCATCTGAAATCAAGTTAGTAATTTCTTTAATCTTAGTTGGACCATAAACGGTAATGATACTTGAAATGACTGCAGCCACAACTGCTATTAGGAGAGGGAGTTGGAGGCCTGCCATATAAGGTTTGCACTGTTTCCAGACCGAAACTTTTTTATTTTCCATGTTCCAATTCCTCCTTCGATAGTTGTGAGTAGGCAATTTCTTGGTAGACTTCGTTGGTAGCTAGAAGTTCCTTGTGGGTGCCTTGCCCCACGACTTTTCCTTGATCTAAGACTAAGATCAGGTCAGCATCCATAATGGTAGAAATTCGCTGCGCTACGATAAGTTTGGTCATGGATTTTGTTTTCTCAGCTAGCTCTTGGCGCAGGACACGATCTGTCTTGTAGTCCAAGGCTGAGAAAGAGTCATCAAAGATGAGAATCTCTGGTTTACGAGCCAAGGCACGCGCAATGGCCAAACGCTGTCTTTGACCTCCTGAGAAGTTGGTTCCGCCTTGAGCCACTTCTGATGCAAGTCCTGCTTCCTTATCCTCGATGAAGCTTTTAGACTGGGCCAATTCTAGAGCTTGCCACATAGCAGCTTCGCTTAGAGGAGTTTCTTTGCTCTTACCAAAGTTCAAGTTCCCCTTGACATCTCCAGAGAAGAGCACAGCTTTTTGTGGAATATAGCCAACCTTATTGCGCAAATCTTCCAAATCGTAATCTTGCACATTGACACCATCCACTAGGATTTCTCCATCTGAAACGTCGTAAAAACGAGGCAAGAGGTTGACAAGCGTAGATTTACCAGAACCAGTCGATCCGATGAAGGCCACGGTTTGACCCGCTTCTACTTTGAAAGTGACATGTTCCACGACTGCTTCAGAGTTTTTAGAGTAGCGGAAAGTCACATCACGAAATTCCACTTGCCCTTGAACTGAAGGGTCCGCTGTCTGTGCATGACTAGGATTTTCAATAGAAGAATGCAAATCCAATACTTGATTGATACGTCCTGCCGAAACTAAGGTACGGGGAAGAACGATAAAGAGTGCTCCCATGAGCAAGAAGCCCATCACGACCTGCATGGCATAAGACATGAAGACCACCATATCACTAAAGAGTGGTAGACGGTCTGTCAAATTTGCGTCATTGATGATATAGGCTCCAATCCAGTAGATAGCTAGACTCAAGCCACTCGAAATCGCCATCATAATAGGATTTATAATCGCCATCAAACGGGTGACAAAGAGATTGAGACGGGTGACTTCAGTATTAGCTTCCTCAAATTTCTGATCTTGGTAGTCTTCAGCATTATAAGCACGCACCACTCGAATCCCTGTCAAACTTTCACGAGTAATACTATTGAGTTTATCTGTCAATTTTTGGATGACAGATTGTTTTGGAAAGGCCAGAGTCAGGAGAACAGTTGTCATCAAAACATTGACGATAACAGCGATTACTACTGCCCAGAGCCAGTACTCAGACTTCCCAAGGATTTTTCCAATAGCCCAGATAGCCATGATTGGTCCACGAGTGACCACCTGGAGTCCCATGGTAAAAAGCATCTGAACCTGTGTGATATCATTAGTCGTCCGAGTCAAGAGACTTGGGATTGAAAAACGTTTGATCTCTGTCTGCGAGAAATCTAGAACACGATTAAAAATATCGCTTCGTAAATGAGTTGTGTAAGACGCTGCAACGCGAGCGGCAAAAAATCCAACAGTAACGGATGACAGAAAAGCAAGTAGAGACAAGCCTATCATCTTAATGGCTGGTGACCAAAGTGCACCCATATCCGTACCTGGAGTTCCAAGTAGTTCTGTAATTTCTGAAATGTAAGTCGGTACTTCTAACTCTAGATAGACCGAGAAACAGGTAAAGAGGACAGTCAAGAGAATCATTCCCCACTCTTTTCCTGTGATACGTTTAGCGAGTTTCTTCATTCTCTCCTCCTATCTTCTCAACATTTTCTTGCAACTGACAGAGGACCTTTTCAAAGATTGCCAAGTCTGACTTTGAAACACCCTCTAGCAGACTCTGATTGATCCGATCAAAAAAGGCCTTAACTTCTTGCATCTGCGAACGCGATTTATCCGTCAAGCGAACAAACTTTGCCCGCTTATCACTCGGGCTGGCCTCTAGTTCAACCAAACCATTTTGTACCATGCGCTTGACTAGATTACTCGCAACAGATTTAGTAATATTGAGTTCCTGCTCGATATCCTTAATTAAGACCAGATTTTCAGACTGTTCTTGGCAATCTAAAAAACGCAGAACCTGCCCCTGCGGTCCACCCATAAATTCAAGGCCACATCGCTTGGCTTCTTTCTGTATCATCAGATGAGCCTGGTATCCAAAACGTTTAAACATCAACATCGGCTTGTCCATGATTGCTCCTTTCTCACGATTAAATATAGTTCTCTGGAGAACTAATTACGTTTCCATGAGAACTATTTTATCACTTTCAGAAGAGATGTCAAGAAAAAAGTTTCCTAGAGAACTATTTTAGTCTGAATTGACATTGGAGAATATTTTCTCTATAATAAGCACTAGCTACCGTGGATAGGAATCCATTCACTTGATGAAGGGAGAAAACGTTCAAATGAAACCAGAAGAACAAAAAGTTTTAGGGATTTTAGCAACCATTTTTGGAGCCATCGCACTTTTAGGATCTTGGATCCCGTTTATTAACTATCTATCGTTTTTCATCGCTATTGTCGCGTTGATCTTAGGTATTATCGGACTTATTGCCAATCTCAAAAAACGGAAAACAATGGCCATTATCGGAACATCCCTCGCAGTTGCTTCTGTTGTACTTTTCTTTACGACCCAAATGTTGTATGCTAATGTCTACAAAGAGTTTGTCAAAGAGTTTAACCGTTCCTATAGAGAAGCTAGCTCCTCAATGGAACGCGACTTGACAGATGATACCATTGATTCACTCCCCGAAGATGAGGAAGAAGACGATACCTTCACTTGGACACAAGAACAGTTCGACGCTTTAATTGAAGGTGACCTTGATAACAAAGGAAAAGGTGGTACCAACTACAAGGATATTATCAAAAAACACGGACTGCCAGACTCCGAGTTTGATTCCACTATTGAGGGCTACGACACAAAGAAAATTACCTATATTGGCATTGATGATAGAATCAAGACCGTTACTCTAACCTTTGTAAAACAGGATAATGGTCAACTCTTACTAGTTCATAAAATAGCTGTAGGCCTAGGAGAAAGCCAGCAGCAAAGAGATTCTGGAACCAGAATCTAATCTCAAATATAAAAAGCGAACAGCTAGCAAGTCTGTTCGCTTTTTTATTAGAATCCATCGACATTCGTGTAGATCTTTTGGACGTCCTCATCATCCTCAAGAACGCTGTAAAGTTTTTCAAAGGTTTCCAAATCTTCACCTGACAGCTCAACTTCTGACTGAGGAATCATTTCCAGTTCAGTAACTTGGAATTCTTCGACACCTGACTCACGAAGGGCAACGATAGCCTTGTGAAGGTCAGTTGGAGCTGTGTAAACAGTGATTGTTCCTTCTTCCGCTTCTACATCATCCACATCAATATCTGCTTCAAGCAACAATTCAAAGATAGCATCCGCATCATCACCAGCAAATACGATCACACCCTTGTTGTCAAAGAGGTAAGAAACCGAACCTGAAGCTCCCATGTTTCCGCCATTTTTACCAAAAGCAGCACGAACGTTCGCAGCTGTACGGTTGACGTTTGAAGTCAAGGTATCCACAATCAGCATAGAACCATTTGGTCCAAATCCTTCGTAACGTCCTTCTGTAAAGGTTTCGTCTGTGTTTCCTTTTGCCTTATCGATAGCCTTATCAATAACGTGTTTTGGCACCTGCGCTTGTTTAGCACGATCGATAACGAATTTCAAAGCAGTGTTTGATTCTGGATCTGGTTCCCCTTTTTTAGCTGCTACATAGATTTCTACACCAAATTTTGCATATACTTTAGAGTTAGCTCCATCTTTAGCCGTTTTCTTGGCTACGATATTGGCCCATTTACGTCCCATTAGGAATCTCCTTTTTTCACATTTTAATCTTTCTTATTATAACACAAGTCTAGCTGATTTTCACTAGAGGAAATGGATTTTCTTTTGCAAAGCAAGCTAGGCTTTCCCTCCGACTGCCACGATTTTCTTGCCTTCTTTTATCCAAGGGTGTCGGGAAAGGGAGAAGCAAAGTTGGACAGTCATCACAACCCAGAGTAGCGGTTCACAGAGAATAACACCTGTATAGCCGGTCCAAGGAATAATCCAAGCTACGAAAATAATTTTCCCAAACAACTCGATAAAGCTAGATATAAGTGGCAAAAGTTTTTGCCCTAGTCCCTGCAAGCTATTTCTATAAATCAATAAAAGACTTAAAAATGGATAAAATACAGAACTGATACGTAAGTACAAGGTCCCGTTTTCTACCAAATAGCTGTCTGTCGAACTCGCCAAGAAAGAAACTAGGCTAGGACTGGCAAAAAATAGGAAAATACAGGCAAAGGCTGCCCAAGACATACTCAAATAGCTCCCTAAACGAAGGCCTTGAACAATACGTTCGGGACGTTTCGCCCCAAAGTTTTGAGAGATAAAAGTCGTCATCGATGCTGAAATAGCTGTCATTGGCAGCAAGGCAAAGGCCATGATTCGCCGTGCTGCCGTTTGAGCACTGATAATGACTGCACCAAAACTATTGACAGAGGATTGTAAAATGACACTCCCGATAGAGACGATCGACCCCATCAGACCCATGGCTAGTCCCTGCTCCAAGAGATCCACATAGAGAGCCTTATTCCATTTAAAATGTTTGAGACCCGGAAGAAGCTCTGGAACACTCTTACGAATATAAAAATAACAGAGGATTGCTGACAAACCCTGCGAGATAATGGTTGCAAGACCCGCAGACTGAACTCCCAGATGCAGTTGCGTAATAAAATACAAATCCAAGATCACATTAACGATAGCTGAAAAGATAAGAAAAGCAAGAGCCGCAAGGCTATCGCCAATCGAGCGCAGTAAGCCTGCAAAAAGATTGTAGGCGAAGCTGACGCCTACACAGGTAACAATCATGGAGATATACTCGTAGGATTGAGGAAGGATTTCTACAGGTGTCTCTAAATATTGCAAGAGTGGATACAGGCCGAAGAAGCCCATCAGCATGACAAGAGCACTCAGGATGGCACCCAGAAGCCAAGTTGCCGCAACAGCCTCTTTAATCTTAGCAAAATTACGAGCCCCATAATAGCGAGCAATGACAATCCCCATGCCATTGCCAACACCAAGCGTAAAGCCTATAATCAAGTCAAAAACGGCCGTTGTCGCTCCTACTGCTGCTAAGGATTCTTGTCCAAGGAACCGCCCTACAATCAAGACGTCAGCTGTATTATATAGTTGTTGAAAGATATTGGACAACAGAATTGGAAGGGCAAAGCTCAAAAGTGAGGGAAGAATGGGGCCATGAATCAGGTCCACTGTTTGTTTTTTATTCATAAAGATATTATATCAGCTTTCCAGAGGACCGACAAGATTCTTTAACGAATACCGAAATCAATTGCTTACAGAGAGACAATTTGCTATAATCAAGAAAAGGAGGTCATTTATGAGTTTGACCAGTCAATTAATAACCGATGTGTTTCCAGATCTTGATAAAGTTGAAAAGCTAAATAACGAAGCTTTCCCCGAGGAAGAACGGGTCCCCCTTTCTGAGTTTTTGCGCTATCAGGACCGAGATGACGCCCACTTTTTTGCTTTTTATAACGAAGAAGAATTTGTTGGCTTTGCTTTTGCCATCTCCAACCAAAAGGCCTTCTATATTAGCTTTTTTGCCATCATGCCTCACTTAAGAAGTCATGGGTATGGGAAGGAAATTATCGACAAACTAACTGATTTTTACCAGCGAACCATGTTGCTTGAAGTAGAGCGACTGGATGAAGAATGCGATAACTTGGAACAAAGAAAAGCTCGTATGAGCTTCTATCAACAAAATGGCTTCAAAACAGCTAACGCTTTTCTAGAGTATGATGGCTTGAGTTTTGAAATTCTCTACCGCGGTGACCATTTCGACGAGGAAGCCTATCGCGACATCTTCCAAAAATTACAAGATGAACATTATTTTGACTTTCACATCAAATACAGGCGCTTTAGTGATCATTAGTTGTTTCAAGGAAGAGAAATCTAGAGAGTTTTCTCACGATAAAAACGCATAATACCAAGGTTCTGAATACCTGATATTATGCGTTTTTATGATTTTGAAAACTTTCCCTAGTTTTATCTTTAATCTTCAATTTCGATTTCAAGTCCATCACCTAGGTCAAGCGTCACTTCTTGGTTAGGTGCCAAATCTTCAGCGACAGAAGTAGGAGTGGATCCCTCTTCATCTTCAATCAAACCATATTGAACACGAACCTGATGGTCAATCTCATCAAAAATCTCTGGGTGATCTGCCAAGTATTTCTTAGCATTCTCCGATCCTTGCCCGATTTTTTCACCCTTGTAAGAGTACCATGCTCCTGCTTTTTGGATGATATCGAGATCACTTGCGATCTTCAAGAGCTCACCAGTCTTAGAAATCCCTTCTCCGTACATGATTTCAACGAAGGCTTCCTTAAATGGTGGAGCCACCTTGTTTTTCACGACCTTGATCTTGGTTTCTTTACCGACATTGGTATCTTTTTGGTCACCAGTTCCTTTGATTTGTGTGCTTCCACGAACATCCAAACGGACCGAAGCGTAGAATTTCAGAGCACGTCCACCAGGTGTTGTTTCTGGATTTCCAAACATAACCCCAACCTTTTCACGCAACTGGTTGATAAAGATGGCAATTGTTTTGGTTTTATTGATAGAAGCACCAAGTTTACGCATGGCCTGACTCATCATACGAGCTTGCAAACCAACGTGGCTGTCTCCAATATCTCCATCAATTTCTGCACGAGGTACAAGGGCCGCAACCGAGTCGATAACGACAAGGTCAACTGCACCTGAGTCAATCAATTTTCCAGCAATTTCAAGACCTTGCTCTCCTGAGTCTGGTTGTGACAAGAGCAATTCGTCAATGTTCACACCAAGGGCTGCAGCATAGGCTGGGTCAAGAGCATGTTCCGCATCGATAAAGGCTGCAATACCACCTTCTTTCTGTGCTTGCGCAACAGCGTGAAGGGCAACCGTTGTCTTACCAGATGATTCTGGTCCATAGATTTCGATGATACGTCCTTTAGGATAACCACCTGAACCAAGAGCAATGTCAAGAGCCAAGGACCCTGAACTCATGACTTGCACTTTTTGTTCTGCGCGTTCACCCAAGCGCATGATTGATCCCTTACCGAAGTCTTTTTCAATCAGTTTAAGAGCATCGTTCAAGGCTTTTTCACGATCCGCTCCAAACTTTTTTGAAATTTCATCTAATTTTTTTGGTTTTTTCGCCATTCTGTTCTCCTATATTCTACTGGTCCTTAGACCTACTTACTATTATATCAAAATTTAGTCACTTAATAAAGCCTTGCGAACTAGGTTAAAGGCATGCATAACCGCGATGTGACGTACATCTGCTCGACTCCGTCCTGCGATATTAGCCTTGATCACCTCTGTCCCTTTTGCATGTGCCAGTCCAATAAAAACTGTGCCGGCTGGATGCCCCTCTAGGCTATCTGGCCCAGCTACACCTGTCAGACTGACTCCATAATCAGACTGAGTCTTGAGCCGTGCCTGCTCTGCCATTTTTCGAGCCGTAAACTCAGAAACGACCCCGTGTTCTTTTAGCTCTTGCTCGGAAATATCCAACATCTTAGACTTTTCTTCTAGGCTGTAAGTGATAAAACCGCCATTAAAGATTGCTGAGACGCCCGAAAAGTCTGCTAAAGTAGCTTGAAAGAGACCCGCCGTCAAGCTTTCTGCCGCAGTAATGCTTTTCTGTCTCTTCTTTAGCTCTTCTACAACGACACTTGCGAGGCTGGTTTCTTCCCCATATCCGTAACAGATGTCTCGTAGAGAAATTCCCTCGAAAGTCTGGCGACTTAAGATTTGATTTTCTAGGATGTCCAGTGCTTGATCAGCCTTTTCTTGACTAACTGCTTTTGTAGACAAGCGCAAGGTCACTTCTCCCGTTTTGGCATACGGTGCCAAAGTCGGATCGGTTTGATGGTCAATCAAATCCGCCAAAATGGTCACCAACTGACTCTCACCAATTCCAAAGAAACGAAGCACTCGGGAATAGAGCTTAGTACCAGTCATTAACTTGGGTAAGAGTTGATTTAAGACCATGGGTTTCAACTCACTTGGCGGTCCTGGAAGTACCACGTAGGTCACTCCATCCACTTCCGACACCCCTCCTACTGCTAAACCTGTCTCATTTAGCAGCGGAGTTGCCCCTTCTACAATTTGGGCTTGGCGCTCATTATTCGGTGTCCGAGCATAGTCTGGCCTTTGGGCAAAAAAGATATCTAGTTTTTCCTGGGCTTGAGGATCAAACACTAGATTTTTTCCCAAAAATTTAGCCAGAGTTTGTTTGGTCAGATCATCCTCAGTTGGTCCCAAGCCCCCTGTCAAAATCACAAGATTACTACGTTGACTCGCAATCTCCAGCAAAGACAAAAGACGAGCTTCATTGTCTCCGACAGCTGTTTGGAAATAGACATCTACCCCGATTTCTGCTAGCTTCTCTGATAAAAACTGAGCATTGGTATTGACGATCTGCCCTGTTAAAATTTCTGTTCCAACAGCAATAATTTCTGCTTTCATGTTTCCTCCTACTTATCTATTCGAATTCTTTTTGAAAAAATCGCAGGAAATTTCCCACGATTTGATTCTTTGTTTTATTCTACCTCTTCGTTTGAAACACTAGTACTGGTTGAAGGCGCTGTCCGGCCAAAGGCTGTTTCGTACAGTACCGCATTGGTTTCCAATTCTGTCACTGGCTCTTTACCTAGTGAACTACGCAAGAGATTTTGCATTTCGAGCATATGTTCTGAAGTGACAATCTGATAAGAAATTCCCTGTAGCTCAGCATCTTCCCCACGCAATTGATGCGTTTCGATATTCTTAAAGGAATCTTGATAGCCGAGCAATTGTGGAATGCTCTTAGCTGATAAATCCACATTGGTCTGCATGTTGTCACTCAAAGCTTTGAGGATACCTTGATAATGGCTCACACTGTTCAGACTCAAAACCTTCTCTACGATTTTTTGAATGACTTCACGTTGACGTTTTTGACGCCCATAGTCTCCTTCAGGATCTTGGTAACGCATCCGTGAATACACCAAGGCTTCCTCACCATTCAAGTTTTGTTCCCCAACACCAATGGAAATCTTATTAAACTCTTCTTGGTCAGTGATGGAAATTGGAAAACCAAGTGTATTGTTGACAGTGATTCCACCAACTGCATCCACCAATTGTTGAAGGCCTTGCATGTTGACCATTACATAGCGGTCAATGTGGATATTCATCATCTTTTGAATAGTAGAAATTGCAAGTTCCGCACCACCATTAGCATAGGCCGCATTGAGTTTGGCTTCCTGAACTTGGCCATTTTCATTCTCGATCTTAGTCAAAATATCCCGTTCCAAACTCATCATAGTGGTTTTCTTTGTTTTGGGATTAACCGTCAGGAGTATCATAGAATCACTATTCCCTGCCCACGGATCTGTACGTTCCGAATTTCCCGTATCTACCCCCATCAAGAGGATAGTCAGTGGCTCCGTCGCTTCGATAACGTTGGTTTCTTCCCCGATTTTTTTGTAAGTCTTTTTACTTAGGGTTTCTGTTCCCTGTTGGTAGATGGTATAGCCATAAACCGCTACACCTAAAACTGTTACTGCCAGGAAACCTAGCACCATTCCAATTAATTTTTTGATCATCTCGTTATTCATCTATCAATTTGCCCATCAGACAAACATCTAAAAATATCCCTTCTGCTAAATAGGCTCCTCTTTCTTGCAAGCCTTCTATGATAAATCCCATTTTTGAATAGAGGTGGATAGCAGCCTCATTTCGTTTTTGTACACTAAGTTGCAAACGGCGCAAGACACCACTGGCTTTAGCCCACTCGATGCCTTCTTCTAGAAGTATAGTCGCCAAGCCTTGGTTCCAAATTTTCTTGCGAACTGCTAGAAAAACATCTCCAATATGCCGAACTCTTAAATGTTGATCCGCTGTGATATTTAAGATACCTGCAATCTCATCATTCAGTAAGGCGAGAAGAGTAATTTGATTCTCCGATGCAGCTTGTTTTTCGATAAAAAGAGCCATTTCAGACGCTGTCATCATGATACCATTTTCATCTAGGCTAGTGAGGTCTGTCTCTTGACCGACACAATCTAAAAATGCAATCAAAGCTGTAGCATCTGAAGTCTCTGCCTCACGAATGCACAACTCATACTCCATCATGAAGCTCCTTGATGAGTTGTTCAGCCCGAGGGCCATGAGCCGTAAAATGAAGACAACGACCCTCTGCTTCTTTCAAAATTTCCAATTCCAAATAGGAATCTGGTAAATCCTCACCCAAAAGATGCCCCCACTCAATAACAGTCACACCGCCACCAAAGAGAAACTCATCCAAGTCAATAGAATCAGCGTCTCCTTCGATACGGTAGACATCCAAGTGGTAAAGTGGCAGACGCCCTTCATACTCTCTCACGATAGTATAAGTTGGACTTTTAATCATCTGACGGATATCCAAACCCTTGGCAAGGCCTTTTGTAAAGGTTGTTTTACCCGCACCCAACTCTCCCGTCAAGATCAGAACATCGTCTTTTTGAAGCAAATGACCTAATCTTTCTCCGAGAGCTCGAAGCTCTTCTTCATTTTTTGTGTACATGTTACTATTATACCAAAAAGTTTTCTTTTGTGTGAATTTTCTTTATAGACTTACTATGCTAAATTTATAGTTCTCCTTTCCTTTCTTAGAAAAAGGTAAAAATACAAATAACAAATAAAACATCGCGAATCACATGTCCGTAAAATGAAATTTCGCTTTGCACGGATTTGGGAAAGAGGAAACGCGCACATAAAAAACCGAGACCGATATAAAGGAGAATGGAGGAGATCGTTACGGGATTTCTCAAGAAAATAATCGTACCTAAAACGGAAATCACAACCGTTCTCTTCTTGTTGAGATAGTTGTCCATATCCCGAATATATTTATCAAAAGGTAAGAAAATCCATAGATCTACTCCCAGCAAGAAAAAGAATGAGGGCAAAAAGAGGTCAACCAGATCCTGCTGGAGCTCAGTACCAACTTGGATACTTTCTGATAAAATGAAACAGCTGGCTAAAAGATTGATGATTAAAAGAAGATTATGGATAAGCTTCACTTTCTCTGCAGAATGCAAAATACTATGACTTTTCTGACCCAAGGTATGGAAGTAATTAATCCCAGCACAAAAGCCAGAAACTCCCACTATGAGAATTAAAAAATAGACATTTCCTTCTCTTAAGGATAAAAATGATTCCTTCCACAATAAACAACTTCCAAATAAAATTTGAGCGACAGCTAATAATAATAAAACACGAATTGATTTCATCATTTCCTTTTCTTCCTCCGTATAAGAAATTATACTCTGACAGGATTAGAAAATGATAAATGACTTCCAAAATGTCACATTAGGACGCTGAACGGTACAAAAAACAGTTCCGTCATTCACAGAACTGTTCTCTTCTAATCTAATCCTTAAACCAGAGGGCGATTTCTCGTTTAGCTGACTCTTCTGAATCTGACCCATGTACGACGTTTTGAATGGCTTGATTTTCTCCTGCCGCCTTAGCAAAATCCCCCCGGATGGTCCCCGGAAGAGCCTCTTCTGGACGAGTAGCCCCCATCATGTCACGCCAGCTTTCAATTACCTTGGGACCTGAAATGATTCCCACAATTATTGGACCTGAGGTCATAAATTGGCGGATAGGAAGATAAAAACTTTTTCCAACTAAGTCGCGATAATGTTGGTCAATCAAATCTTCTGAAACGGTTGAACGTAACTCTAATTTTTCGAGTTTGAAACCACGTCGCTCAATTCTTTTCAAAACCTCGCCAACTAGACCTCTCTTCACACCATCTGGCTTAATGATAAAGAATGTTTGTTCCATATAAATCCCCTTGTCATTTTAGTTCTTCTATTCTACCACACTTTATGGAAAAGTGGGAAAATTTTCTGAAACAAAGCAAAGAGAACCCGAAGGTTCTCTTGTTTACTTTTTATTCTACAGTTTCTTCAGATTGGATTTCCACAGTTTCATCCACTGGAGCAAGTTCTGCCTCTTCTTGTTCAGGAGCCAGATATTCTGCATCATTGATTGCCTGTGGTTCAAGATTACGGTAGCGAGCCATACCAGTACCTGCTGGGATGATCTTACCAATAATAACATTTTCCTTGAGTCCAAGGAGATGGTCTTTCTTACCACGGATGGCCGCATCTGTAAGGACACGAGTTGTTTCCTGGAAGGAAGCCGCTGACAAGAAACTGTTTGTTTCAAGTGAGGCTTTGGTAATTCCCATAAGAACTGGGCGACCAGTCGCTGGAACTCCACCTGCGATAAGGACATCTTTATTAGCATCTGTAAAATCGTTGATGTCTAAAAGGGTACCCATGAGAAGATCTGTATCACCTGGATCCATGACACGGACTTTACGGATCATTTGACGAACCATAACCTCAATGTGTTTGTCACCGATTTCTACCCCTTGGCTACGGTAAACTTTTTGGACTTCACCGAGAAGGTAAGTTTCAACTGACAAGACATCACGAACAGCAAGGAGATGTTTTGGTTGGATAGAACCCTCTGTCAATGCTGCACCACGAGAAACTTGGTCTCCAACTTCAACACGCATACGTGCTGTAAATGGAACGACGTATTCACCTTCGCCAGTTTCACCCTTAACAAAGACTTTCTTGGTACGAGTTGAAGCGTCTTCTTCGATTGCTGTAACTTGTCCTTTGACCTCTGTAATAACCGCTTCCCCTTTAGGATTGCGGGCTTCAAAGATTTCTTGGACACGAGGAAGACCCTGAGTGATATCGGTATTTGAGGCAACCCCACCCGTGTGGAAGGTACGCATTGTAAGCTGTGTACCAGGTTCCCCGATAGATTGGGCAGCGATTGTACCAACTGCTTCACCAACTTCAACCGCATCACCAGTCGCCAAGTTGATACCGTAACAGTGACGGCAAACACCATGACGAGTGTTACATGTAAATACGGAACGGATAGTCACTTCTTCCACACCAGCATTGACAATCTCGCGCGCCTTGTCTTCTGTGATTAATTCATTTGGACCAATGATCACTGCACCAGTTTCTGGGTGTTTAACAGATTTCTTAGTGTAACGACCATTGAGACGTTCTTCGAGAGACTCGATCATCTCTTTTCCTTCCGCGATAGAGCGGATCAAGAGACCACGGTCTGTTCCACAGTCGTCCTCACGGATGATAACGTCTTGGGCAACGTCAACCAAACGACGAGTCAAGTAACCTGAGTCGGCTGTCTTAAGGGCCGTATCGGTCATACCTTTACGGGCACCGTGAGTTGAGAAGAACATTTCAAGTACTGACAAACCTTCGCGGAAGTTTGAAAGAATTGGCAATTCCATGATACGTCCGTTCGGAGCAGCCATCAGACCACGCATACCGGCAAGTTGTGAGAAGTTCGAGATGTTACCACGGGCTCCTGAGTCCATCATCATAACGATTGGGTTCTTCGGATCTTGGTTATCGACCAAGCGTTTTTCCAATTTCTCACGAGCTGCACGCCATTCAGCTGTAACAGCATTGTAACGTTCATCATCAGTGATCAAACCACGACGGAACTGTTTTGTGATTTGTTCTACACGCTTATGAGATTCTTCAATAATTTCAGCCTTGTCTTCAACCACTGGGATATCAGCAATCCCCACTGTCAATCCAGCAAGTGTTGAATGATGGTAACCTAAGTCTTTCAATCGGTCCAAGAATGCAGAGGTTTCTGTTGTACGGAAACGTTTGAAAATCTCAGCGATGATATTTCCAAGGTTTTTCTTCTTGAATGGAGGATTGAGTTCAAGGTTGCGAATGGCTTCCTTGATATCACCACCTAGTGGCAAGAAGTATTTAGCTGGAAGCCCTTCTGTCAAGTTCGCATTATTTGGTTCTTGCAAGTAAGGTAGACCCTCTGGCATGATGTCGTTGAAGAGGATTTTACCAACTGTTGTCAGCAAGACCTTGTGTTTTTGCTCTTCTGTCCATGGTTTGTTGAGGCTGTCTGTCGCGATACCAACACGTGAGTGGAGGTGTACATAACCATTGCGGTAAGCCATGACAGCTTCATCACGGTCTTTGAAGACCATTCCTTCACCTTCACGACCAGCTTCTTCCATAGTTAAGTAGTAGTTACCCAAAACCATGTCCTGAGATGGAGTAACAACTGGTTTACCATCTTTCGGATTCAAGATGTGCTCTGCAGCGAGCATCAAGATACGAGCTTCTGCTTGAGCCTCTTCTGAAAGCGGTACGTGGATGGCCATTTGGTCCCCGTCAAAGTCGGCATTGTAGGCTTCACAGACAAGCGGGTGCAAACGAAGGGCCTTACCATCGATCAAGACGGGCTCGAAAGCTTGGATACCCAAACGGTGAAGGGTCGGTGCGCGGTTCAAAAGCACTGGGTGTTCTTTGATTACTTCTTCAAGGATGTCCCAGATACGCTCATCACCGCGTTCCACCAAGCGTTTAGCTGCTTTGACGTTTTGCACGATGTCGCGGGCAACGATTTCACGCATAACAAATGGTTTAAAGAGCTCGATCGCCATTTCGCGTGGCACACCACATTGGTACATCTTAAGAGTTGGACCAACGGCGATAACGGAACGTCCTGAGAAGTCAACACGTTTACCGAGCAAGTTCTGACGGAAGCGTCCTTGTTTCCCTTTGAGCATGTGGCTCAATGATTTCAGTGGACGGCTACCTGGTCCTGTAATCGGACGACCACGACGACCATTGTCAATCAAAGCATCAACCGCTTCTTGAAGCATACGCTTCTCATTTTGAACGATAATACCAGGTGCATTCAACTCAAGCAAACGAGCCAAACGGTTGTTACGGTTGATAACACGGCGGTAAAGGTCGTTCAAGTCAGATGAGGCAAAACGGCCACCATCCAACTGCAACATTGGGCGGAGATCTGGTGGAATAACTGGGAGGATGTTAAGAACCATCCATTCAGGTTTGTTCCCAGACTTGTAAAAGGCATCCAAAACATCCAAACGACGGATAGCTTTGACACGTTTTTGTCCAGTAGCTGTTTTCAACTCTTCTTTGAGTTCAGCAATTTCTTTTTCAAGATCTACTTGTTTCAAGAGGTCTTGGATGGCTTCGGCACCCATCTTGGCAACGAATGATCCATAACCATACTCACGCAAGCGCTCACGGTATTCGCGCTCTGTCATGATAGACTTGTGCTCAAGTGGTGTATCCTTAGGATCAATGACCACATAAGCCGCAAAGTAGATAACTTCCTCGAGGGCACGAGGGCTCATATCAAGGGTCAAGCCCATACGGCTTGGAATCCCCTTGAAATACCAGATGTGAGATACAGGAGCTTTCAACTCGATGTGCCCCATACGCTCACGACGAACTTTTGTACGCGTTACTTCAACCCCACAACGGTCACAAACAATCCCTCTGTAACGAATGCGTTTGTACTTACCACAAGCACATTCCCAGTCTTTTGTAGGACCAAAGATGACTTCGTCAAAGAGTCCTTCACGTTCTGGTTTCAACGTACGGTAATTGATTGTTTCAGGTTTTTTGACTTCTCCATAAGACCATGAACGGACTTTGCTTGGAGAAGCTAGGGTGATTTGCATACTTTTAAAACGATTTACATCAACCACTATTTCTTCCCTTTCTATTCTAAGTGAACTGCTTATTCTTGTTCAGCAGTTTCTTCTGTTGCTTCCGCTTTTGCTTCTTTCTCAGCTTCTTCAGCTTCAAAGGCTGCTTTAGCCTCTTGAGCTGCTTTTTCGCGGGCTTTTTCAAGGTCATCTACGTGGATGACATCTTCGTCCATTCCTTCATCCAAGTCGCGAAGTTCCACTTCTTGGTCATCTTCGTCAAGGACACGCATGTCAAGACCAAGAGATTGCAATTCTTTCACAAGAACTCGGAATGATTCTGGAACACCTGGTTTTGGAATTGGTTTTCCTTTTGTAATAGCTTCATAAGCTCTCAAACGTCCGTTGATATCGTCAGATTTGTAAGTCAAGATTTCTTGAAGGACATTTGACGCACCGTAGGCTTCAAGGGCCCAAACCTCCATCTCACCGAAACGTTGTCCACCAAACTGAGCTTTACCTCCAAGTGGCTGTTGAGTAACGGTTGAGTAAGGTCCGACTGAACGCGCGTGCAATTTATCATCAACCATGTGGTGGAGTTTGATCATGTACATGACACCAACTGATACACGGTTGTCAAACGGCTCACCTGTACGTCCATCGTATAGGATTGTCTTAGCATCGCTATCCATACCTGCTTCTTTAACAGTGTCCCAAAGGTCTTCAGAACTTGCTCCGTCAAAGACTGGTGTTGCGATGTGGATACCAAGAGTACGGGCTGCCATACCAAGGTGGAGTTCCATAACCTGACCGATATTCATACGTGATGGCACCCCAAGTGGGTTCAACATGATATCGACTGGAGTTCCGTCTGGAAGGTAAGGCATGTCTTCTACAGGGACGATACGAGAGACAACCCCTTTGTTTCCGTGACGTCCGGCCATCTTATCTCCGACCTTGATCTTACGTTTTTGAGCGATGTAGACACGAACCAGCATGTTAACTCCTGATTGCAACTCATCTCCATTTGCACGTGTAAAGATCTTAACATCACGAACGACACCATCGGCACCGTGTGGTACACGAAGAGAAGTATCACGCACTTCACGAGACTTGTCTCCGAAGATAGCGTGCAAGAGACGTTCTTCAGCTGAGAGGTCTTTTTCACCCTTAGGTGTGACTTTCCCTACAAGAATATCCCCTTCTTTAACTTCGGCACCAATACGGATAATTCCCATTTCGTCAAGGTTTTTAAGGGCATCTTCCCCAACGTTTGGAATTTCACGAGTAATTTCTTCAGGCCCAAGCTTTGTATCACGCGTTTCTGATTCGTATTCTTCGAGGTGGACAGATGTGTAGACATCGTCTTTGACCAAGCGTTCGCTCATGATAACGGCATCCTCGAAGTTGTAACCTTCCCAAGTCATGTAGGCAACGATTGGGTTTTGTCCAAGCGCCATTTCCCCTTTTTCCATAGAAGGTCCGTCAGCGATAAAGTCGCCTTTTTCAACGATGTCCCCAACTTTAACAAGGGTACGTTGGTTGTAGGCAGTGCCTGAGTTTGAACGACGGAATTTTTGAACATGGTAGACATCTAGGGAACCATCTTCACGGCGAACTTCTACCTTGTCCGCATCTGCGTAGGTAACTTTACCGTCATGCTGAGCAATAACCGCAGCTCCAGAGTCGTGAGCTGCTTGGTATTCCATACCAGTACCAACGTAAGGTGCTTTTGGATCAATCAATGGCACAGCCTGACGTTGCATGTTGGCACCCATGAGGGCACGGTTGGAGTCATCGTTTTCCAAGAAAGGAATACATGCAGTCGCAACGGCAACTACCTGTTTTGGTGACACGTCCATGTAATCAACCACTTCTGCTGGATACTCTTGGTTGACCCCTTGGTGACGTCCCATGACAACTTTCTCAGCAAAAGTACCATCTTCGTTCAATTTTGAATTAGCCTGTGCTACAGTAAATTCATCTTCTTCATCGGCTGTCAACCAAACGATTTCGTTTGTGACTACACCAGTTTCACGGTCAACCTTACGGTATGGTGTTTGAACAAATCCATACTTGTTCAAGTGACCGTATGATGACAAGTTATTGATCAAACCGATGTTAGGTCCTTCAGGTGTTTCAATTGGACACATACGACCATAGTGAGTGTAGTGCACGTCACGTACTTCATATCCAGCACGGTCACGAGTCAAACCACCAGGCCCTAAGGCTGACAAACGACGTTTGTGAGACAACTCAGAAAGTGGGTTGTGTTGGTCCATGAACTGGGACAATTGTGAAGAACCAAAGAATTCTTTGATCGCAGCTGTCACAGGGCGGATGTTGATAATTTGTTGCGGTGTCAAAACTTCATTATCCTGAACAGACATACGTTCACGGACATTACGTTCCATACGAGAAAGTCCAAGACGTACTTGGTTTGCAAGCAATTCACCAACTGCACGGATACGACGGTTTCCAAGGTGGTCGATATCATCCACACGTCCGATACCTTCTGCCAAGTTGAGGAAGTAGCTCATCTCTGCAAGGATATCCGCAGGAGTTACAACACGAACCTTGTCGTCTGGATTGGCATTTCCGATGATGGTTACGACACGGTCTGGATCCGTTGGGGCAACAACCTTGAATTTTTGAAGGACAACTGGTTCTGTCAAAACAGCTGCATCGTTCGGAATATAAACGATCTTGTTCAAGTCGCCATCCAAATGACTCTCGATACTTTCAATCACACTGCGAGTCATAACGGTACCAGCTTCTACCAAGATTTCACCAGTTTCAGGGTCTACCAATGGCTCCGCAATGGTTTGGTTGAGCAAGCGTGTTTTGATGTTCAATTTTTTATTAATCTTGTATCGACCAACAGCTGCCAAATCGTAGCGACGTGGATCAAAGAAACGAGCTACAAGCAAGCTACGTGAACTTTCAGCAGTCTTAGGCTCACCTGGACGAAGGCGTTCGTAGATTTCTTTCAAGGCTTCGTCTGTACGAGAGTCCATTGGATTCTTGTGGATATCTTTTTCAACGGTGTTGCGAACCAATTCGCTGTCACCAAAGATATCAAAGATTTCATCATCACCTGAGAAACCAAGCGCACGAACCAAGGTCGTAAATGGAATCTTACGAGTACGGTCGATACGAGTATAAGCGATGTCTTTTGAGTCGCTTTCAAGTTCCAACCAAGCTCCACGGTTAGGGATAACAGTAGAACCGTAACCCACTTTACCATTCTTGTCTACTTTATCGTTAAAGTAAACACCTGGTGAGCGGACCAACTGAGAAACGATAATACGTTCACCACCATTGATGATGAAAGTACCCATTTCGGTCATGATTGGGAAATCACCAAAGAAGACTTCTTGAGTCTTGATTTCGCCTGTTTCTTTATTAATCAAGCGGAAGGTTACAAAAATGGGTGCTGAGTAGCTAGCATCGTGGATACGAGCTTCTTCGAGCGTGTATTTTGGTTCCTTGATTTCATAGCCAACAAATTCCAACTCCATTGTGTCTGTGAAGTTTGAAATTGGCAATACATCTTCAAACACTTCCTTAAGTCCGTGATCTAGGAAATCTTTGAATGAATCCGTTTGAATTTCAATCAAATTTGGTAAGTCAAGAACTTCTTTGATTCTTGAAAAACTACGACGGGTACGATGTTTCCCGTATTGAACGTCATGTCCTGCCAAGATGATTCTCCTTTGTAAATAAAGTTCCAAGCCTGCTTCATCAGGCTATTGATTATCGTCAAATGGTTGTTAAACCCCTATCACCATGTCCTTTTGGATAATTTTCAGAATTTTTAAATTTATGTTACAAAGACTCAAAAAACCGAAAAAAAGCACAAAAAGAGCAGCTAAATCCGACTTTTTCAGGAGATTTAACTGCTGTGAGTCCTGTCTGGACAATATTTCAGACAAAACCTACGACAAATGATTATTCTTATTATACCTTATTGGCCAAGATTTTTCAAGGTTTTTTTACCATTTTTCAAACAATCTTTTCCTATAAAATGCTTTAACTTTTCAAAAGAATGAAGCATAAAATTTTCTCTCAAAAACTAGGAAAACGCTTGCATAAATGTTTACCTCATGCTATACTGATAGGGAATAACTACACAAGGAGAATTGTGATGAAAAAGATTCCATCTCAAACTGAGAAAAAAATGGTTTACGGTATTCGTTCCTTGAAAAATGGAACAGGCTCTGTCCTTATCGGTGCCAGCATTGTCCTACTTTCTGCTGCAATGCCAACCATTTCGGCTAACGAAAACCTTCCTCAAGCTCAGGAAAATACTAGTGCTGTGGCTAAGGCTCCTACCGAGACTGAAGCAAGTCAAACACAAGACCAAAGCCCAGTTTCTGAGGAAAATAATGCAAACGCTTCCCTTGACACTAAAAAGGAAGCCCCCGCAACTGACGCTGTTCTAGAAGCTGAAACACCTAAAAAAGAAGCTCCAGCTGTGGAAACTACTACAGCGCCAGAAACACCTAAAACAGAAGACGCTAGCACAAACCAGGCTAACAGCAAGGAAGAGAAAGTAGACGCCAACACTTCGACACAAACTTCAGGCCAAAAACCACAAGCTGACACATCTTCTGAAGAACCCATCGCAGACAACCACTTCCGCATCCATGTGAAAAAACTCCCTGAGGAAAACAAGGATTCCCAAGGTCTTTGGACTTGGGACGATGTTGAAAAACCTTCTGAAAACTGGCCCAATGGAGCCAAGTCCTTCAAGGATGCCAAGAAAGATGACTACGGCTATTATCTCGATGTCAAACTCAAAAATGAGCAAGCCAAGAAAGTCAGCTTCCTCATCAACAATACTAAAGGGGATAACCTGACAGGGGACCGTTCGGTAGAGCGCCTCTCTCCAAAAATGAACGAGGCCTGGCTAGATGAAAACTACAAGGTATACAACTACCATCCTCAGCCAGCGGGAACAGTCCGTGTCAACTACTACCGTACCGACGGGAACTATGACAAAAAATCTCTTTGGTATTGGGGCGATGTTAAAAACCCAAGCAGCGGAGAATGGCCTGACGGTACTGACTTTACCGCAACTGGAAAATATGGCCGTTACATTGATATCCCACTCAATGAAGCTGCGAGAGAATTTGGATTTTTATTACTAGACGAAAGCAAGAAAGGCGATGATGTGAAAATCAGAAAAGAAGATTATAAATTCACTGATCTAAAAAATCACAGTCAGATTTTCCTCAAAGATGATGACGAAACCATCTACACTAACCCCTACTATGTGCACGATATCCGCATGACTGGTGCCCAACACGTGGCTAAGTCTCGTATCGAAAGCAGCTTTTCTACCCTAGTTGGAGCTAAGAAAGACGATATCCTCAAACACTCCAGCATCACTGATTACCAAGGGAATAAAGTAGATATCACAGACGTGGAAGTGGATGAGGCAGGTAAAAAAGCGACCTATATCGGCGACTTCTCTGACACTCAACACCCGTACACTGTCAGCTACAATTCAGACCGATTTACCACACGTTCAAGCTGGCGCCTCAAGGATGAGTCCTACAGTTACGACGGTCCACTCGGCGCAACTCTAAAAGAAGATGGCAAGCGTGTTGATCTCACCCTCTGGTCTCCAAGTGCTGATAAGGTTTCCGTTGTCGTCTATGACAAGAAAGACCCTGAAAAGGTAGTCGGAACTGTCGCCCTTGAAAAAGGAGAAAAAGGAACCTGGAAACAAACTCTGGACACAAACTCTGGTCTCGGTATCAGCAACTATACTGGCTACTACTACCACTACCAGATCGAGCGCCAAGGTAAAACCGTTCTCGTTCTTGACCCTTATGCCAAGTCACTAGCAGCTTGGAACAGTGACCTAGCAAAAACAGATGTCGCTCATAAGGTCGCTAAAGCTGCCTTTGTCGACCCATCCAAACTAGGACCGCGAGACTTGACCTATGGGAAGATTCGCAACTTCAAATCGCGTGAAGATGCCGTCATCTATGAAGCTCATGTACGTGACTTCACTTCGGATCCTGCCATCGCAAAAGACTTGACCAAGCCATTTGGTACCTTTGAAGCCTTTATAGAAAAATTGGACTATCTCAAAGACTTGGGTGTGACCCACATCCAGCTCCTTCCAGTCTTGTCTTACTACTTTGTCAATGAATTGAAGAACCAAGGACGTTTGTCTGCCTACGCTTCAAGCAACAGCAACTACAACTGGGGATATGACCCTCAAAACTACTTCTCCTTGACTGGTATGTACTCAAGCGATCCTAAGGATCCAGAAAAACGTATCGCAGAATTCAAAAACCTCATCAACGAAATCCACAAACGTGGCATGGGGGCTATCTTGGATGTGGTCTACAACCATACTGCCAAGGTTGACATTTTTGAGGATATTGAGCCAAACTACTATCACTTTATGGACGCAGACGGAACTCCACGTACTAGCTTCGGTGGCGGTCGTTTGGGAACTACCCACTACATGTCTAAACGTGTCTTGGTAGACTCTATCAAGTATCTGGTTGAAACTTACAAAGTAGATGGTTTCCGCTTTGATATGATGGGTGACCACGATGCGGCTTCTATCGAAGAAGCGTACAAAGCTGCACGCGCCCTCAATCCAAATCTTATCATGTTAGGTGAAGGCTGGAGAACCTATACTGGTGATGAAAATACGCCTGTACAACCTGCTGACCAAGATTGGATGAAGAAAACAGATACTGTCGCTGTCTTTTCAGACGACATCCGTAACAACCTCAAGTCTGGCTATCCAAACGAAGGTCAACCTGCCTTTATCACAGGTGGCAAACGCGATATCAATACCATCTTTAAAAATCTCATTGCCCAACCAACTAACTTTGAGGCTGACAATCCTGGAGATGTTATCCAGTATATCGCAGCCCATGATAACTTGACCCTCTTTGACATCATTGCCCAGTCGATCAAAAAAGACCCAAGCAAGGCTGAAAACTACGCTGAGATTCATCGTCGTTTGCGACTTGGAAACCTCATGGTCTTGACTGCTCAAGGAACTCCGTTTATCCACTCTGGTCAGGAATACGGACGTACCAAACAATTCCTAGACCCAGCCTATAAGACTCCTGTTCCTGAAGATAAGGTTCCAAACAAGTCTCACTTGTTGCGTGACAAGGACGGCAAGCCATTTGTCTATCCTTACTTTATCCATGACTCTTACGACTCTAGTGATGCTGTCAACAAGTTTGATTGGACCAAGGCAACAGATGGTAAAGCTTTCCCTGAAAATGTCAAGAGCCGTAACTATATGAAAGGTTTGATCGCCCTTCGTCAATCGACAGATGCCTTCCGACTCAAGAGTCTGCAAGACATCAAAGAGCGCGTCCACCTCATTACTGTCCCAGGACAAAACGGCGTTGAAAAAGAAGATGTGACCATCGGCTACCAAATCACTGCTCCAAACGGTGATATCTACGCAGTCTTTGTTAATGCAGATGATAAGGCTCGCGAATTTACTCTAGGAACTGCCTTTGCCCACTTGAAAAAGGCTGAAGTCCTGGCAGATGAAAATCAAGCCGGACCAGTAGGAATCGCTAAACCTCAAGGTCTCGAATGGACTGAAAAAGGCTTGAAATTGAACGCTCTCACTGCCGTTGTTCTCCGCTTATCTCAAGGTGGTGCCATCGTTGCCCCAGCTGTGGAAGAAAAACCAGAATTTAATCTTTCTAGCTTGGAAACCCAACAAGACCAAGCCCAAAACCTAGTAGCAAATCCTGACTCTCAAGAAACTGCTGCAGAGACTCACTCTCAGAACCTCCTTCCAAACACAGGAACTGAGAGCAAATCCCTCCTTGCCCTTGCTGGATTCAGTATCCTTGCCCTTCTCGGACTTGGATGGTTGATAAAAAACAAGAAAAAGAAATAACACTCAATGAAAATCAAAGAGTAAACTAGGAAGCTAGTCACAGGCTGCTCAAAGCACAGCTTTGAGCTTGTAGATAAGGCGAAGCTGACTTGGTTTGAAGAGATTTTCGAAGAGTACAACCTAGCCCTCCTATAGAAAAACACCCCATGGTCAGAAGAATCTTCTAGTCATGGGGTGTTGTTTTTATGATACACTTATCTATCAAATCATGTATTCTACACTATAGCTAGCGTCTGATAAGATACGAGCCAGGAACTGCTTGGTTCGTTCTTCTTGTGGACGACTAAAGAAATCGTGGGGATTATTCTCCTCTACGATACGGCCTCCGTCCATAAAAATAACGTGGTTGGCAACATCTCTAGCAAATCCCATCTCATGCGTGACGACCACCATGGTCACACCTTCTCCCGCCAACTGTTTCAGAACATCCAAAACATCTCCAACCAACTCAGGGTCTAGTGCTGATGTTGGTTCATCTAGCAAAATGACCTCGGGCTTGACGGCAATAGCACGCGCAATTCCTATTCGTTGTTGTTGCCCTCCAGATAGTTGTGAAGGGTAGTAGTCTTTATAGGCAAGTAAACCAACTTTTTCCAAGGCAGATTCTGCACGTTTGAGCGCTTCTTCCTTAGGAACTTTACGAGCCACTATTAGGCCTTCTAGAATATTTTCCAGAGCAGTTTTGTTTGCAAAGAGATTGTAGTGTTGGAAAACAAAGGCTGTTTTTTGGCGAATTTCTAGAATGTCTTTCTTGCTTAATTTGGCTAAGTCATAGGTTTTTCCTGCCAAGGTCAAACGGCCACTGTCAGCTTTTTCTAAGTGATTAAGACAACGGAGAAAGGTCGTTTTCCCCGAACCTGATGGTCCTAAAATAACGACGACATCCCCTTGGTTGACCTGAAGATTAACATCCTCCAAGACCTGTCTCTCTCCAAATGTTTTTGCGATATGTTCTACTTGTAACATCCTGTCCTCCTATACGAAACGCGCGCTAGATGCTTTTGCACTCTTTTCTTTTTTCACATAGCCTTTCTCCAGTAGGGAGAAGCCCCACTGAATCAAACCACAGATCAAAATATACTGCAAAAAGATCACAAAATAAGACTCAAAATACTGGTAGCCGTAGGACGCTTCTACACGGGCAATAGCAGTGATATCCTTGATGGTCATGACAAAGACCAAGGAAGTCCCTTTGACGATATTAATCACCAGATTGGCCAAGTTAGGCAAGGCTGAGCGCAAGGCTTGAGGAAAAACAATCCTTAGATAGGCCTGGGTCGTAGTCAGCCCAATCGCATGCGCTGCCTCTAGTTGTCCCTTGTCCACCGTCAAGATAGCTGAGCGCAAAATCTCCGATAAACTCCCGACTGTCATTAAACTATAAATGATAAAGGCATAATAGAGAGGATCAAGCTTGAAAATATCAAAGTCACTGCCTATGCTTTTGAGAAATTGATTCAGCAAACTTGGAAACAAACTATAAAAGAAGAGAATCAATAAAATCGGAGGAGTCGCTCGGATAAACGCCAGATAGACCAGAGAAAAACTCCTCACCCCTCGAACCTTGTAAATCTGCCCCAAGGCTAAAAATAGAGCTGGTAAAAAGCTTAAGACCATAGCCACAATCATGATAATCAAGGTGATTGGCACACCCTTCAAGGTCTCCAGAAAGGTCTTTACAATATAGTCTATATCCATTTCTTACCTCCCTTTTGTTTCCAAAGACTTCTCAAGCAAACGACTCAAGCTAGAAATAACCAAGGCAATCCCCCAGTAAAGAAGCGCAACTGCCGTATAGGTTTCCAGTGAATAGTTCCCTAAATTGCGGCTGATTAAGAGATTGCCTGCCCCCATAACATCAACGAAACCAATCGTATAGGCCAAGGCAGCATCCCGCATGAGATTGAGAATAGCGGTCGTTATATTGGGAAGAGCAACTTGAAAAGCTTGGGGAAAAATGATTCTCCAAAAAGTCTGACTTGGAGTCAAACCAATACTAAGCCCGGCCTCTGTCTGCCCCTTTGGAATAGCTTGATAGGCCGCCTTGAAAACTTCGGCAACAATAGCCGCAAACAAGAGAATCATCGTCAGAAGAACAAAAATAGTTTTAGACCAGTTGTTGATATCCAAACCAAGCCACCATTTCAGAAATTCTGGCAAGCCATAAAAGACTAGAAAAAGCAAGACAATCGGCGGTGTACAACGTAGGGTAAAGATATAGCCTTTGGAAATCGCTGCAAAACTCTTGTCTTCTCCTACTTGTGTCCAGGCCAAGAGACCTCCAAAAAGGGAACCAAGAAGAGTGGTAAAAAAGAGAATGGACAAGGTCATAGGAAGTGCCTGCCATAAGGTCGGTAAAAACTGAAAGACCTTGGAAAAATCATAAGAAACCATGCAAAACCCTTTCTAGTCTTGGAATTTCTGGCCTAGTCTTTGTCTACATAACTAAAGACATCTTCTTTAAAGTATTGCTGAGATAGCTTAGCAAGCGTGCCATCTTCTTTCAACTCTTTGATTGCTTTTTCATATTCTTTAGCGAATTTCTCACCCTTTTCATCACGGTGAATCAAGGGATAAGTTGGAATACCCTTGTATGGGAACCAGCTGAGTTTGTCCGCATATTGGTGGTAAGGGCCATCTTCTGCGGTAACTGCTTTTTCAAAGGACAGTTTGATATCAAAGAAGGCATCATAACGTCCTTCCAAGACCCAGGCATAGGCATCTGCTACCTTAAAGAATTCCGCTGCAGTTAGCTCAATTGGTGCATCTTGATGTTTTTCATTGTAGCTAGTGATGACATTCCATTGAGCATTCTGTGGAGAGATAGGAACCAATTTCCCTTTATTCTTTGCAAAGTCATCAATGGTTTTGTATTTCTGTTCGTCTTCTTTTCTGACAGTAAATCCGATAATACTCGCTCCGACTGGTTCAGATGGAATGACAAACTTTTTAGCTCGTTCATCTGTGTACCAAGCTCCCTTGGTTCCGATGTCATACTTGCCCGATTCCAGACCAATCAAGAGATCGTCATCACTAGTACCCGTATATTCAAATTGATAGTTTGCCAACTTCTCATCAACAGCCTTCAAAACAGCTACTTCATAACCATCTGACTCCCCTTTTTCATTGACAAAGTCATAAGGTACGTAGTTCTGTGTATGGGCAACCTTCAAGGTTACGACCTCACCAGACGAAGCCGTTTCTCCCTCCTTGGCTGGAGCACCAGCTAAACTTCTCCCGATAATCGTTGCCCCAATTACTGCAACCACTGCTACACCACCGATAATCCATGCTTTTTTACTCATCTTTTTCTCCTTTAGTTTTCAAGCGCTTCTCTCACCCACTGGATACGTTCAACTGCGATATCACTTGGAATGGTACAATCTGCCCCAAGTACCAAGCCCTGTTCCCCAGCTTCTGCAACTAGTTTCTTTGCCTCAGCCTGAATGGCGTCCTTGCTGCCAGTATACAGCAAGCCTGTCTTACCATTTTCGAATCCTCCAAGAACCGTACGTCCCTTGAAAATCTCACGACCTTCCTTGAGAGTGATTCCTTCTGGTCCTACTGCCCAGTTAAAGACTTGGGCTGGATAGTCTGCAAAAAGATGAATATCATTTCGCGCTCCCTCGTAGCCACAGATATGAAGAACAGTGACGCCACCAACAGCACTAGCCGCTTCCAGAACAGTTATCTCGCTAGGGGCAATGACGGCTTGATAATCTGCTGCCGACACTCGTTTATCTTGGATACTCTGCACACTGAGATAGATTCCATCTGCACCAGCCTCTTCGATGACAGCTCGACTGAGACTCGCAATATCTTCTGCAATCACATCCAACACCTTTTTAAGGGCTTCAGGATCTTCCACCAGAAAGTCCGCGATAAGGTCATCGCCACCAGATACTTCCCCTAGTAGCCACTTGAGATAGGTCACAGGAGCAAAAATATTGTAAATCGCAACGATATCTTCTGTAAACTCTTGCTTGATTTTCTTAACCAAGTCAACCTGCTCTTTTATCCAAGCGTGATCTGGCCCGAGTGGTTGAATGGCCGCCAATTCTTGAAGTGATTTTCCTTTGGCAATCACTGGATTTGGATAGGCAAAGTAGCCATCACTCATGAGTTTGATAAAGTCTGGCTGAACTTCTCGGATAAAGCGCTTATGCCCCTCGATATTCTTCTCGATAATGGCTGGATTTGAGAAACCTTGTAGCCATTCGTCTTCGGATGTGAAATGATGCCAAAAGCCAACTGGCATACGATCAACCTTTTCACCTCTAAATGCTTTTAAAACCCATTCTTTTTTTTCTGACATTCTTATTCTCCATTTCTTACTTTTTCAACTAATAAACTGCTTGCGATATCATTCGAGCGTAGAAAGGGGAGACTGGACTTGGAAAAATCCTGAACTCCACGACATCTCTCTCCATTTTTGCAATGCTCATTTTTTACGACACTTATGGCGACCAAGGCCAGCAAGCCGACAACTGCAATGAAGATTCCCCATCTTTTACTTTTCATAGCTCCTCCTTTTAGAGAACAGCTGCCTGCCGAATCCAGTCCAACCTCTCTAAGTCAAAGTCATCTGGAACAGTACAGTCAGCTCCCAAAAGAACACCTTTATTACCAGCTTCGGCCAGTAACCGCCTTGTTTCATTTTGCAATTCCGCCTTGGAACCTTGATAAAGCAGGCTTTTCTTGCCATTTTCAAATCCACCTAAAACGGCCTTGCCTGGAAACAACTCCTGACCCTGTGTCAAACTAACTTCCTCATGGTGGGTCGCCCAGTTGACCACTTGAGCTGGATAATCCTTAAATATCGTCACATCATTACTCGCACCTTCAAAACCACAGATATGGAGGATATTGGTCCCACCAACCTGATTAGCTGCCTCCAAAATCGCTATATTGCTCGGTTCGATATAGGTTTGATAGAGTGCTGGTGTAATGCGCTCATCTTGAATTTCCTGGGTGCTGAGGTAAATCCCGTCAACTTCACCTTGCTGGATGATTTTCTGAGTTAGGATAGCAATATCTCCTGCAATCACATCTAGAATCGCTCTGAATTGCTCAGGATTTTCAAGCAATAGATCAGCTACTTCCCTATCTCCTCGAGAAGTTTCTGTACGGAACCAACGCTTGAGGTAGGAGATAGGCGAAAAGATATTGTAGAAAGAAGCAATCTCTTCGGTAAAGGTCTCTCGAATCGCTTGTACCACTTCCACCTGTTGCTGAATCCATGGGTGTTCCTCACCAATCGACTCAATAGAAGTCAGCTCCTGAATGCTTGCAATCGTAGGACTATAAACATTACTTGGATAAAGGAAAAAACCGTCGCTCATAATTTTGACAAAATCAGGGCGAATCCTTTCCACATAGTTGCGATGCCCGTCAACACTTTTTTGAAAGATACGTAGATTGTTTAATCCCTGCCCCTTTTCTTCGAGTGTTACAAAATGAAACCAAAATCCCACAGGAACTCTTTCCACTTCATCGCCTCGAATCGCTCTAAAGACTAAATCTCTTTTACTTGCCATACCTTTCTCCTTCCATTTGGATTGAAACCATCTTACCACTCCTTTTCCCCTTTTCCCAATATATATTGACTATCAACTCGATTGAAAATTTTTATATCTATAAAGAAAAAAAAAACTGAAAAGCTTGATGTTACTAGCCTTTCAAAGATTCACTTTATTTTCATCTATTTTCCAAAAAGAAGCTGATATAGATTTTCTATCAAGCCGATTGAGTTTTTTTATATCCATCTTCATTCCCAAATTAAGTACATAATTTTATCCTAATACCAAATTACTACTGAAAAATTTCTTTTCTCTCGATATTTCCTTGCACAAATCCCATGAAAACGCTACAATATTAATAGACTATTATTAGGAGGATGGGATTATGAAAATATCCAAAGTTACCATTACAATTGCTTCTACACTTACTTCCGTCATTTTACTGACTGGCTGTGGCACAAATTCGGCAAATTCACAGACAACACAAAGTAGTACATCTGACAATCAGGTTACCATGACCTATGATCAGTTGCGTTCAAGAGAAAATACTATGTCAACTCTTTGGTATCAAAAAGCAGCTGAGACCAAGGCACTCTATCTACAAGGTTACAATGTCGCTACTAATCGTTTGAAAGAACTACTAAAAACACAGACAGATAAACCCTACTCTATCGTTTTGGACTTGGACGAAACCGTATTAGACAATAGCCCTTATCAAGCACAAAATGTCAAAGACGGAACAGCATTTACCCCAGAAAACTGGGATGTCTGGGTAAAAAAAGCCTCAGCCAAGGCTGTACCAGGTGCTAAAGACTTTCTCCAATTTGCAGACCAAAACGGTGTCCAAATTTACTATGTATCTGACCGCACAATAGATCAGGTAGATGATACGATCAAAAACCTAGAAAATGAAGGAATTCCTGTACAAAGCCGCGATCATCTCATGTTCTTAGAAAAAGGCGTCAAATCTAAAGAAGGTCGTAGACAAGCAGTCCAAGAAAAAACCAACTTAGTCATGCTACTAGGAGATAATCTTGTGGACTTTGCAGAGTTTTCAAAGACCTCTGAAACTGAGCGCGACCAAAAATTAGAGGAATTACAAAAAGAGTTTGGTGAGAAATTCATCATTTTCCCTAACCCAATGTACGGATCATGGGAAAGCACTGTTTACAATGGTAATAAATTGGATGCCAAGGGTCAAACTGAAGAGCGCCAAAAAAACTTACAAGGTTTTGATAAATAAAATAAGAGAACTATCTACCAGTTTACACCAACCACAAGATATCGTATTTGTGAGAATATCAAAAAAGACGATTTCCGCTTGGATAATCGCCTTTTTTGCTATTTTATCTTGTACTTGGTATAAACTAGTATATATTCCACTAGATAGTATGCTCTATCGCTTGTACCACTTCCACCTGTTGCTGAATCCATGGGTGTTCCTCACCAATCGACTCAACTGAAATTTTTTTATAACTCCTCTTTCATAGCAAAGTAAGCATGTATTTTCGGCGCCACTTGTGTGCTGAAGAGTTCAATAGCTCTCAAAACTTGATCATGTGGCATAGAACCAAGCGGTAGATGGAGCATGAAACGGTCCAAGTCTAAATCCTCAATCATGCGAATCAATTTTTCTGCTACCTGATCTGGATTTCCTACAAACATGGCTCCATTTGGCCCAACTTGCTCCAAATATTGCTCATAGGTCAACTCCTGCCAGTGTGGACGGTCCTTGGAAATCGCATCCACCACTTGCTTGGTCGGATGGAAATAATCTTTCACCGCCTGCTCGCCATCTTCCGCAATCCACCCCCAAGAATGAGCGCCCACTTTCAGGTCTTTATCCGCATAACCGGCTTCCCTACCAATCTCACGATAAGCTTGAATCAACTTTTTAAAATAACACGGATTGCCACCGATAATGGCATAGACAATCGGAAACCCCGCCTGAGCAATCTTCACTGTTGATTCGACATGACCACCTGTCGCCACCCACAATGGCAATTTGTCCTGAACTGGACGGGGATAGACTTCTTTTCCAGCAATGCTTTGGGTCAATTGACCTTGCCAGTCTATCTTGGTCTTTTCATTGACTAACTGGAGCAAGTCTAATTTCTCATCAAAAAGGGCTTCGTAGTCTTTCAAGTCATAGCCAAACAGTGGGAAGGACTCGGTGAATGAACCACGCCCAGCCATGATCTCTGCACGTCCATTTGACAAGGCATCGATGGTAGCATATTGTTGGAACAAGCGAATCGGATCCATACTCGAGAGAATGCTGACCGCACTAGTCAAACGAATCTTCTTGGTATTGACTGCCCCAGCTGCAAGAACAATCTCTGGCGCCGATACCGCAAAGTCCTCCCGATGATGCTCCCCAATCCCGTACACATCCAAACCAACCTTATCAGCTAGCTCTATCTCTGCCACCAACTGACGAATACGTTCATCATGACTGTAAATCTGTCCAGTCGCTTCTAGAGCTGTTGTTTCACCAAATGTTGAAATTCCTAATTCTACCATCCTGTTTCCTCGCTATCTCTTTTAGTTTTAGGGTATTTTATCACTAATTAGTTTTATTTTCAATAAATTTGCTCATTAGAAAAAGCCTAGATCAACTAGACTTTCTTGGTTTATTCTACTGTTACTGACTTAGCAAGGTTACGTGGTTTGTCCACATCAAGGCCACGGTGGAGTGTTGCAAAATAAGCGACCAATTGCGTTGGTACGACCATTGAGATTGGTGAGAGGTAAGGGTGGACGGTCGTAAGGACGATATCGTCTGTCTCTTTAGCAACATTCTCTTCTGCAATAGTGAGAACCTTGGCACCACGGGCTGCGACCTCTTGGATATTTCCACGAGTATGGTTGGCAAGGACTGGATCTGATAAGAGGGCCAAGACAGGCGTTCCTTCTTCAATCAAGGCAATGGTTCCATGCTTGAGTTCCCCTGCCGCAAAACCTTCACACTGGATGTAAGAAATCTCTTTTAGCTTAAGACTGGCTTCCATGGCTACATAGTAGTCTTGACCACGTCCGATGTAAAAGGCGTTGCGAGTTGTTTCGAGAAGGTCACGAACCTTTGCATCAATGGTTTCTTTCTCAGAAAGAGTTGATTCGATAGACTGAGCTACGATTGACAACTCATGAACCAAGTCAAAGGCTTGAGCTTTGGCATTACCGTTTGCTTCTCCGACTGCTTTTGCTAGGAAGGCAAGAGCTGCGATTTGCGCAGTATAAGCCTTGGTTGATGCTACGGCAATTTCAGGACCTGCATGAAGGAGCATGGTATGGTTGGCTTCACGTGAAAGAGTTGAGCCTGGAACGTTTGTCACTGTCAAGCTTGGGATTCCCATTTCATTGGCCTTAACCAAAACCTGACGACTGTCAGCTGTTTCACCAGACTGGCTGATAAAGATAAAGAGTGGTTTCTTGCTGAGAAGTGGCATACCGTAGCCCCACTCAGATGAGATTCCAAGTTCAACTGGTGTATCCGTCAATTCTTCCAGCATCTTCTTAGAAGCAAATCCTGCGTGGTAAGATGTTCCAGCTGCAAGGATGTAGATGCGGTCTGCATCTTGAACAGCCTTGATGATAGCTGGATCTACGACAACTTGACCTGCCTCATCTGTGTAGGCTTGGATGAGTTTACGCATAACCGTTGGTTGCTCATCAATTTCCTTGAGCATGTAGTAAGGGTAAGTCCCCTTACCGATATCTGACAAGTCGAGCTCAGCAGTATAGCTAGCACGCTCACGACTGTTACCATCATAGTCTTGAACTTCGACGCTATCAGCCTTGACGATTACCAACTCTTGGTCATGAATTTCCATGTATTGGTTGGTCTCACGAATCATAGCCATAGCATCTGAGCAGACCATGTTATAACCTTCCCCAAGACCAATCAAGAGTGGTGATTTGTTCTTAGCGACATAGATGACATCAGGATCTTGTGAATCAATCAAGGCAAAGGCATAAGACCCACGGATGATGTGAAGGGCTTTTTTGAAGGCTTCAAGAACTGACAAGCCATCTTCTTCTGCAAATTTCCCAATCAAGTGAACGGCGATTTCAGTATCTGTCTGCCCCTTAAAGTGGTGACCTGCAAGGTATTCTTCCTTGATTTCAAGGTAGTTTTCAATCACTCCATTGTGCACCAAGACAAAACGTCCTGTCTCAGAGCGATGTGGGTGAGCATTGTCCTCAGTTGGTTTTCCATGAGTCGCCCAACGCGTATGTCCGATACCAGTTGTTCCCTCAACGCCAGCTGTCTTAGCAGACAATTCTGCGATACGGCCGACAGCCTTAACTAGATGATTTTCAGCACCACCTAGGACAAAAATCCCCGCAGAATCATAGCCACGGTATTCAAGCTTTTCAAGCCCTTGAATCAAAATATCAGTTGCATTTGTGTTTCCAACAACACCAACAATTCCACACATAGTATATACGACACAGACCAGCTGTGCTTTCTCCTTAAATTGGTATAGTCTAATTCTCACTTTACGGAATCAGCAAAAACAGTATATACTTGTTTTTCTCACTTGTCAAGGATAAAAATTGGTATAGTTTTTCTATCTGGTATTTTATCAAAATTTCACTTGATACCTGACAAGTCAGCATCAATTACTTATAATAAAAAGAGGAGGTATTTGCCATGTGGTTTTTCTTCGCACTTTTATCAGCTATCTTTGCAGCCTTAACGTCAATTTTAGCCAAGATTGGGATTGTAGGAGTTCCATCCAATCTAGCAACCGCTATTCGTACAGTCGTCGTCATTCTTATGGCCTGGGCCATGGTTTTCTTGACAAATAGTCAGACCGAAATTGTCAACATCAGTAGAAAAAGTTGGCTCTTTCTCATCTTATCAGGCTTGGCCACTGGCGCCTCCTGGCTCTGCTACTACAAGGCCCTACAGATGGGCAATGCGACTGAAGTATCTGCTGTCGATAAATTCAGTCTCGTCATTACCCTCGTTCTAGCCTTTTTCTTCCTACAAGATATCCTGTCGTTTAAAACAGTTATTGGCTGTATCCTGATTACGATTGGGACCTTGGTGATGATATTGTAATAAAAAGTGAGATGAACGCCATTGAACTGCACCCCAAAAGTTAGACAGAAAGAATCTAACTTTTGGGGTGTTTTATTATGAAATTGAGTTATGAAGATAAAGTTCAAATCTATGGACTAAGAAAACAAGGATATAGCTT
>NZ_JATR01000027.1:0-23279 GCF_000526075.1 Streptococcus sp. SR1
CTTTACTTTCCATGAAGCGAATACAAGCATCTGTATTTGCCTGTTTATCTCCGCTTGCGTGATCTTCGTAGTCAAGACACAAGTATTTTACTTTTTGGGGCACATTATCAAGGAAGTAGCGTGCTTCTCGCTCTGCTTCTTCGATGTCACCACCAAACCAAGCAAAGTGATAAAATCCAACAGGATTGGATTGCTCGACTTGAGCAGAAAGGCAAGGGTTTAGGTAGTTTGTACTCTCTGAAACCTTTATGATCGTATTCTGTGTGCCCATATCAGCCAGAATACCTGTAATGTCGTATCCATTGTGGCTAGATACATCGATGAATAAGTCATTTTTCTTCATTGTTCTCTCCTAGTCTTCGCTTGGCTCTTGATAGTCAAGAGCACGTTTGCTGTCAGAAAGCCCAGCAGTTGTTGGATCTGGAATGATATTTAGAATATTTACAATCGTCAACCCCACAAGATAAGGGTTCGCGAAGAATTTACCAAGCAAGTCTAAAATGACTCCCCAGCTAACCAAATCTTCCAGTTTAAGATTGAAATATGCGAGAATTGGCAAAGCTAGTGCGAATGCCACTCGCAATAAGAATGTTTTATTTTTAAAGCTAAAACGTACTTTCCAGTTAATCATGTGTTATTCTCCTTTATTTTTATCTTCGTCTTTTTCAAACAAGCGTTGAAATGCTTTTAAAATTGGCTGAAAAAGAGTGACATTTCCTTTTAATTTACGATAATTTTCAATGAGTGATTGAAAAGTAAATGCGATGTACCCGAGATAAATCGAGTACAAGAATGCGAAGCCTGTCTTTTCAGGCAAGAGTACGGACATCGGGATAAGAATCATCAGCAAAAGGACCCCTAAAATCTTACGAAGAAGCCCATTGATACCGATTTTACTCTTATACTCGATATCGGGATTGGCAATAGCAGCAATCGTTCCAGTCAGGAAATCAATGATTTCCATCGAAACAATCAAAGCAAGAGCGTACAAGACCAGACCGTCTTCAGTCTGGACGACGCTACGAAAAAAATTGAAAAATTCGATTTGCATATATCCTCCTTAATCGATTCTAGGCATGACCACAGTAAGCACACCTTGCTGAAGCATATCAGATAGTGACTGATCTTTCCAAGTGAACCCCTCGTTTGCTCTCATTTGAAACATGAAGATAGTTTGCGTGCCCTTTGGCCATTTAGCATTAGTTTCAAACGGATACGGCATTGCGACAATATCGCCGTTTCCGTATCGCGTACTCTTTACAAGAGGCTTGATGAAATTTGCTACCTTTACATAGGCAAAGGTAGGCATGCCACCATTTTGAGATACTACCACGGCACTCAAGACCTCAGTGATAGTTGAAACCGCATAAAGGTTTTCTTTGTTCTCTACGGTCGCTTGCTCTACCTTAGTTGCAATTTCCTTATTTTGCTTGAGTTGCGCCTCTACTTGGTTAAATTTCTCTTTTTCAGCACGTTGTGGGAAATTCTCCTGATAGAGAGCTTCCAAGGCTAGCTCAAAAAGCTCCGTATTGGACAAACTGATTTTATCAGCCGGTAGCAAGATAGGTACGATAGCACCATTTGAGTTGACAAGTGTGACCTTGGTAGCTGATGCTGTTCCACTGCCGTCATATTCCAAGGACTTTGTCCCATATTCTAGTTTCATATATATTCCTTTCATTTATTAAGGGTAAGGGTCATTTGTAATATAAGTTATTGTGCCTGTCCAATACTTATTTCCTTGAGATTTACTTGTAAGACGGATTTTCCCATCTGTTGCAAGGTGCAAGATAGCCGTTCCAGTTACTGTTGAGTCAGACAATCCTTGTAAGATAAAGTTAACCTCTTGAGTTGGTCTGAATCCAGCTGGGATTGTTTCTTTAACTTCTCGATAGTCTGAAACTGTGTTGATATTTGTAATTTTTCTTTCTGTTGAAATTGTAACCACGTTGCCATTTCTTGTAGCAGTGCCGTTCACATACCATCCTAGCTCAATTTTTCTTGAAATAGTTGCTTGTACGGTTGCAAGATACTTCCAAGGATTCCATGTTCCATTGGTTTTAGATCTAACGGCTGCTATTTGGCCATGAAAATCATAGGCAACTTGCACTACCCAATTGTCATTGTGCTTAAAGACCTGCACATGTTTCCAGCCATTCCCTCCTTGAGGAGAGTTTAATAGGTTGGACCCCATGTATAGCCCAGTATTTATGTAATCATTCCAGTCCCTCTCAGCGTTCAAAACTTTTCCGTTATTTTGAGTCAACTGATACTGTTGAATAGGCTGATTATTAGCAAAGATGTCACCTTTCACATCAAGAGCGCCCTGCTCACGAATTTTATTGACACCAACCCCTGACCTATCATAAGATAAGACCACACTCTCTGTGGCCACGTTGACCATGAACTCAGTGCGAGTGAATTTGTCCTCAAGGATACCGATAACCACCCATGACTGATTAGCTAGATAGTTCCCTGCAAGATTAGCCTGCGAATTGACTAGGTTTGAGATACTTGTCCAGGATCCAGTAGCTGGTCCTGTATCCACTTGAAAGTTAGTAGTCCCAAGCCTTGCAACCTTAAAAGTCAAGGTCATTGAGTTCTTTTGACTGCCTGAGACAGTCAGAGGGGCGATTCTTGCATTTCTCGTAGCGGTCAAGGTGCTAGAGGTTGAGCCTGTTCTAGCTATGCTAAAACTCAATGCTGGAGCAAAATACTCAAGCACTATGACAGATACCTCTCTAGCGTCTGACCAACGTCCACGGCTATCAGATACACTAGCTCTGATTTTGATGGTGCCGTGATAGTTCATAATGCCTAAGCTCCCACCGTTTGAGCTTGTGGACTGGTTTTTGCCGATTATTTCAGCATAGTATCCAGTGATGGATGAGCCGTAAGAACCGACTGCGCCATTAAACGCTACTTTGATGTTAGAGATCACCTGGATGAATGTATCAGCTTTAGGGATGAGATTTTGAGCTGCACCATTTAGGTCAGACAATGAAATCCCTGAAAATGTGGGTTTCACATTCGCTGGCACGCTAGCCGTCAGTGTGGTTGACTGCGTTCCGGTCTTAGTAGATCCTGAATAAGTATCTACATAGATAGTCCCTGTACCGCTTGCTGAGGTCGGGATGTCGTTTGCAAAGTCAAGAGGGATCGTCCACGTTGTGGAGGTGTCTACATTCGTGGCAATCGTTCCTGACTTGCCAGCCCAGGCATAACGCACTGTATGCCTGAAGCTTGAACTTTGACGGTTAATATTGATAGTAACCGAACTACCAATGATCCCAGCGCTCACGCTTACAGAGCTTGAGCGTGGGATAGCAGTCAGACCGAGGTTTCCTGAAACTGTGATAGTTCCATGTAAACCATTGTTAGGGTTGAAAGTACATGAGAAAGGCAGTGTCTTGCGACCGTCTGAGTTATGTGAGATTGTGCTTGAACCACTAGCGAGAGTTACTTCGCCGTCCCAGACTTCCCAAACTGGATTGCTAGAGTGCACATTTTGGCCGTCTAAAGTTAGAGACAACGTGCTGTCTCCCTGTTTATTGAATGTGTGGTAGTACGTATAGCGACTAACTGTCAACTGCCAGTTGATGGTTGAGGTGTTAGCTGAAATGTCTGTTGAAACTTCATCAATATACACATTCAAATATAAGCTGTTACTTGAATTACTAAATCTAGGCATTTTACTCCTTTCTATCCAACGTAGCGGATGACATTCATATCAGGGTTAATGTGATACTGCTCTTCCCTAAAACGGCCTATCTGGATAGTTTTAGAGAAAATACCATTTTCGATGTGGATAACACCTTGAGAGATATACATAACCTCTACACCGGCGCTAAACATTGAAATACGACCATTAGGGTTGAACATCATGCTAGAGCTACCGTCATTCTTACCAATCACAAGGCCCTCATTTGATGAGCTCATGTAAGTATCAATGAAATTCCAGCGGTCAGATAATTCTCCCAAGTCTTTAGCAATGTTAGAAACACGCTGAGTAGCTGAAATCAAATCTTTCTCAGCTTGTGCCCTCGCTGTCTCGTTAGACTGGACAAAGTCCTTGTAAGCCTTTATCCAGTTATCAAGCGTGTCAGCGCTAGCCTTGGCCTCAAGCTCAGCCTGGATAATTCCAGCTCTCTCATTGAGAGCGTTCAGTTGCTCCTGAGTCAGCCCCTGGTCGGCTTTAGAGTCTATATCCCTCTGAACATCTTCGGGAGCTTCTGAAAAGTCTGTAGAGACTGTTCCTACCTCTACTTTTGGGAAGGCAATCCAAACAGTAGCAGCAGTAAAAACATGTAAAATCAGTTCATTACTTGCATTGGAGTTTTCTTTTTTCGTCAACTCAATGTCATAAAATTTCCAATCCGTAGTCAGCGAGACACCTTGAATAGTATTTCTATACCCTGCTCTAGCTTGAAAATTCGTATTATTGACAGTAGATTTTGCCCAAAAACTAAAACGAACAGATTTATTTTTCATCTCGTCAGCGGTGTCCAAACGTGTATCCCCACCGGTTCTAAACGTAACTTTTTGATTAGTCGCCTTACCGTTATAAGTAGATACAATTTTCAAAGTATTAGCTCCTCTGAATTTGCTATTAGTATCTATGCTTAAGGTAAGCTGTCCTTGTGTTTGCTCCTGACTATCATCTAAAAAGTAAGTTGAGTATCGCTCTCTTAGACTATGTTTGAATAGTGAATTAAGAAAGAGATTTCTTCCACCAACCTCAACTTTAGCCCAACGATCAACCCATTTGTATTTAGTTTTATCTGAGCTATCAGGTTTCTCATAATCTGAATAATGACCAAAATAACGCTGTCCGTTATCTGTCAGTGTCAAACCAGAACCATCCGCATTGTCAGAGTACGCAAAGTGAACATAAGGTGTTCTTCCATCTGCTCCAGCTTTACCTGGTAGCCCATCAGCGCCATCACGACCTTTCCATCTCGTCCAGCGATAGTCAGCAGGGTTGACGCTGTCAGTTGAGTTGAAATCAACATAGACCCCTACATAGGCCTTGTCATCATTAGTCTGGCTAAATCCACTACCTGAGATAGTATCAGCGTAGGCAATGTGAGTGTACTGTGTACGGCCGTCCGCTCCTTTAGGTCCAGGGATACCTTGGTCACCCTTAGCACCTTGCAAACCTTGGAGTCCACGGTCTCCCTTTTCGCCTTTCTCTCCACGGTCTCCTTTAGGACCTATTGCTCCCTGTGGTCCAGGGTCACCTTTCGGTCCCGTGTCCCCTTTTTGACCTTGGAGACCATCAGACGTATTGATAAGAGTCAACTGCTCGGACGCTACCTCTTTGTTATCAATCCACGCTGACACCGTCAAAACCATCTTTTGGTTGATGTCAGCAGCCCTCACAATGTAACTAGGGCTTGTGGCTTTGATTACACCATCCACTACCCAGCGCCATCCGCTATTGATGACCTTGTTCCCTCTCATCAAAGTAGGGGTCACAATCGTCTGACCTTGGCCATTTTTAAAGGCTACACCATTATCCGTAGCCAGCTTGATAGTGTAGGGCTTGGATGCTTCAAAAAGTCGCTCAAAGGCTGCTTGAATACCATCTGACAGCTTGTTTTCTAACGCTTTGAAATTCGCAAAAGTGGTCTTGTTACTTGCCGGATTTGTAAAGCTGATTTTCTGTTCTGTAACTCGTGCTTTTACAATTAAAGCAGGACTAAAACCATCATCATAAATCTGGATTGTGTCCCCGATTTCTACGTCCACAAAGCCATCTACTTCATAGGTTATAGCAGGGTAGCAATGTTGCTTTAATTTCAGATAAGCAAGCCGTCTCAACTCGTTTGGCTCGTCTGTGTCAAAGTCGAAGTCTCGTCTTGTCCACTGGTCCTCAGCTGTTGCTGAAGTGAAAGTTGAGGGATAGAGTTGCATGGACAACGGTGCATACAGTTGTTGCCCTCTTTGGTAAAACTCTAATTCTCCCCTCTCGTTTTTGATAGACCAATCTCCCAAGTTTTCAATAGTCAGAACCTCTTTTTCGGGTTCGGTTTCTTTCTCTTTTTTCTTAGGAGGTTTTATGATTCGTTTCTCAGTATTAGATGGCCCGCCTTTCTTACTGGTCGTCACAGTCTGTTCGATAGAGCCATCTGAACGAGTTGTGGTGGTTGTTGTAATGCGTGTTTTATCAGCCAGTTTTGTGACTTTAGTGTGGACAATCGTCTTACTCTTTGTCCCATCGGATGCTGTGCGAATGATCGTTTCAGTTGTCGAACCATCCGCATTTTTGACTCTTTGACTTGAAACGTGACGTTCCCCACTGTCCTCAACCTCAACAGTCGGCATTTTCCCGGTCGGGCGAATTGTATTGAAAATACCCGTTTTATCCACTTTCCGAGTGATAGAGCTAATATTTTTACCATATTTTAAAACCACATCATTCCTAATACGACCAACCCCTTGGTGTGTATCGTCGTGTTCGTGATATATATTTACAGTAAAGTTCTTAAGCGTGCTATCTGCCTTTAATTGTGTGTCAAATTCAATCTCAGCATTGAATTGTTTCGCAAGATTAAGCAAGCGAGCAAGTTTTGTTTCTTGCGTCGTCCACTCAAGGATGCGTTGCTGGTCTGAAATCTCGTTAATTCCAATAGTGAGATGAGCATAGTTCAATAAAGCCATCTCCTTGCAATATTCTGCAAAAGTCATGGCTCTCGTTGCTTTGTAAGGATTTACTAACTCATTAATCAATTCAAGATTGAGATTCTCACAATAGCATTTGATTGTCTGCTCATTTTCCTCCACTGACATCACATTAAAGAGGTAGGTGCGCCCATTGTGTCGGAATGACACCCAAGCACGTTCGTTTAGATGCTGATAGGCCTTCGATGAAGCTGTGTCTGATTGGATTGCTTTCTTAAAGACTGTAAACTCAAACGTTGAGGACCCTGTTGGCATGTCTCTTGACCAAGTATCGTTATAATAATTAAGCGTGTTCTGCTTACTATTATCAACAAAAGCAACCTTTTGCAAGTTTGCATCGTGAATCGTTAAAAGCATTATAGCCACCTTTCTTCAAATTCAATGGTCACTGTTGGTTGTTTTTTAATGAAGCTAGAAAAGTACAGCTCTAATTTCGATTTGCCAGGAGGAATAGACAACCATTGTGACCCATCGACGATCTCGTTAGCTTTTGCAATCCCATCGATATAGACCGTGTCATCTTCGCTATTGATTAGAACATTCGAGCCTATTGGAAAACGATTGGGGATGTCATTCGTTGTTGGGACAAAATCTTTGCGGTAGTACAATTCATCAAGATACATGTGAGAGACGATTGGATTGTCTCTGTACGCTCCAATTGTAATGTGAATTTTTACGGACTTTTTACCCTCAATTTCTGGAATGATAAAAGTAGAGTATGATCCTTGATAAAAAACTTGTACCTTGCCATCATTCCGTTTTAAATCTGACCACCCTTTTGCTACACTAAAAGGATTGATATCTCCTGTTGTAGTTCCATCAAAATTCCATCGCTTTAGAATCCTATATCCACCTTGACCATCGCTGGCTAAAAAATTGAACTCACATTCAGAACCTAGCGACCGTTTAAAGGTCTCAACACCATACAAAAATTGGCCTGCCTCATCTGAAACTGTCACCTTGATGAATCCATATTGATTATTAGCTTCGGACCAAAAAACTTGTCTCCACCAAAAATAATCATTCAGGGACCCAGTGCTGCCTGTGCTATCATTAGGGATTGCCCAGGTCAAACTTGTAGCGTAGTTGTGTAATTTAGTTTCACCTCGTAAATCTTTCAATCTAACGTGTGGACGTTCCCAAAGATTAATCATTTCAGCTGTCCCGACAATATATTCTGTCCGGTCATTTGTGATGGCTTGGTTCTTTGCTGCGCTAGCCAGTCCGTTTGTGATTTTTTCACCTCTAAAATCAAGTAAGATTTCTGATTTTTGCGATGGTTCGGTATCGGCTTCTTCACGGTTCCCGATTTCTAAGGTTCCATTTTGATTAACTAGACCGATATATCCATTCTCAGCATTATGTTTGACTTTAACGATTGGAAATGCATTCTCTGTGCCATTATTTGTAAGATCAAACACCATCTTTCCTGCTTCGCTAGTTGCGTTTTTGTCGCTATCAAATCGCTTATAGGCTGAACTATGAGCCACGCCGTCAGGAATGATGAACTTAATAGAGCCGTTTGAACGTCTCCCGCTTGCCTCTTGCATAGAGATATCATCAATTACCATGGCCAGATAATACTTGTCTGGCTCATCTGAAAAGGTCAATTCTTTAGGACCATCAACATTAAAAATACCCGCAAGCTTGTGCTTGAGGGTATTTCTGTCTTCGGACCAGATGGAGAAGTCCACCTTGATATATTTTGCATCAATCGTTTGTTGCTGGATATTCACGCCAATTCTTGGGGCATGATCGATAGAGATAGAGCGATTGTTCCCGACATCACGTTGGATGTCATGAATTTCAATAAGCTCTCGTAAATCTGTTTTATTAAAACGCATAGTCACTTCGCTCATTCAATCACCCCTTTCATTCTTAGTAGCATTTTCTCACGCTCTTTCTGAGTTTTAGTAACAATATCCGTAACTTTTGAGCTGTCCAGATAAGCGTTTGTGTCCTTGTTAAGGATAGCAGTAAGCAATTTTTCTAAACTTGCTCTCAGAATCGCCATCTCAGACACGATTTTATCTGTATCCTGCCCGTTCTGAACACTTGTAGTCTGAATAGTGATATTACGTTGAGCTTGTTCTATTTCACGAAGAAATTTTGCATCACTCGGGATCCCGATACCAGAAGCATATTTAGGAACGCCCATCTCACGCATCAAACGTCTAGTCTTGTCAGCTCGCAAAACCTTAGAACCTCTCGGAAGAGGAAGCAATACATCTCTGCCTTGAGGAATGAAGCTCCGGCCATTTGGCAGAGTGACCATTTCCTTGTAGTTGCTATTTCTTTGGTCGTTGACAATAGCAAGCCCTCCAGGGTGATAGTTAGTCCCGTGTGCATGCTTGCTTGCAAAGATATTTGTAAAGAAGTTACCAGTAACACTATCAATCCAGCTCTTAATGCCTGAAAGAACACCAGAAGCATTGTCTCGAGCGTTGATAGTGACCGTTTTGTCCTGGATACCATTGACGCCACTTTTGACCTCGCTGACAGTGTCATTAGTGCCATTCTTGGCAAGGATATTCACTGGGTCGTACTGCTTGATAGCATTGATAGCCCCGCTCGTCTCATTTCTCACACCGCCCGTCTGGTCAGCAGCAAACAAATTGATAGGAGCTTCTTGTTTCGGTGAATTAACACTCAAAATAGCACTTCCGACAGCTGCGCTAGTATTATCCACCGCATCCAGAGACTTAGTCTCAGCAGATGCAAAATTCCAAGCTGTAATCTTATCGATAGATAACTGACCATTGTTCAAAACATTCGTAGGATCAGCTTTCAAATCTTTTGTAAACGGTGTGGTCGCATTCCAGGTCGTCAGAGTATCAGTTGAGCGAGCGACTGCTGTTCGGACACTTTCATCATTGGCCAGCAACTCCTTCTGTTTTGGTTTCAGAGCTTCATAGTTAGACAGAGCCTTTGAGGCTTCCTCCGCCTTGTTCATGACATCAGCATTTTTCATAAGGAGTTCTTTGACTTCGGCTGGCATACTGTTCCATGTTTTAAGATGGGTCTCACTATCAAAGATGGCTTGTAAACCAGCTTGGTTCTTGACGATTACTTGTTTCTCTTCGAGGGTCATGTCTTTCCATTTACCAGATTCGACAAGAGCCTCAGCGATAGTCACACGAGCGTTTGAGTTGATATCCGCAGTTTTAGCAATGAACTGCAATTGTTCCCAACCTTCCGCAGATTTAGCAGCCTCTCCGATGACTTCCTTAACATTGGATTTTACTTGGAAATTCCCATTCTTATCAATGTTACCGACCAACAACGACCAGGCATCGTTAGCCTCTTTCACTTCCTTGCTCATCTCACTAGTATAGTTAGCAAGAATACTATGCGAATTACCTACCTTTTGAGAAGCTTCAGCAGCTTTCTTCCCGATTTCTTCATAGGAAAGGCCGTATTCTTCCAGAACTTTTTTGGCTTCTTCCCAATAGTTCCAACTTTGGCCAGTTCGAGCTTTCACCTTATCATCAAGATTTCGCATGACTTGATAATACTTACTTCCCAAAGCTTCCATCGTTTGAGTGTGGTTTGCTTCTAGAGTTTGCATTTTCTTGTTGTAAGTTTCTTGATCGATAGCTTTTCCATCAAGCAACTCTTTCAACTCACTCTTTGAGTTCTCGTAGAGTTTCTTTTCCTCATCAAGCGCTTGTTTCAAAACATCTTTAGTATGCTTCAATTGCGTTTCATTCAGACTTCTGACATCGCCATTCAAAGCTTGTAAAGCTGCCTTCTGTTGCTCAGCTGACAAGTCCATCATCGAGAGTTTTGCCTTAATCATCTCGTTCTGATTGTTCAGGATGATTTCTTTCTCCTCTTGAGAGAACTTGCTCGCATCACCATTATGTCGCTGATAAATCTCATTGATTTGATTCATCATGGACTCAGTATTAGACACGATCTGGGCATTTTTTTCTTTTGCTTTCGCAATGTCTTCTTCACTGAGACCCCACTTAGCGCCCAACTCCTCCATACGTTTGTTTGTTTTATCCGCAGCAGCAGCAATCTCTTCATAGAGCTTTTTAAAGGCTCCAGATACCTTTTCAGCATCTCCAGCACGAGTCCCGAAGTTTGCGACTGCTGTACTGGTTTCATCAACAGTCTTTTGAAAGCTTCGCAATTCTCCACGAGCAGTATCGCTCAACTGAGAGCCAAATTCTTCCGTCTTGATACGAGCCTTGTCTTTCTCGTTTCCAAGATAAACAAGAGCGGCGGTAGTAAGACCAAGACCTCCGACTATTAAACCTAGAGGATTCGCAAGCGTCCCCATTGATGTTGTTAGAAGCCCTGTTGAAGTTGATGCTGATGCAGTCGCATTCCCAAGCGCTACTGCTCCACCAGAGGCCAATTTAAAGGCAGATGATAGATTTCCGGTTGTTCTAAAAGCTTGGAAAGTCTTGAGCATTAGAGACATGCCGCCAACCGCTTTACCAGTTCCCTTAGTAAGCCAGCCAATTCCTTTTGTCAAGCCCCCTACAATTCCAATACCTTTTCCAAAAAGTGTTAACGCTGGACCAGCTCCTGCGGTTAACGCTGCCCACTTAAGAACATTTCTTTGCTCCTCTTCAGACATGGAACTGAAATGCTTAGCCATTTCAGCTAGCATGTCAATCCAAGGTTTCCCAGCTTTTAGACCGTCACGGAGAGCCTTCAAAAGTGGACCCCCAAATTCAATAGCCAAGTCAGTTACCTGGTTCTTGAACATCTTCAATTGTGATTCTGTGGTCTCATATCGCTTATTGGCTTCATTTGTCAGAGCAGTATTCTCTTTCCAAGCCTTGTTTGAACGTGCAACTGCTGCGCTCATTTTATCTGATGATAAGGCTAGAGATTTAAGCATGTTTCCTTGCCTAATACCTGTCATGCCTAATTTCATCAAGATAGCATCCATATTCGCACCTTGCTCACGAGCTGTGTTAAGACCTTTAATAAAGGCTTGCAAAGCTTCAGCAGGCTTTTCTTTCCAAGCTTTTTGGAATTCCTCCGATGTCGTTCCTGCGACTTTGGCGATTAAAGCTAGATCATCTGCTGAGTCCTTAGTGGTCAATGAAACTGCATTACCGATAGCCGTAAGGGTTTGTGTCATAGCGGTACCACCAGCCTCAGCCTCAATACCAACCGAACTCATCGCAGTAGCAAGACCAAGGATATCTGGGGCAGTTAGACCAGCCAACTTACCACCAGCCGCCAAACGATTGGTCATCTCAACGATGTCACGCTCAGTTGTTGCAAAGTTGTTACCCAAGTCAACAACAGATGATCCAAATCGTTTGTATTCGTCTGATGTCAAACCAAGGATATTCGCAATCTTAGCGATAGCGGTCGCAGCATCCTCAGCACTCAAGTTCGTTGATTCTCCCATGTCAATCATAGTTCGAGAGAAGGTAAGGATATCCTCTGCCTTGATGCCCAACTGGCCAGCCACTTCAGCGACATTTGCGATTTCAACCGCACTAGCTGGCAATTCTTTAGCCATCTGACGAATGCCATCAGATAGGTTTTTGTAGGATACGGTTGCAGTCTCATCTACTGTCTTCTTCACACCTGCAAAAGCAGATTCATAGTCGACAGCTGCTTTCGTAACCATACCAACACTAGCAACCAACGGGAGAGTTAAGCCAGTAGTCAACTTACCTCCTAAGCTCGAAACACTATCACCAAAATTCTTGATTTTATCGCCACTTTTGATAAGTCCGTCACCAAATTTATTGATACGATTCGCAAAGCTATTCTCCTTACCAACAGCAATCAAAGCTTGTTGCACACTACGGAGTTGACCTTCCATGGCTGCCAACTTAGCATTCTCACGTTCAATCTCAGCAGCGGCCTTATCAAATTTAGCCGTACCAGGTTCGAGAGTATCAAAACTTTTCTTCATCTGGTCCAAGACTTTTCTTTGCGCTTCAATCGCTTGCCCAAGTGTCTTGTACTTAGCTTGAAGCAAGTCTGTGTTTTTCCCATTGTTTTTAAGGGAGCTGTCTAGCGCCTTCACATTGCTTTGAAAGTATTTAACCGCATTCTTAGCACCATTTAGAGTAGGATTGAACTTCGACACGTCCAGCCCTAGCTCGATATACATTTGACCTAACGGCGTTCCACCTGCCATTCAAATCCTCCTTTTTAAATCATTTCTAGAAAGTCAGCAAGATCCATGACTTCCTCAGTTTTAGCAGATTCAGTTTCACCAAGAACGCCCATAAGGTCCTCCCAGCTCGTATCCATAACATCACGGATACTCATGCCGTACGGTCCTTCAGTAGCTTGCTTGACAAAGCCATAAAACCGTTTCAGCGCTTCACTTGGCTTTATTTTTTCTCCTTTGGGTCAACATCACCCACCAGATGAGAGTAGATATCTGCAAATACCGCAAAAATATCCGCCATATCTGTGTATTTCAAAAGTTCTTCCACTTCCAAATCTTCAAATAATGAGGCGATGAATTCCAATTGCTTGTCTAGCTTTTCAACTTCGGACAAGTCAGAAGATAGTGCTTCATTGAGAATCAGGTAGTCACGATAATCCTTAGTAGTAATTTCCTTACTAGTCTTTTGAACATCTTGACCTTTCTCATTTTTAATTAAAAATTTAACCTTAGCCATTTACTTTCCTTTCTAGAAAAAAGATAAAAAGAGAGCTTGCGCCCTCTTCCTACCCTGCAGCAACCATTTTAAGTTGACCTTTGAGTTTCTTGATTTTTTCTTCGTCATTACCAATGTACTTACCATAGTAATTACCTTTGATTTCTTCATCATCGCTTGCAATGGCTGAGAAACTCAAGCTGTCATCTGGAAGTTCCTCTTGCTTCTCCTTAAGACTTTCAAGCTCCTCAGCATCCATTGAGAAGCTACCTTTGAAGAAACCAACTTGCGCTTTCGTGCCGTTTGCTGTTTTAGATTCAAGCATAACTGAACAAAGTGGAGCATCACTATCTTCACCAATATAAATGATTTCGTCCTTAACTACATGCCCAAGGATTTTGGCAAGGACCATGTGAGGAATGTCAACTGCTGTCATTTCCATCTTCACATCACCTACACCGCGTTTTGATGTGTAATAAGCGACATCGCTTCCGTAAGTTTTAACAGGTTCACTTGAAAGTCCTGTAATCTTAGCGGTACGAGTCGCACCCTCACCGGTTTTACCTTCTACCACGAAAAGGTTTTTCCCAAGTGTTGGAGTAGCTTCCCCATCCAACACACGAATTGTCATGCGTTTAAAACCAACTAATGCCATTTATAGCACCTCTTTCTTTAATTTAGTATTCTTCGTATAGAGCACTCTGCCCCTTGTAGGTCCGAGCGTCTACATAGCGTTTGATTTCTGGAATCCATTCATCCAAACCACCACTGGTTTGATAAAATTCCTGGTCTTCCATAATCTTTTCGATTTTTCTTTGGAGTACTTTGCACTCCGTATAATTAGTAGACTCTACATTGACCTGATAGATAAATGTCTTAGCCAGACTCGTATTACTGCCATGAACTGCCTGCATCGGCGGACCAACTGGTCTAATAACAATACTTGGCTCATTATTTGGTAACGAGTCAGGACGTTTAAAAGATTTGATACTGATTCCAGCTAAAGACTCATCTTTTTTCAAAGCCTCATAGAGTTCATTAAACTTATCTTTGACCATCTAAAACCCCTCCGTCTTCAAATGACTAGCGATTCTGTATTTGTACGTCTTAGCATGAGCCTCTGAAAAACGTCTGATGACACCGAACCCCCTTGGATGTGGGTTCTTACCATATCCAAACTCATTCAAGTGAACCAAGCGCCAACGAGACCCTTCACCAAAACCGATTTTCACAACAGGGACGCCAGCAGCAAGACCCGTCACACGTCCAGCAGTAGCACTTTCAACGGTTTCTCCAGTATCTTTGTAGACCTGCAGAGCACCTTTGAACTCTTCTAGAGTCTCATCTGCAACTGCTTTCAAGGCACGACTAGTAGCACGTTTGACCTTAGTATCGCCAAGATGAACTTCAAGGTTTCTAAGAACATCATCAAAGCCTCTTAATTCTGCTCCACTAGACATCTTGACCACCACCAATAACGACTATCAAAAAATCCCGATTGTCAAAATCAGGACGAACATCGATAATTTGCCATTTCTTGCCACCTAGACGAATATCGCCAACTTCGACAAAATGCTCATTCTTTGGCTGATAATCAGACAAAGGATCTCGAATTTTCAAAGTCATCTTAGCTTGCATAGACTTACCAGTTGCAATCTCGATGTCTTTGAAACTAGGGGAGTAAACTTGGCCCATCGTAAAAAAAGCCTTCTCATGAGACACATCACGACCATGAAGCCCCTCCTCGACTTTAGAAGTATAGAAAGTCAAGGGGGTTCTTAGGTCTCCATTTTGAACCTCGGGCTTTTTGTAGCGATAGCTAGGGCGGTTAGTCTGATAGGACATCAGGCGTTGTTACTTCTGGTTGTTTTTGTGACCATTCAACAAAGCCAGGTAGCGCTCCATCGATTTCATCAAAGCGCTCTTTTGTCGCTTCAAACTCTTGGCCAGTAGAACGATATACCCCTTCTTTGAGGTCATAAAAGCCTTTTAAAACCTTAATCATGTTTTTCCTCCAATTTGTAATTTTCTAGTGATAATGCCATCAAATCCCCTTGAAAGTTCCCGTAGAAAAATTCAACTTGGTCATTGTAGACATATCGAGCACGTTCTAAAATAAGCTCTCTCACTCGTGGATCAGCAGAGTCCTTGCTACCGACCAGACTGAGGATGGCTGATTCAGAACTTTCCAACATTTTAGAGAGGTTGTTATCCTCTCCAGTATGAAAAATCCTCATCCGCTCCTTGAAAGATTTAAGGAGTGGATGAAGTTGTTCTTCTGGAGTCATGATTCAACTCCTAGATTAGGCTTGTGGAAGTTGTAGAGTCCAGACTGCCGCAGTCTTCTCATCGTGAGCCTTACCGTAAGCAAATTGCTTAGCAGTGTAGAGATTCAAATCTTCCAAAGCATAGGTTTCTGTGTAGCGACCAAGTGAAATACCACCACCGACAAAGGCATCGTAGCGACCTTTGACAAATGTAGTTACTTTACCAGCCATCTGCGCCACAGATTCTACCAAGATAATGTTGAATGGCATTGCAGTGATGTAGGTTCCTTGGGCGTTCAATGAAGTGTATTGTTTCTTCACATCCCAAGCATCGGCTGTATTAACAACCATTACAAGGTTGCCTTCAACTGCAACTGGAGTAGTGCCATCAGCTTTTGTTGAATGGTATTTACATACTTTTGTCAATTCTTTGACTACGGTTGCTGAGTCGGCAAAAGTCAACTTAGTAGTTTGAGCTGTTTTTTCATCATGAGTTGTATGATCGCCTGAAACAGTTCCTGTAAGAGTACGAGTAAGTCCGATAGGTTTATTATCCCCATCACCATTCAAGAAAGCAGCTTCAAGGGCAACTGCAAAGGCTTCTGTGATTTGAACAGAGACGAATTTTGCCAACCAAGCTGGGCCGAATTTTTCAGCATCTTTTGGAATTACAACGAAAGCAGTCAATTTGTGTTGGATTGCTTCTTCTTCATTGAATTTTTGTTTAAGTTGTCCTTGGATTTCTCCATTGATTTTACCCCAAACAGCTTGGCCTGTTTGCTCTGATTTGAGGAATTTCAAGCGAATACCAGCATTTTTAAGGCCGATATGTTGAAGGAGTGGGCGAGCTTGCACCAAATCTTCAAAGATATGGTCAATGATCTCTTGCGGGATGAATTTTTCAATCCCTTCAGGTGCTGTCTTTTCAATATTATTGAAAAACTCACGAGCTTCAGCGGTCAACTTGGCATCGTATGGATTCAAGGTAGAAACTTCTTCACGGGCAGCATCACGAGCTTGAGCCATCATTTCATTTGTCATGGACTCGATCATGTCATTGTATAGCTTCGCTTGCTCTTCTTGAGGTGCACCATTTGCAACAGCATTCAAAAATGCCTGACGTTTTTTTTCAAATTGGTTAGATAATTGCATTGTCATTCTGTTTTTTCCTTTCTTAAAACATAAAAAGACCGAACCCTTTAGGAACAGTCTTGTCTGTGTTATTTTCTGGACTTTCTGGAAAATTGAATTTCTTCTGTACGAATTCGCTATTTTCAAAAGCCTCTTTGTCGATTTGTATATTTGGTAGTTTAGCTCCTAGCTTTTCAGCTACCAGTTCGGCGATTTTATCGATATCTGGTGTCATTGCTGACCTCATTTTTTCGATAAAATCACTTGGGATCATAGGAGTTTCACTCGCTACCAGAGTCGGAGCAACTTCATTTGTAAACATAATCTTGTCTACAAATCCATGATTCAAAGCTGACTCAGCATCAAACCAGGTAGTCTTGTTCATCAATCCAAGCAGGTCATCAAGTGCCTTGCCAGTCTTATGGACATAAGCGCTAGCGATAGACTTGTTAAACCCTTCTAGTACCCCAGCCTCATGAAGCAGAGTGTTATGGTCCCCGTTTACTTGCGTTGAAACATTATGGATCATGATTTGGGCAGTCGGACTAATTTCAACCGTATCTCCTGCCATTGCAATCACGCTTGCTGCGCTTGCTGCAATGCCGACAATCTTCACGGTCACGTCACCAGGATACGAGCGCAGAGCAGTATAGATTTCACTACCAGCATAAACATCTCCACCGCCCGAATTGATATGAACCTCAATTGGTTCACCACTTTCAGGGAGGACAACATCTTTCGGAGCGGTTGCATCCCACTCAAGCCAGTCGTAAAGCCATCTGTCATTGTTTGATACAATCGTACCCTTAATCGGAATTACTTTCATCTTCTTTCTCACCTCCTTTCTCTAACTGTTCACCAAGTTGATAGTTTTTGGTGATGAGGAATTTATCGCCACCAGGGACAGATTCTAAGCCAAGTTCAGAGCGCACCTCGTTTCGAGTCATTGCTCCAGAAGAAATAAGCTTATCAATGCTTCCAGCAAGTGCAAACTTATCTCTCTGACCTTCGCCAATGATTACAAATAGATTATTGCGCTCGTATTCCCGTCTTGATACCAAGGCGAAATTAAGCCCATCACTCATTTTCTTAACGAGTGATTGGTAGCAATAACTATTAAACATTTTTTGGCTATTTTCTAGATTGGCCATGTCGCCATGAATTAAAGCTGTTGGAATCCCTAAGATATCAGCGACCTCATCGTCAAATTGCCGACGAAATTTCTTTAACTCGTCAACAGAAATATTTGAAGTCCCTGTTGTATTCGTATGCTCAGTGTATTCCATTCCATCTTGAGCTGGAACAATGGCAATCGTTTTAGTATTGAACGATTTGAAAAGAATTTCTGCATAAGATTGAAGTTTCGCAAGCATTTCCTTATCAAAACTCCCATTGTTTTTTGTTTTGAGAGTTCCTCTGATTTGATTATTTCTAGCCAAAGCCTCAACCAAACGAGTGTGCAACTTCTCGTAATCGGCAAATAAGTCAGAGATATAATCTTGCAGTCGATTATTGTTGTACTGTAAGAAAATGACTTCACTCATCCTAAAACGCTTCTCAAATGTGAAACCTTTACAAGTTACAAACTCAAACACATCATCATAAACAGCATATTTAGTCCGAGTATAAGAGTCAGCAACCAACAACTGGTCATCCATTGTAAGGACAATTAAAACCTCATTCTTAGTAATCAACCTGTATACGACTTTTTGCCAAAAATCTGACGCAGATTCGTTCTTGTTCGGTCTTACATTCAGCAAGTAGTCCCAATCAGAAGGCTTAGCCTTGCCATTTTCTTGATACTTAAATGCTGACTTAGCGAAAATTCGAGCGATGAACTCAGCTGACTTATCAATCGCTAAGCTTTTTAATTGCAGATTGCCAAACATCCGCTCAAGGTCCTCGAACTCAAAACCAACCTCTGGCACTTCACGCTTAAATAAATTCAGTAACCCCAATGCACTTCCTCCTTTCTTTTAATTTCTGCCGACCACCCACCCAAAATTTATGCTTAGATTAAAATTCCCAACTATCAATCATGTCAAGGAATTCACCAATATTTGACTCTTGCACAAGCTCACGCTTGTAGAGAGCAGCTATCAAAGCATGGAACCCATCTGTCTTTCTTCTGACAGGCTCTTTCTTCAAGAAACGCTTATTGCCATCCTTGTCCTCTTTGACATAGGTATTATCTGTATACCAAATCATAGAGTTGTCATTTTCAAAGATAAACCGCTCATTCGCAAATCCATCTTCGATGATTGGTGCGACCTTGGATTGAATCGCCCCAGGATTGCGCAAGAACTCATATTCAAACCCAGCCTCTTCTAACAATGGCTTCAGCAAGTCCATTCTAAAGCCATCGGCGCATACAAGTTCAATCTGATAAAGATTTCTCCATTCCTCAAGCTTGGCAATCAAAAGCCGAGGATCAATACTCGGGCCATCAACGATTGTAAAAAGACCTTTTTCAGCCCATTCTTCAATAGGAGCTTTTAGCTTGAAAGCTTTCAAGAATGCTTTGCGTGCAAATGAATGTTGCTTCCAGATAAACTCATCCCCATTCTTAAATAGCAAACCAACGCTTGCAAAGTCTCGGATACTCGCATAGTCAAACCCTGCAACACATGACCGACCTTTCAAGTCGATACCAGGAGACCGTAGACAAGCTACCAACTTATCCCGAGAGGTCACATCTTTCTCAAGGTCCGCTTCAGGGAGGTTCATCCGTTTAGTCATGAACTCCTGACGGCCAGACGGCTCCAACTCAAGGTCATCATAGTCAGCCTTAGTTCTTGCGAGCAACCTCTTAGCGTAAGGAGTGCTTTCATCCAACATCGGATTTGCCTTTGGCCAATTCTTCATATCATCCACCTCATCCGCATTGTCTAGCTTGCAGATAAAGGGGAATAGCCTGAAATCATCAACCTCTCCATTCAAGATTTGCATAGACTTCTCTATCAGCTTGTCGTAAAACCCCTCACGCACATATCCATTCGTCCCGTTGTAGAAAGTCCGAGCATGAGCAATTTTACCAAGACCAGACCTTTGAACCTTGACAGCCTTGTCATCTTCAAACTGGTGAATCTCATCAAACTCAAGACAGCCATCACGAGCAGAGTCCATAGTCTTCGGATTATTGGTCCGAAAAGAAAAGACCGAGTTGTTCGCTCGACCTGTAATAGACATTTTAGTTAGATAGAAATGGTCCTCAAGACCGCGCCTTTGAATAGTCTCATAGACTTCCTCAAAAGAAACCTTACCCTGTTTCTCAGAGTTAGCGGTGATGGTTACATCATAATCTCTGATTGGATAAAGAGGGCTGATGAAAAATGAAGATCTGGCAGACATGAAACCATTCTTACCACCCCCACGAGCTAAAGTATATAGATACTCGTCGAAGTGTGGCTCCCCGTCTTCCTTCCGAAAAAGAAAAATAAATGGAACCAAAAAAAGTTGGTACTTTGCCAGAGGGAAAAAATTCTTTTCAGCAAACCGAATGAACTTGTCGATCAAGTCATTATCAAAATACAAATCATCACGAGGATAAATTTTCTCCTTGATAATTTTAAACAGCAACTTTCTTTCCTTGTTGACGACGAGTTCTCCACTCTCGGCCATTTTGATGTAGTCATCAACCAGCGGATGAGAAATCATAACAGATCACTTCCAGACGTAGATTTCTCGACAGGCGAGTTCTCAATCTCAAAATCAAACGACCGCTCAATAGCCAAAAGCTGATTACTTGTTGTGTTGATTTCCTTGATGAGAGAATTTGCTTTTTGGAATCTTTGTTGGCCATTGTGGACAGTGACGACAAGTCCGTCCTCATGCAGACGAGCTTTCAGCTCATAAAGTAACCTCACAAGATAAATATAGCGATTGACTTTTTCATACTGAACCGCATCCTTTTTTCTAGGACTAAAATAGCCGATTTTAGAAAGTAGCTGATTTTCTAATTCTTTTACATTTTTTTCCGAGTATTCTTCCATTACCCCCCACCCCCTTTATTTTTTTGTTAAAAATTTGGACAGTCAACCCCTCCCACCGGTTCCCAAAACCTTAAAAACACTGGATTTTTTTGACCGGGGGGTGTTATCATCCCCAAAATTCATCTGTTCTGAAATTTTTCTCAATCAATTTTTTTGATTTTCGAAATTGAAAACGGCCGTGACGTTTATTGTGACATTCCTTACAAAGAGTTCTTAGGTTGTCGAGATCAAGAGCGAACTCTGGATAGAACTCTAGCTCTTTGATGTGGTCAACTTCTAGATTGTCTGTTGTAGTTCTTCCTTCAGCTTTACACCAAACACATTCATTGTGATCACGTTCAAGTGCTAACTTCCGAAGCTCTCTCCAGTCTCCTGAATTGTAAAACTCTGTTCGGTCTGCTCTTGTTGAAACTTCAATCATTTATTATCGATGTGGTTCTTTTATTAAAAAGTCTTTTAATAATGCCTTTCATAACTATGTAAACTCCTTTGTTTTTGCTATCTCAATTCCTTGTTTTACATATTCTAGTGAATTCGCTACATGAGTTTTAAGTCAGATTTATCAAGCGTTTATCTTGCATGTGTTGAATGAAATCATCATAACCTCAAAACAATGAATTGATATTAAAATAAAAAAATTAAAAGCCTTGAAACTTCGTCATGGCTCGGTCTTGTGAATCTTGATTTTTGCCAATATATCGCAGTGAAATACTCTGGCTTGAGTGGTTCAGTAGGTCCATTATCAGAGCGACATCCTTAGTTTGCTCGTACATAAATAAACCAAAGGTCTTTCTCATTGAGTGAGTCGCTATGTTTTCCAGTCCGACTTCTTCAGCAGCTTTCTTGATAATCTTATAAGCTGTGTTTGGTTTGATATGCTGGTGCTTTCCGTTTCGGCTTGGAAAGAGGAAATCTTCATCTTTCTTATCTTTGATATACTGCCTCATAGCATTCTTGAATTTCTTTGGCATCTTTCGTTTGGTTGGCTTGTCTGTCTTTTCATCGACGATCTGGACATGCCAACCTTTAACGTGCTTTACTTTCAGTTTAACGATATCACCAATACGAAATCCCAGATTAACACCAGACAGAAAGAGCATGAGGTTGCGTTGTCTATCTGATTCTTTGACTGCGCTATGCAACGTCAGCCATTCAATCATAAGCTGGACATCATCTCTATTTCTGATTGGTTCGACAACTACCACATATCCTCACCTCCTTTTTAGTGCACAAAAAAAAGCAGAGGTTTCCTCTCTGCTATTGTTCATGATACTAATTTACCACATTGTTTTTGTCAATTCTATATGTTTTTTTGACAACTTTACATAAAGAGCAAATTTGAAAGTGTGTCTAGAATAACTTCACGTCTTCTGTAAATCTGCTTGCTGTGTCTATATAAGTACCCAGTTTCTCCGTTCTCCATGATGTGCCAAACTTGAATCCAGTCGTATCCAGTATGTTCCCCCCAGCGAAGATAAAAGATTTTTTTGTCATCTGGTTCTAGATTCTCTAGTAATTGGGAAATAGCGTTTTGGAGATTTTCTAATCTTAAAATCATAGGATCGCTTGCATAAGCAACCGCTAGATTCTCTGACCTGTTGACGAATGTCCCACTGCCACTTGCTCCAGTATCATCAATACCAGGAACAGTAAGATGTTTAACCTCGTACAATCGTTCCAACTCATGCCTTCGTTGACCGATAAGTTTATCAATCTTTAAATATTTATCATCGAGTTCAAACTCGAGATAATCCCTTCGTGCTTTTGTTAAGTTCTTTTTGACCAAGCCTTACCTCCCATGTATCTTTTGGATTTAACCCATTTGATAATTTTACCGTCGTTATTGTTATTGTGATAATCTGGCAATCTTGCTGTTGGACTTTCTTTGTATATAATTTTCTCAACTACCTGAATTGCAGGTTGCATTGCATCATCTACCCATCCAACTAACCAAGCAGGATTCACATCATAGGTTTTAGCAATCATTTCAATTTGCTTTATGGACGGATATCCACCTCTCTCATACAAGTGAATTGTATTTTGTGAAACACCCGTATCCCTAGCCATATCTTTGACAGAGGGCCCTAGGTCCTCTCTAAGTTCTTTCAATCTTAGCTGCATGCTATGAACCTCCTTTCTGAGTAACTATTTTGTTAAATTCTTCCAGGCACATGTTCGACCAAATGAAACGATTGATTTCTAAAAGTTTCTTGCTCCCCATTTTTTCAATTCTTTGATAAAGCCTGATTTTAAATAATGCTTGCTTCTGTTTCGAAAGCCCGGTTCCTTTTACTGGCAATGTTGCTATAAATGATAATGTTTCGCCATAAGCACGAATTACACATTTTGCTAATATCTCACTATTATCCCCTTCCCTAATTACAATTGATACATTAATTGTTTCGTATTTTATAACCTCAATCAGACTAAGTCTGTCTTGTTTGCTGTTTGTGTTTTGAGAACCTGAATATGGATATTTTTTTGGTTTCATTCTTCTACCTCCAAAATCTCTGGATTTTCGTAGATGTTGCTGACAACTTCGAAACTTTCTTCGCTTGAAAAATTACACATATAATCTACAACCCATCTATCGTCGTGTGGTTTTAATC
>NZ_JATR01000028.1:0-27393 GCF_000526075.1 Streptococcus sp. SR1
GGTCAAGCCTGCTGGGTCAGGTTGAGCTGGCTTTTCAGGCTGAGCAGGTTTCTCAGGTTGAGCAGGTTTTTCAGGCTGAGCAGGCTTTTCCGGTTGCGCCGGTTTCTCAGGCTGAGCAGGCTTTTCGGGCTCAGCAGGCTTTTCCGGTTGAGTAGGTTTCTCAGGTTGAACTGGTTTTTCAGGTTGAGCAGGTTTCTCAGGCTGAGCTGCTTCGAGCTTGCTGATTTGTTCGAGAGCAGTTTCTAGCGCTTGATTGACTGCTTCCTGAGTTTTAGCTTCTTGGATTGCAGCAATGGCTTGGTCAGCAATTGCTAACAATTGCTTCTTAGCTTCCTTGTTGGATCCAAGTTCAGCGACTTTTTTCTCGATAGCTTTCGTCAAGCTGTCCATAGCCTTATCGTACTCAATTTCCGGTTGTTTTGGTTCGGCTGGTTGCTCAGGCTGGTCAGGTTTCTCAGGTTCTTCTGGCTGTTCCGGTTGCTCTGGACTAGGCTCCTCTTGGCCTCTTTGATAGTTCTCATCCTTGGATAGGATATCTTGTAGGGCACTGACTGTCAACATGACTTCTTGAACATCCACTGCATCAGCACTGAGTTGGTTTCTCAATTTTTCTAGATTTGCTTGGAAAGCTTGGCGTGCAGTGGCCGTATTTTTCAAGCCTGCTGGGTCAAAGTTGGACAGATCGTCTTTCCATTTAGAGATAGACTGGATGATATCTGCCTTGCTGTAGAGTTCGCTACCTTCGCCACGAGTGATAAATTGGTCCACTTGAATACCGATATTTTGAGACAAATCGTTTCGATCAGGATCTAGTTGAAGGGTAACTGCGTGCAAGTTTTCGTCCAGACCTTTTAGGCTAACCAGAGTTTGATTGCCTTGGCGTTGGGCTGCACGACCACTAAAGTATTTCTTACCATCAATAGTTGAAGCATTTCCCATGCCCTCTTGGTAAGGAACTTCTTTGCCATCTAGGAAGACTTTGTAGATACCATGATTTGGATCGACATAGCCCTTGATATCAAGTCCAGTACCGTAGAAGTAGGCTGTGACAGTTGTCTTTTTCTTTTGCTCATCAGTTAAGCGACCAAAGGAAGCCCAAGACTCCGTTTTTTGGTACTTGTCTGCCGAATTAGTTTCATGGTTCCAGCCAGGACTGTAATCCAACTGACTAGCTTGGTCATCGTAACTTGTTTGATCCTTGATCAGCAATTCAGCTTTCATCACTTGGATGGTTGCATCGGTAGCGAAACCGAGCAGGGCACCATCAGTGACAGAAGTGAGCTTAGCTTTGAAGTCAAAGACAGAGTCGGCTTGTTCTGTAAAGTCAATCGTTGGGATGGTCACAGTCTTTTCTGTTTCTCCGTCTTTAAAGGTCACATCTTGAGTTGTATCTTGGTAAACTTTACCGTGAACTCCAGTTCCAGGTTCCGTGATGAAGCGCACAGTAGCAGTCCCCTTGCTTCCACCAACACGTTTAATCTTAACAGTGACTGGTTTTCCTTTTTCGACTTCGTAGTTGGTAGACTCGAGTTCAAACATTCCTTTACTATCATTGTTTAGGGTGTAGATTCCTTCTGTAGCAATTGGTTCGCCTGTTTTGTTTACAAGAGTAATAGTGTGTTGACCTGGTGCTAAATCGCCTGTCTCAAAGACTTTTTGGCTACGTTTACGGCTAGCATTCTTAGTTTGCACATCTGCAACCTTTTGACCATCAACGTAGACGGACATTTCTCCATGACCTGGATCGACCGTAGAGACGACATAGGCCTTGGTTCCTGTGAAGGTATAGCTTACTTTGGCATCTTTTTGATTGGTCCACATAGAAGTGCCACGAACACCTTCAGATTCATTGTACCAAGTTGTTCCGGCTGTATCTGCCGTTGTGTTTGAGTGGTATTCCAGTCCAAGAGGGTAGCCATCTGTCTTTTCAATGCTGCTTGGTGTCTTGTAGACTGAGAAGTTGGTCAAGATAGGAGTTGCTTGAGCACCGGTGATGGTTACACGGATTTTTTGTGTCTCTACAGGTTTTCCTTGAACCAAGCGACGGTAACCAACGGTCGAACCTTCGCCGTAAGTCACCCAACGTCCGTTGATTTCGACTTCAATCTTGAAACCAGAGATACGTTGCCCTTTGGCGATGTCTTCCTTGAGTTCAACGACGTCAAAGCGTCTCTTTTGCCCCAAATCGACTGTAAAGCTACCGGTTGTGGCATCATTTGAGAGGGCCCAGCTGGTGTCATCTTTACCGTCTGTGAGGTGGCTTTCTTTGTAAAGGTGGTTTTGACGAGTAGAACTTGCTGTTACGGTGGCACCTTTGGCAAAGTCAGTCGCATACATTTGGTCTAGAGTTGCTTTGAATTCCTTCAAGCGAGCCACATCTGTATCTGCGAATTTTCCTTCTTTATTTGGTGGAATATTGAGAAGGAGTGGCGTTCCACGACCAACAGACTTGAAGTAGATGTCCATCAGCTCTTTGAGTGATTTTGGCTGTTGGTTGTCATGATAGAACCAGCCCGAACGGATCGAAACGTCAGCTTCCCCTACAGAGTACATATCACCATCAGGGTCACCATGGTTGAGGTATTCGTTTTTCACATCGTCTGTGATGTTGGCCCTTTTGACTTTATGCCAGACAGGGTCACCTGCGATACCTCGTTCATTTCCGATCCAGCGAACGCTTGTTGGTTGAGCAGAGAAGATAGCGATATCTCCTTCGGCTTCTTTGATGTATTTGAACCATTCATCAAAGGTATAGGTTACTTTTTGGGCACCGCTACCACGCGCACCGTCCATCCAAACCTCGATAAATTTCCCTTTGTTACCGTATTTCGGATTACCAAGGATTTCTTTCAGTTGGTTGAGATAGTATTGGTTGTATTCCTTTTCGGTTGCAACATGGTATTTTGGATGATTGGCATCCCATGGTGATAGGTAAACACCCATGTTCATGTCGTACTTGCTAGCAGACTTGGAAACTTCTTCGAGAAGGTCACCCTTTCCATCTTTCCATGGGCTAGCAGCTACGGTATGGTTGGTGTATTTAGATGGGTAAGCAACGAATCCGTCGTGGTGTTTAACAACCATAATGGTTCGTTTGAAGCCCGTTTCCTTCAGAGTGCGAATCCACTGGTCAGTATCCAAGTTGGTTGGATTGAAGTATCGAGGGTCTTCTTTCCCATTTCCCCATTCAGAATTGGTATAGGTGTTCATTCCGTAGTGGATGAAGGCTGCCAATTCTTCCTTGTGGTAATCAAGTTGAGCCTTGCTTGGAAGAGGTCCATGGTTGCCAATCTCAGTTTCCTTATCTTCTGGATGAGCGACTGGTGGAGTCGGTGTCGTTGGATTGGCTGTATTAGCGATTGGCTCGTATTCAAAGACGACCTCATTCACCCCTTTTTGCTGGATAGTTGCTTCCAAACTAGCTTTTACTGGACGGAAACCAGTAATGCCTTTTGCATGGAAAGTGTTGACAAAGGAAACATCATACTCTTGGCCGTCATTGTTATCAACTGTCGCTTCCGCTAGTTCAGTAGTGGTTCCTTTTTGACGGTAGTAAACTTTGAAGGAGCCTTTGTTGACTTTATAGATCACCTTGATAACACGTGTACCGGCAGGCGCTTTGCTGACAACATTGTGATCTTCAGCCCAAGTATCTTTTAGCTGTTTATTGACTGCTACGCCATCAATGGATACAATTTCGTATTTGTCTTTATTCTTCTGATAGAAGTCCGTTTTCTCGATTTCTTTTTTGAAATTATAATCAAATGGCGAATCAACAGCTGTCTGTTCGATAAAGGTGTCATTATCTTTGACAGGATTTCCTTCTTCGTCTTCGTGTTGGATAACCACACGACCGTACTCAACTCCCTTGGTCAAGGTAGCAATACCATCTTGGTTAAAGGAATATTCGTTGCTTCCGATCACAGCTTTCTCATTCCGAAGCATACGTCCTTCATCGGTAAAGTAGTAACGATTTCCGTTATCACCTTGGTACCAGCCTTTCACACCATACTTGGCAATCATGTCCTTCACCCATTTCAGTTGTTCAGGTGAAAGGACGAGTCCGCCACCAAAGCGATCCTTTTCAGCGACACCATTGTCAACGGTTCCGTGTTGGTGAACACCCAGAACTTTTCCTTGGCTGTCTACAATTCCGCCACCAGACAAACCAGATACAGAAGTGGTTTTATAGGTAATACCGGTTGTTCCCTTATCATCATAGGACTCAACAGATCGGATGGTCCCATCTGCCTTGTAAAGCTGACCGGCTAGGATAGGTTGTTTCAGTTCTTTTGAGCTCGAGTCAGTTGGGTAACCAATCGTACTGATGGCTTCTCCCGGCTGATGCGTCTTGTGCTCCGCTAAAGGCGCAAAGGTTGCTGCTTTGTTTGGACTAGCAATTGGAAGAGGAATAGGAGCTTCTACAAGAGCAAGGTCGTTCTTATAGCCTTTTCCAAACTCTTTCTTATTCCAGAAATGGATGTCCTTTTCTCTGAATAAAACCGTAGTTCCAGAAGATGGTAGTGAGTTTTTCTTTTCGCTGTTTGAACCAACGTTATAGTAGAACTGGGCAGATTTTCCACCACGAATGTGACCTTCGCCAGTTTCTTTATTGGCCTCTAGGAAGTTATGAGCAACGGTAAGAATCAAATTAGGTGCAACAAAGATACCAGATCCTGAAACGAGGTAGCGTTGCTCCCCTGCGTTGTAAGTGCTGTAAACCATAGTAGCAGCAGTAGCAGGTTGTCCCTCATAGTTGATGTGTTTGAGGTCTTGTCCACCGTTAATGATGGCACGGTTTCCGTTCTCAGTTTCTTTTGGAACTTCTTCCTTGTCCTTTAGAATGCTCTTAGTTTCTACTTTTGGACTAGCTTTCTGGTCAACGATAGTAGTTGTATCGAGTTCTTTGACAGGTGTGTCTGGATAGGCACGGTCCTGAATGTCTTCAGGGAGCAAGTCAGCACTGTTGGTATCGGCAGCAGGTGTTTCTTGTTTTTCAGCTTCTACACGGTCTTCTTCTTTGACTGGTTCAGCCTTGGTCTCTTCTATATCTGCTACTTGTTTCATTTGCTGATCTAAATTGGATGTCGTGGCAGGAGACATTTCGTCTGCACGCACGGTTCCAGAAGCAAAAAATGCCAGTCCCACGATAACAGAGGCCACACCTACAGTCAACTTCCGAATGCTAAATGTTTGCCCTTTTTCAAAAAGGTATCGATTCATAATATACTCCTAGTTTTTAGAAAGGCAGTCAGCTACTGCCCAAGCCCAAGTCTGACTTGGTTACAACTTGATTTAATGAAAAAACTCTCTGATAATTTGTAAGCCACCTTACCTCCTGTTTATAAAGCGCTTTCATTTTAAGATAAAAAAATTTAAAAGGTCATTTCTCCCTTAAAATGACTGAAAACTTTTAATATAACAAATATACTAAATTAATAAAAGAATTGCAATAGCGAAAAAGCAAAAAATAAGTATAAATTAAAGAAAATCAGTTACTTTTTAAAGAAAAAAAGCATCCTTTCAAGTCTCAAACTAAATGAAAGGACACGTTTTAAAAAGAAATTAGAGGATCTTTTGGAGAGGCTCTTGAATAGTTTTGGGGTCTGTTTTGGAGGAGAAGCGCTCAAGGACTTGCCCATCTCGACCAATGAGAAATTTAGCAAAATTCCATTCGATTCGTTTTCCTAGCGGGCCAGACTTCTGGTCTTTTAGCCAAACATAAAGAGGATCTGCTTCCTTGCCGTTGACCTTGATCTTGGCAAAGCGAGGAAAAGTGGTCTGGTAGTGTAGACTGCAGAAGCTATTGATTTCCTCTGCGCTGCCGGGTGCTTGTCCCATAAACTGATTGCAAGGGAAATCTAGGATTTCAAAGCCCTGATCTTGATAGCGTTCATAGAGTTCTTGAAGTCCCTGGTACTGGGGCGTTAAACCACATCCTGTAGCAGTGTTGACAATCAAGAGAACCTTGCCACGATAGCCCTCCAGGGGAGTTGCTTGGTTGTTTTGGTTCAAAACGGAAAAATCATATATACTGGTCATGAGGGCCTCTTTTCTTTTTCTACATTGTAACAGTTTTTACCCTTTTCGTCGAGTCGGATGGAAGAAGTTGTTGAAAAATAGGCCCCTGATATGATAGAAATCGTTTACAAATAACTTTTAAAATGGTATGATTTAATTAAACCGGTTTACTTAGCTGCTATAAATCTCTAATTTGAGATTTAGTTCCTATTGATTTTACAATATGTTTATTGGAGTGTATACATGCAAACAAAAACAAAGAAACTCATTGTGAGTTTGTCTTCACTTGTTTTATCAGGATTTTTATTAAACCATTATATGACAGTTGGAGCGGAAGAAACGACTACGAATACCATTCAGCAAAGCCAGAAGGAAGTTCAGTATCAGCAAAGGGATGCCAAGAATTTAGTTGAAAATGGTGATTTTAGTCAGACGGAGAACGGAAGCAGTCCTTGGACAGGAAGCAAAGCCCAGGGGTGGTCAGCTTGGGTAGACCAGAAGAATAGTTCTTCAGGTGCCTCAACTCGAGTCATTGAAGCCAAGGATGGGGCTGTCACTATCTCAAGTTCTGAGAAACTAAGGGCAGTGATTCACCGTATGGTCCCTATTGAAGCTAAGAAAAAGTATAAACTGCGTTTCAAGATTAAAACAGATAATAAAGTCGGGATTGCCAAGGTTCGTATCATTGAGGAAAGTGGTAAGGACAAGCAATTGTGGAATTCTGCAACGACGTCAGGAACAAAGGACTGGCAGACTATTGAAGCAGACTATAGCCCGACTTTAGATGTTGATAAAGTCAAGCTGGAGTTATTCTATGAAACGGGAACAGGGACTGTTTCCTTTAAGGATATTGAGCTGGTAGAGGTAGCAGACCAGCCTTCTGAGGATTCTCAAACAGATAAACAGCTTGAGGAAAAGATTGATTTACCAATTGGGAAAAAACATGTTTTTGCTCTTGCGGACTATACTTATAAGGTAGAAAATCCTGACGTTGCTTCAGTCAAAAATGGACTTTTAGAACCTCTTAAGGAAGGGACAACCAATGTCATTGTCAGTAAAGATGGTAAGGAAGTGAAAAAGATTCCTTTGAAGATTCTAGCCTCTGTTAAGGATGCATACACAGACCGTTTGGATGACTGGAATGGCATCATCGCTGGGAATCAATACTATGATTCTAAAAATGAACAGATGGCCAAGTTAAATCAGGAGCTGGAAGGAAAGGTAGCTGATAGCCTATCCAGTATTTCAAGTCAGGCGGACCGCACCTATTTGTGGGAAAAATTTTCAAATTATAAAACGTCTGCGAATCTGACTGCCACTTATCGGAAATTAGAGGAGATGGCCAAGCAAGTGACCAATCCTTCTTCTCGTTATTATCAAGATGAAACCGTCATTCGAACAGTCAGGGATTCCATGGAATGGATGCATAAACATGTCTACAATAGTGAAGAGAGCATTGTTGGGAACTGGTGGGATTATGAAATCGGTACACCTCGTGCCATCAACAACACTTTGTCTCTGATGAAAGAATACTTCTCAGATGAGGAAATAAAAAAATATACAGATGTGATTGAAAAATTTGTGCCAGATCCCGAACATTTCCGAAAGACGACTGATAACCCATTTAAGGCTCTAGGTGGAAACTTAGTGGATATGGGAAGGGTAAAAGTGATAGCTGGTTTACTGCGCAAGGATGACCAAGAAATTTCTTCTACCATTCGTTCGATTGAGCAAGTGTTCAAGTTGGTAGACCAAGGTGAAGGTTTTTATCAGGATGGATCTTATATCGACCACACCAATGTTGCCTATACGGGTGCTTATGGGAATGTCTTGATTGATGGCCTTTCTCAACTGTTGCCAGTCATTCAAAAGACCAAGAGTCCAATTGATAAAGATAAAATGCAAACCATGTACCACTGGATTGATAAATCGTTTGCTCCTTTGCTGGTGAATGGAGAGCTGATGGATATGAGTCGTGGACGCTCTATCAGTCGTGCTAATAGCGAGGGGCATGTGGCCGCGGTAGAAGTACTGAGAGGGATTCATCGGATAGCGGATATGTCTGAAGGAGAAACCAAACAACGTTTGCAGAGCCTTGTAAAGACCATTGTTCAATCGGATAGTTATTATGATGTCTTTAAGAATTTGAAAACTTATAAGGATATCAGTTTGATGCAATCCTTGTTAAGCGATGCAGGAGTCGCAAGTGTTCCAAGAACAAGTTACCTATCTGCCTTTAATAAGATGGATAAAACAGCCATGTACAATGCAGAGAAAGGGTTTGGATTTGGCTTGTCACTCTTTTCCAGTCGTACTTTGAATTACGAACACATGAACAAGGAAAACAAACGTGGTTGGTATACGAGTGATGGGATGTTCTATCTTTACAATGGCGATTTAAGTCACTATAGCGATGGCTACTGGCCAACAGTCAATCCCTATAAGATGCCTGGTACGACAGAGACGGACGCTAAGAGATCGGATAGCGATACAGGTAAAGTTCTACCGTCTGCTTTCGTTGGAACGAGCAAACTAGATGAGGCCAATGCGACAGCAACCATGGATTTCACTAACTGGAATCAAACATTGACTGCTCATAAGAGCTGGTTTATGCTGAAGGATAAGATCGCCTTTTTAGGAAGCAATATCCAAAACACTTCAAAAGATACTGCTGTAACTACAATTGACCAGAGAAAACTGGAATCAAGTAATCCATATAAAGTCTATGTCAATGATAAAGAAGCCTCCCTCACAGAACAAGAAAAGGATTATCCTGAAACCCAAAGTGTCTTTTTAGAATCGTCCGATTCGAAAAAGAATATTGGTTACTTTTTCTTTAAGAAGAGTTCAATCAGTATGAGTAAGGCTGTCCAAAAGGGAGCATGGAAGGATATTAATGAAGGACAGTCAGACAAGGAAGTTGAAAATGAATTTCTTACGATTAGTCAGGCTCATAAGCAAAAAGGAGATTCTTATGGCTATATGCTCATCCCTAACGTGGATCGTGCCACCTTCAATCAAATGGTAAAAGAGTTAGAAAGTAGCCTCATCGAAAATAACGAAACCCTTCAGTCTGTTTATGATGCCAAACAAGGAGTTTGGGGCATTGTGAAATATGATGATTCTGTCTCTACTATTTCCAACCAATTCCAAGTCTTGAAACGTGGAGTCTATACCATTCGAAAAGAAGGGGATAACTATAAGGTTGCCTACTATAATCCTGAAACCCAGGAATCAGCGCCAGATCAGGAAGTCTTTAAAAAGCTAGAACAAGCAGCTCAACCACAAACTCAGGATTCAAAAGAAAAGGAAAAATCTGAAGAAGAAAAGAACCATTCGGATCAAAAGAATCTCCCTCAGACAGGAGAAGGTCAGTCAATCTTAGCAAGTCTAGGGCTCTTGCTACTTGGGGCAGTTTATCTGTTCCGCAGAGGAAAGAACAACTGATATGCTCATCATCTAGATGAATCACATGAAACTGTGGAAAATAGAAAAAATCCGAAGAAGGCCAAATATCTTCGGATTTTTCACTTCATTTTATCTGAGTGTAACATACTGTTGGGCAATCTCACTGATGCGGTCAAAGTCGCCTTGGGAAGCGAGTTTATTGAGTTCGCCACCAATTCCAACGGCGTCTGCACCAGCAGCGAACCATTGAGGGATGTTGTTTAGGCCGACTCCTCCGGTTACCATTACGGAAACTTGTGGGATCGGCGCCTTGACTGCAGAGATATATGATGGACTGAGAGCACTACCTGGGAAGAGTTTGATGATTTCACTACCGGCTTCAAGTGCAGTCGTTATCTCTGTGAGGGTAATACAGCCTGGAATGTACGGTGTGCTGTAGAGATTGCACATTTTTGCAGTTTCAGCATGGAAAGATGGAGAAACAACGTAATTTGCTCCGGCTAGAATGGCATCTCTAGCGGTTACGGCATCAAGCACAGTACCTGCACCGATACAAACACTTTGATCGTCCTGATACAAGTCTACAAGTTCCTTGATGATTTGCCCTGCATACTGATTGGTATAGGCGATTTCAATTGCCTTGATACCGCCCTTGATACAAGCAATCGAGGCTTGTAGTCCCTCTTCCTTTGTATTTCCTCGAATAACAGCGACAATTTTTTGTTTTTTTAGTTCAATAATCGTATCTGATTTGGTCATGTAATTCTCCTAACGAATGATATCTTGTGTATTTGCCAGTAATTTTTCAATACTAGCTGCCGAAGTGGAGAGGTGGTCTCCTGGGAGAGTGCATTTGAGAGTGGCACTGGCAACTGCAAAGTCAATGGTAGTTTTTAGGGAGGAATGATGGAGTAGTTGGTAAAGGGCACCAGATATAAAGGCATCCCCGCTACCAACTCGTTGATAGACTGCAGTTTTTAGTTGGACAGACTCTTCAAATCGTTCTCCCAGAGCATAGGCCTGATAGACATTTTTGTCTTGCTCATCACTAGAGCGGAGGGTATGGAAAATGGCCTTGAAACCATAGGTTTCTTTTAAAAGTCGCATGCGATTTTCCACCTCTTTTAGGCTGGCACTGTCTCTTGGAAACATCTCTAGATTTTGTTCATCAATCATGAGAGGATCAATACCAAAGCAATAATCAGCGAAACGAGCAAACTTAGAAAATTCATACTTAGCTTCTAGGACTGAAATCATCTTTGTTCTCAGATTGAGATCCATTGAAATGATAATCCCTCGGCGCTTGGCTTCTTCCAAGAGTAGGAGAAGGAGCGTACGGACCTCTTGACCGATAGCTACGGTGATTCCACTGAAATGAAAATGGCTAATCCCCTGAAAGAGAGAATCCATATCTAGCATGTTTGGGCGAATCTGGCTGATACTCGTATGTTTGCGGTCGTAGAAAACTTCACTTTGACGACAACCAAAGCCGTTCTCCAAATAGTAGAGGCCGATTCGATCGCCAAGCCGATAGATTGAACTGGTATCGATTTGGTGCTGTTTCAAGAATGTAATAAAACGATCTCCAATCTCGTTGGCAGGGAGTGCGGTAAAGACTTTCGTTGAGATACCCAGGGCTTGCAAATTACAAGCGATATTAATTTCTGATCCGCCAAAATAAGTCGAACTGGCAACATGATCGCCGATACTGGTGGCATCTAATGGTGAGATTCGAATTAATGGTTCGCCAAACAGTAAGATTTTCATCATCCATTAGTTCCTTTCTGGTTTAGAATAGCTTTACTTGGCTAATACTTCTTTCAAATAAGCAGCGACTTCATCATCTTGGCAGTTTTCAAAGAAGTATTCTTGGAAGTATTTGCCAGAGATGGTGTCTTTGAGGAAGTCTTGGTCGATTGTTTTAAGGATGGTTATCAAATCATTGTGGGTGATTTGTTTCACCTCGTTTAAGATACGAGCGTTGCGTTGTTCAGGGATTACACGTTCTCTTGGGTAGCCACCGCCCATTTCTTCAGCAAATAAGCGTTCAAACATCAATTTGAGGGTCAATTCTGCCCCCCAACCAAATCCTTTGGCATAAGGGATAGACAAGGCGTTACCACCATTGATTTGAGAATAAAGGTAAGCGTCAGTTGGGTCCACTGCTAGACCACAGACAACACCAGGGAAGCTGTTTAAAGCAAGCATAGCTCCTACACCCGTACCACAGCCGGTAACAACAAAGTCGACTGCTTTTGTATTTAAAAGGATGGCAGCCATTAAGCCGTTTTGTACGTATGTTAATGGGTTTTCACCTTCTTCTCCACGCATACCATAGTTAAATAATTGGTAGCCTTTTTTATCTGTTGCTTCTTTCAGACTATCGTAAATAATGTGATTCTTGCTAGCTTGACTATTTTCATTGATTAATGCGATTTTCATAAGATCTTCTTTCTATTTTTACTCAGGTTGTTTTCCGATGTAGGCTAAGATACCGCCATCTACATATAGGATGTGGCCATTGACAAAATTGCTGGCATCACTAGCGAGAAAGACAGCAGGGCCCATCAAATCTTCAGGATTTCCCCAACGTGCAGCAGGTGTTTTTGCAATGATGAACTGGTCAAATGGGTGGCGAGAACCATCTTCTTGCAACTCACGAAGAGGTGCTGTTTGAGGAGTGGCAATATAACCCGGTCCAATTCCGTTACATTGGATATTGGCTCCACCGTATTCAGATGCAATGTTGCGGGTCAACATTTTCAAGCCCCCTTTAGCGGCAGCATAAGCGCTAACTGTTTCACGTCCCAGTTCGCTCATCATCGAACAAATATTGATAATCTTTCCATGCCCTTTCTTTATCATAGAAGGAATAACTGCCTTTGAAACGATAAATGGTGCGTTTAAGTCAATATCGATGACCTTACGGAAATCAGCGGCGCTCATTTCGCACATTGGAACTCGGCGGATAATACCAGCATTATTAACGAGGATGTCAATGACACCAACCTCTTGTTCGATTTGCTTGACCATGGCTTGGATACCGTTCTCGTCTGTCACGTCACAGACATATCCATAGGCTTCGATGCCAACTTCACGATAAGCTTCAATCCCTTTATTGACCAGGTCTTGATTGATATCGTTAAAGACAATAGTAGCGCCGGCCTCAGCGTAGGATTTGGCAATAGCAAATCCAATTCCATAAGAAGCGCCGGTGATGAGAGCAATTTTTCCTTTTAAAGAAAACTGCTCAATTGAGAATGATGTATTTGTCATTTGATACTTCCTTTCAAATTTGTTAAGACTTCTCTATAACCAAATTATATTCTAGTAAACCGGTTTTGTCAATAATTAAATATTTTTATTTCCAAAAATCTTTGTTTCCCTAAAAAAACGGAAGATTTTGAAATTCCTGTCTATTATAATGGTTAAATAAGCAATGAAAGCGCTAATATTTTTTTAAAAAAACTATTGACAAGATAAAAATAAAGGGTTACAATGGGAAATGTAAAGTAAACCGGTAAACTCAAACAAGAAAGGAGAAAAGATGAAAATTGTACTTGTAGGGCATGGACATTTTGCCACAGGGATTTATAGTTCTTTACAATTGATTGCAGGCAATCAAGAAAATGTGGAGGCGATTGACTTTGTGGAAGGAATGTCAGCAGATGAACTCAAGCAAAAAATCTTACTTGCAATTTCAAATGAAGAAGAAGTTTTAATCCTAAGTGACCTCTTGGGAGGATCGCCATTCAAGGTTTCTTCTACTATAATGGGAGAAAATCCAGCTAAAATAATGAATGTTCTCTCGGGTTTGAACTTAGCCATGTTAATGGAAGCAGTCTTTGCTAGAATGGCTCATAGCTTTGATGAGGTTGTTAATAAATCAGTAGCGGCGGCCCAGAGCGGAGTCGTAAATGGTAAAGAATTGTTTTCAACGGATGCAGAGGCAGAGGAAGAAGATTTCGAATCGGGTATTTAAAGGGTAAAAGAATGATAAAAAAGGTTACGATTGAAGAAATAAAATCGCCTGAGCGCTTCTTAGAAGTACCACTTCTGACGAAAGAAGAAGTCGACCAGGCAATTGATAAGGTTATTCGGCAGTTAGAACTCAACCTTGACTATTTCAAGGAAGATTTCCCGACGCCAGCTACCTTTAATAATGTCTATCCAATCATGGATAACACGGAATGGACCAATGGTTTCTGGACAGGAGAACTGTGGTTGGCTTATGAATACAGTCAACAGGATGCATTTAAAAACATCGCTCATAAAAATGTTCTTTCTTTCCTGGATCGTATCAATAAGAGAGTAGAATTGGACCACCATGATCTCGGTTTCTTATACACACCGTCTTGTATGGCTGAATATAAGATAAATGGAAATGGAGAGGCTAGAGAAGCGGCCTTGAAAGCTACAGATAAGTTGATTGAACGCTATCAAGAAAAAGGTGGCTTTATTCAAGCTTGGGGAGACTTGGGCAAGAAAGAGCATTACCGTTTGATTATCGATTGCTTGCTCAACATCCAGCTCTTGTTCTTTGCTTATCAAGAAACTGGCGATCAAAAATACTACGATATTGCAGAAAGTCATTTCTATGCTTCAGCTAATAATGTAATCCGTGATGACGCTTCGTCCTTCCATACCTTCTATTTTGATCCTGAGACAGGCCAACCCCTTAAAGGTGTAACGAGACAAGGGTATAGTGATGATTCATGCTGGGCACGTGGTCAATCATGGGGAGTCTATGGTATTCCTTTGACTTATCGTCACCTGAAAGACGAGTCCTGCTTTGACTTGTTTAAGGGTGTAACCAATTATTTCTTGAATCGTCTGCCAAAAGATCATGTTTCTTATTGGGATTTGATTTTTAATGATGGTAGTGATCAATCACGAGATTCTTCAGCAACAGCTATCGCCGTCTGTGGGATTCATGAAATGCTAAAACATCTCCCAGAGGTGGATGCTGACAAAGATATTTATAAACATGCTATGCATGCCATGCTTCGTTCCTTGATCGAACATTATGCAAATGATCAATTTACCCCTGGTGGGACAAGTCTCCTCCACGGTGTGTACTCATGGCATTCAGGTAAAGGAGTGGACGAAGGCAATATCTGGGGTGACTACTATTACCTAGAAGCCCTTATCCGTTTCTACAAAGACTGGAACCTATATTGGTAGGAGGAGAAATATGACAACGCCAAATATTATTATGACCCGTATCGATGAACGGTTGATTCATGGGCAAGGACAACTTTGGGTAAAATACTTAGGTTGTAATACGGTCATTGTTGCCAATGACGAAGTGAGCACGGACAAGATGCAACAAACTCTGATGAAAACAGTTGTGCCAGACTCAGTTGCCATGCGTTTCTTCCCTTTGCAAAAGGTGATTGATATCATTCACAAGGCTAATCCTGCGCAAACAATTTTTATCGTTGTAAAGGATGTGGAGGACGCTTTAACCTTGGTAGAAGGTGGTGTCCCTATCAAAGAAATCAATATTGGGAACATTCACAATGCCCCTGGTAAAGAGCAAGTGACACGCTCCATCTTCCTGGGTGAAGAGGACAAGGCAGCCCTCAAGGAATTGAACCAAACTTATCAAGTAACATTTAATACGAAAACAACTCCAACAGGAAATGATGGGGCTGTTGAAGTCAACATTCTGGACTATATTTAAAAGAGGAGATCGTTATGTCGATTAATGTATTTCAAGCGATTTTAATTGGATTATGGACAGCTTTCTGTTTTAGTGGGATGCTATTAGGAATTTACACCAATAGATGTATTGTTCTGTCATTTGGTGTCGGAATTATTCTAGGTGATTTGCCTACTGCTCTTGCAATGGGAGCTATTGGTGAATTGGCTTATATGGGATTCGGTGTTGGTGCTGGAGGTACTGTTCCACCAAACCCAATCGGACCTGGTATCTTTGGTACCTTGATGGCTATCACTAGTGCTGGTAAAGTCAGTCCAGAAGCGGCTCTTGCCCTCTCTACTCCGATTGCTGTGGCGATTCAATTCTTACAAACTTTCGCCTACACTGTACGTGCTGGGGCGCCTGAAACAGCGATGAAGCACTTGAAAAACCATAATTTGAAGAAATTCAAGTTCACTCTAAATGCAACAATTTGGTTGTTTGCTTTTATTGGATTTACCTTGGGTTGCTTGGGTGCCCTTTCAATGGATACCTTGTTGAAACTCGTAGACTACATTCCACCGGTATTGCTTACAGGTTTGACAGTTGCTGGTAAAATGCTCCCAGCTATCGGTTTTGCAATGATCTTGTCAGTGATGGCTAAGAAAGAGTTGATTCCATTTGTCTTGTTGGGATATGTTTGTGCAGCTTATCTAAACATCCCAACAATTGGTATTGCAATTGTAGGTACTATCTTTGCTTTGATTGAATTTTATAACAAGCCAAAAACAGCGGATCATGCGGTAGAGGAGGAAGCACACGATGACTGGATCTAACAAATTAACAAAACGTGATTATCTTAAAACGTCTTTGCGGGCATTCTTTTTACAAAATGGATTTAACTATAGTAACTATCAAGGGTTGGGATATGCCAATGTAATGTATCCTGCTTTGAAAAAACACTATGGAGAGGATCAGGAAGGTTTCTACCAAGCCTTGGAAGAAAACTGTGAATTCTATAATACCAACCCACACTTCCTACCTTTTATTACCAGCTTACACCTTGTAATGTTGGAAAATGGCCGACCAGCAAAAGAAACACGTAGCATCAAGATGGCCTTGATGGGACCATTGGCAGGTATTGGGGATTCTCTTTCTCAATTCTGTTTAGCTCCATTGTTCTCAACCATCGCAGCTTCGTTTGCTCAAGAAGGCTTGGTTGTCGGTCCAATCTTGTTCTTCCTTGCGATGAATACGATTTTGACAGCGATTAAATTGTCAACTGGTCTGTATGGATACAAACTAGGAACAACTGTGATTGATAAACTAAGCGAACAGATGGCAACGATTTCTCGTATTGCCAATATTATCGGTGTAACCGTAATTGCTGGTTTGGCAGCGACATCTGTTAAGATTATGGTGCCGATAACCTTTGCTGCAGGGGAAGTTAAAGCAGACGCTAAACAAAGTATTGTCAGTATTCAGGGAATGCTTGATAAGGTTGCTCCAGCTCTTCTACCAGCCCTATTTACACTTTTAGTTTACTACTTGATCAAAGAAAAGAAATGGACAACATATAAACTCGTTATTTTAACAGTTATCATCGGAATTATCGGAAGCTGGCTTAAGATTCTAGCTTAATGGATACGACATTGTTTTATGGGATAGTGATTGTCTTGGCAGTGAGCCCCCTTTTACTGTCAAGCTTTCATTCTATTCGTCAGCAAAAGTTGCTTCGCAAACAGATGGAGCAACGACAAGAGTATTTAGCTTCTTTAACATCTGGTGATGAAGTGTTGTTGTTGTCTGGAATTCATGGAAAAATCATTTCTATCAAAGATGACTTGATCTCTTTGCAGATTGCAAAAGGAGTCGTCATCTATGTAGAAAAGGAAAGTGTAATGGGAAAGACAAAAGAACTGCTTTTTAAGTAGTTCTTTTTCTGGTAATAGATAATGAAAGAAGAAAGAAGACAATTTTTTGAAAGAGTCGATGGGAACTAATGTCGTGACTATATCTTGTCTCACTGTTCAAAAGACTATGAGAAGGTCAAGCGTTCTCTTGAGCGCTTGATGGACAATCGTTTTATATTTGATAGTCCCTGGGATATGGAACCTTGTTCAAAAATCCATCAAATCCAGCCGATGGTGTGGAATCAAGTATTTGAAGATGATCCAGAATGGGCTTATATGCTCAATCGACAAGAATATCTCTTGCAGTTTATGATAGGGTATCTGGTAGAAGGAGATAAGGGCTATATTCAAAAGTGCAAGTTCTTTCTATTTGATTGGATTGAGCAAGTGAGAGAATTTTCTCCTCCATCTTTGATGACTAGAACCTTGGATATGGGCATTCGTTCCTTTACTTGGTTGAAACTACTCTTGCTCCTCTTGAAATTTGACTTGCTAGAAGAGGAAGAACTAGAGAAAATTTTGGTCAGTCTAGAAAAGCAGATTGACTTTATGAAAAGCCACTATCGTGCCAAGTACACTCTTAGTAACTGGGGGATTTTACAAACGATTCCGATACTTGCAATCTACCATTTCTTTTCAGATAAGATTGACCTAGAAGAAGCTTACCGTTTTGCTTCAAAGGAGTTGAAACAGCAAATTGAGACGCAGATTTTAGAGGATGGAAGCCAGTTTGAACAGTCGATTCTCTATCATGTAGAGGTTTATAAAGCCTTGCTAGACTTGTGTATATTGCTTCCAGACTTGCAAGATAGCTTTCAAGAGTTGCTGGAAAAGATGGCGACTTACATTCAAATGATGACAGGCTTGGATGGACGGACCTTGGCTTTTGGTGATAGTGATTCTACAGAAACGGCAGAGATTTTGAGTCTGTCTGCTGTGGTTTTGAACAAGGAAGACCTTCTTAACGGTCTGGAACTTAAAGCCGATTTGGTTAGTCTCTTGTTCCTGGGGCGAGAAAAGGTCAAGCAACTGCAGGAATTTGAAAAGAGAGATTGGCAGCCTAAGTTCAGGATCTTTGAAGACTCTGGGCATGTCTGCATTAAGGATGAACATCGTTATCTATTTTTCAAAAACGGCCCGCTGGGAAGTTCCCATAGCCATAGTGATGAGAATAGTTTTTGCTTACAGTATCAAGGTCAACCGATTTTCATAGATGCGGGGCGTTATTCTTATCGGGAGATAGATGAACGTTATCTCTTAAAGAGTGCCTGGAGTCATTCGACCTGTATGGTAGATGGGAAAGCTCCAGAAAGGATCGTGGGATCCTGGGAATATGAATACTATCCTCACTCCCTATTTTGTCACCACAAAGAAAGAGAGGGAGTGCATTATATTGAAGGGGCTTATTTGTCAGCAGAACCTGATTTGCCCTATCTTCATAGGAGAAAAATCCTCATGTTGGCAGAGGATGTCTGGCTCTTGGTAGATGATATCAGGTGTCAAGGTCAGCATGAGGCGTTGACTCAGTTTATCCTTGACAAGGATGTGACCTATCAAGATGGGAAAATCAATCAGTTGAAACTATGGAGTGAAGTTGATTTTGATTTAGAAGCTACCATTATTTCTCCTAAATACAATGAGCTTGAAAAAAGTAGCAAACTCACCAAACACCAATTCTTTGAGAATCAGATGCTGGATTATACTATCATTGCGCATGAGAGTTTTGAAATCATCCTTCATTCTGTCTACCAGACAGATGGTCGTGAAGTGGAAAATGCTCTGGCTTTTGAAGTGAAAAATGACGAAACAGACAAGCTGATTTTGTTATTAAGCGAGGATATTTGTGTAGGTGAAAAATTATGCCTCGTTGACGGAACAAAAATGCGTGGGAAATGTCTAGTATATGATAAAATAAATGAGAGAATGATTCGCTTGCAGTGCTAGAAATAGGCATTTTGAATGGTGAATATGTTATACTAAGTATTAGTAGGAGGTGTTTTAGATTGGAGAAGAAACTGACCATAAAAGACATTGCAGAAATGGCTCAGACCTCGAAAACAACCGTGTCATTTTACCTAAACGGGAAATATGAAAAAATGTCCCGAGAGACACGTGAAAAGATTGAAAAAGTTATTCATGAAACAAATTACAAACCGAGCATTGTTGCGCGTAGCTTAAACTCCAAACGAACAAAATTAATTGGTGTTTTGATCGGTGATATTACCAACAGTTTCTCAAACCAAATTGTCAAGGGAATTGAGGATATCGCCAGCCAGAATGGCTACCAGGTAATGATAGGAAATAGTAATTACAGCCAAGAGAGTGAGGACCGGTATATTGAAAGCATGCTTCTCTTGGGAGTAGACGGCTTTATTATTCAGCCGACCTCTAATTTCCGAAAATATTCTCGTATCATCGATGAGAAAAAGAAGAAAATGGTCTTTTTTGATAGTCAGCTCTATGAACACCGGACTAGCTGGGTCAAAACCAATAACTATGATGCCGTTTATGACATGACCCAGTCCTGTATCGAAAAAGGTTATGAGCATTTTCTCTTGATTACAGCGGATACGAGTCGCTTGAGTACTCGGATTGAGCGGGCAAGTGGTTTTGTGGATGCTTTAACAGATGCTAATATGCGCCACGCCAGTCTAACCATTGAAGATAAGCATACGAATTTGGAACAAATTAAGGAATTTTTACAAAAAGAAATCAATCCCGATGAAAAAACTCTGGTATTTGTTCCTAACTGTTGGGCCCTACCTCTAGTCTTTACCGTTATCAAAGAGTTGAATTATAACTTGCCACAAGTTGGGTTGATTGGTTTTGACAATACGGAGTGGACTTGCTTTTCTTCTCCAAGTGTTTCGACGTTGGTTCAGCCCGCCTTTGAAGAAGGACAACAGGCTACAAAGATTTTGATTGACCAGATTGAAGGCCGCAATCAAGAAGAAAGGCAACAAGTCTTGGATTGTAGTGTGAGTTGGAAAGAGTCGACTTTCTAAGATGAAAGGGAAATGACTTGCAACCTCTGTTAAGAAATAAAAGAATCCCATCTAGTATGAGCTGGATGGGGTTGTTTGCCTATAAAATGAGAAATTAGCGAATCTTTGTCTATTTTTTAACGTGTTCCGATAAAAAGGTATAGGTCATGGTTCCAAAGATGGCACCAATTCCCAAACCCAAGACTAGTAAAGGGAGCATTTTATCGAACTGGGAGAGATTGTCCCAAAAGGTATCTAAGGGAAGATGCTGAACAAAGAGTTTGTGAAAGGCTGATAAGACAAACAAGCCAATTGGAATACTGATGAATACACCCCAACTACGAACGTTGATTTGGCTTTTGCTGTAGCTTTTGTGATGGATTTCGGACGGGCCATCCTTGTCTAAATGTAAGTCGCGAACTGCTAGTCTCGCCCTAGATGAGAGGACGAAGATAAGTCCAAAATAGAGGTAAGGCATGGCCTCTCGAACCAACTCTATGAAGCGTCCAAATAGGAGATAGAACAAGAAGAGTAGGAGGGAGGAGTAAACGATTTGGATCAAGGCACGGGCACAAGCCCTGTAGATTATCTCTTGGCGGCATTCATCAAAGGGGCCTTGTATGTGAAAGAATAGTTTGAGTAAGCGAGTGGTGAAATCTTCTTTTTTCATGGGAGTAACCTCCTAAATGAGCAATTTTTGATTGATTTCTTTAAAGAGTTGATAGAGAGTATAGAAGTAAACCAAACTAAAAATGATACAGATTATTAGAAATACCAGGTATCTCCAATCCATAGGATTTGTTAAAAGTTGCGGAAAGGATATAAGGAGGAAGAAGAGGGCGGCGTTGAGGACAGGTACCCGTTTTGATTGCATTTTCTCAAGTCCTTTATTGAGCGCAGGAAGAAAGAGGAGTAAGAGTATTAAAACTGTATGAGAAACAGCTCCTGAAACAAGGGCGAAGGAAAGGAAAATACTGATAAAAACATGACTGATCAGTAGTCTAGCTAGTGATTTCATAAGGCATCTCCTAGTCGTCTTCTTGGTCTTTCTTGGCTTTTCGAATGCGAAGAGAGACGATAATTTGTATGGTCACTCCGAAGAAGAGGGTAGCTAGGATAGTTGATACAAAATGCCCTGTATTTAAAAGAGAACCAAGATAATCCTTGCTATCATCGGTTAGGACATTCAGAAGCGGTATTCCAAAGAACATGCCCATGCCATAGATTAGACCGGCTTTTAGACCAGGAAAATGTAGCTGTTTGCTTTCTTTTTGACTCAGCATTTCGGGGTCAATAGCTGTGATGCCCGTTTTCTTGGTTTGAGAGACCACATAGAGGGCAGCCATCATCGAAATGCCAAATACCACGAGAGGATAGCCGATAGCGACAATTTGCGGGTATTTATAAGCAAGGACAAAGGGGATGAGGTTGCCAAATATCATGAGATAAAAGAGAACGATAAAGACCTGATTCCCGATACGATCGGCCTCGCGCCGTTTGTGTTCGTCAAGGGGGCCAGAAATGCCGTATGTGCGTTTGATGAGTTTGTCAGTGAGAGTTTCTTTTTTCATTTGTTTGCTCCTTTTTTAAAAATCGTCTTCCCAAAAGAGACTGTTAAGGTCAGTTTGGAGGCTGCGGGCGAGGTTGAGACAGAGTTCCAGGGTTGGATTGTACTTGTCGTTTTCAATCATGTTGATGGTCTGTCTCGAGACACCGATATCTTTGGCGAGCTCGAGCTGGGAAATGCCCAGTTCCTTGCGGAATTCTTTCACACGATTCATAGGGTCTCCTTTCTGATATGTCGTATATATTTGACTATATTATATTCTTTTGGGAATGAGATGTCAAGTATATATGACATATTTTTGGGAATTTTTTTCGAAGAAACTTAGCCTTGTCTGACAAGTGCAAGCTGGTCGGATTTGTGGTAAAATAGATAGGATATGACAAAAGAATTTCATCATGTAACGGTCTTGCTTCATGAAACGATTGATATGCTTGACGTAAAACCTGACGGTATCTACGTTGATGCGACTTTGGGCGGAGCAGGCCATAGCGAATATTTATTAAGTAAATTGAGCGAAAAAGGGCATCTCTATGCCTTTGACCAGGACCAGAATGCCATTGATAATGCGCAAAAACGGTTGGCACCCTATATCGAAAAGGGGATGGTAACCTTTATCAAGGATAACTTCCGTCATTTGCAGGCACGTTTGCAGGAGGCTGGTGTCCAGGAAATTGATGGAATTTGTTATGACTTGGGAGTGTCCAGCCCTCAGCTAGATCAGCGTGAGCGTGGCTTTTCTTATAAAAAGGATGCGCCACTGGATATGCGGATGAATCAGGAAGCTAGTTTGACGGCCTATGAAGTGGTCAATCATTATGACTATCATGACTTGGTCCGGATCTTTTTCAAGTATGGTGAAGATAAGTTTTCTAAACAGATTGCTCGTAAGATTGAGCAAGTGCGTGAGGTGAAACCCATTGAGACGACGACGGAGTTGGCAGAGATTATCAAGTCGGCCAAGCCTGCCAAGGAACTCAAGAAAAAGGGACACCCTGCCAAGCAGATTTTTCAGGCTATCCGAATCGAAGTCAATGATGAGCTGGGTGCGGCAGATGAATCCATCCAGCAGGCCATGGACATGCTGGCTCTGGATGGTAGAATCTCGGTCATTACTTTCCATTCGCTGGAAGACCGTTTGACCAAGCAATTATTCAAGGAAGCTTCAACAGTGGAAGTTCCCAAAGGCTTGCCCTTCATTCCAGATGATCTTAAGCCCAAGATGGAATTGGTATCCCGTAAGCCAATCTTGCCAAGTGCCGAAGAGCTAGAAGCCAACAACCGTTCGCATTCAGCCAAGTTGCGCGTGGCCAGAAAAATTCATAAGTAAGAGGAAAAACATGGCAGAAAGAATCGAAAAAACAAGCCAGTTATTGCAAACGAAGTTTAAAGGTTTTTCACGTGTGGAAAAGGCCTTCTATGTTTCGATTGCTGCAACAATGATTATCCTGGCAGTCAGCGTTGTGTTTATGCAGACCAAGCTATTACAAGTTCAGAATGAATTGACCAAGGTCAATGCTCAAATCGAAGAAAAGAAAACAGAGCTAGACGATGCCAAGCAAGAGGTCAATGAATTGATTCGTTCAGAACGTTTGAAAGAAATTGCAAACTCTAAGAATTTACAGCTGAATAATGAAAATATCCGAGCAACGGAGTAAGAAATGAAACAGTGGAAAGAAAAAATCATCCGTTATGCCGTTCGTAATCGTAAATCCCCAGAAGAAAACCGCAGAAGAGTAGGGAAAAGCCTGAGTTTATTGGCTGTCATACTCTTCGCTGTCTTTTTGGTCAACTTTGCGGTCATTATCGGAACGGGTAAAAAATTTGGTAAGGACTTGGTTCAAGAAGCAAACAAGGTCCATCAAACAACCAAGACGATTCCTGCAAAACGGGGAACCATCTACGATCGTAATGGAACGCCTATTGCTGAGGATGCGACTTCGTATAATATCTATGCCGTTATTGACAAGACCTACAAGTCAGCAACAGGCAAAATTCTCTATGTAGAGGACTCTCAATTTAATAAGGTGGCTGAAATTTTCCATAAGTATCTGGATATGGAGGAGTCCTATGTCAAAGAACAGCTTTCTCAGCCAGATCTGAAACAGGTATCTTTTGGTACCAAGGGAAATGGGATCACCTATGCCAATATGATGGCTATTAAAAATGACCTCAAAACTGCTGGTGTCGAGGGGGTTGACTTTACAACAAGCCCTAACCGTAGTTATCCCAATGGACAGTTTGCTTCTTCCTTTATCGGTTTAGCGCAACTTCATGAAAATGAGGATGGTACCAAGAGCTTGATTGGAACATCTGGTTTGGAGAGTTCTTTAAATAGCATTCTGGCGGGTACAGATGGGATTATCACCTATGAGAAGGATCGCCTGGGAAACATTGTTCCGGGTACAGATCAAGCTTCTCAACAAACGGTAGATGGAAAGGATGTGTACACAACCCTTTCTAGTCCCTTACAATCCTTTATGGAAACACAGATGGATGCCTTTCAGGAAAAGGTAAAAGGCAAGTATATGACGGCTACCTTGGTTAGCGCTAAAACAGGGGAAATCCTGGCTACGACCCAACGGCCAACCTTTAACGCAGATACCAAGGATGGCATCACAAAAGACTTTGTCTGGCGAGATATCCTCTATCAAAGTAACTACGAGCCAGGATCGACCATGAAGGTGATGATGTTGGCCTCAGCTATTGATAACAATACCTTCCCTGGTGGGGAATACTTTAACAGTAGTGAATTGAAAATAGCTGATGCGACCATTCGAGACTGGGACGTCAATGAAGGATTGACCAGTGGTGGCACCATGACTTTCTCTCAAGGATTTGCCCACTCAAGTAATATCGGGATGACCTTACTTGAGCAAAAGATGGGGGATGCAACCTGGCTTGATTACCTTAACCGCTTTAAGTTTGGGGTGCCAACTCGTTTTGGTCTGACAGATGAGTACACAGGTCAATTACCTGCGGATAACATTGTCAATATTGCCATGAGTGCATTTGGACAAGGGATCTCTGTCACCCAGACCCAGATGCTTCGTGCCTTTACAGCCATTGCCAATGATGGGGTCATGTTAGAGCCGAAATTTATCAGTGCCCTCTATGATCCAAATGACCAGTCTGTTCGTAAGTCTCAAAAGGAGATCGTCGGAAATCCTGTGTCAAAAGCTGCAGCGTCCTCTACTCGGGATCACATGGTCATGGTCGGAACAGATCCTGTCTACGGTACCATGTACAACCACAGCATAGGAAAAGCAAATGTCAATGTTCCAGGTCAGAATGTCGCTCTGAAATCAGGGACTGCTCAGATTGCCGATGAGAAGAATGGCGGGTACCTTACAGGTGAAACCAACTATATCTTCTCTGTTGTGTCGATGCATCCTGCAGAAAATCCTGACTTTATCCTCTATGTGACGGTGCAACAGCCAGAGCATTATTCGGGTGTTCAGCTTGGAGAGTTTGCCAACCCAATCCTTGAGCGAGCTTCTGCCATGAAAGAATCCCTCAATCTTCAGTCAACTGCTAAGAACTTGGATCAGGTCAGCAAGACGACAAGCTATGCGATGCCAGCTACCAAGGACTTTACTCCGGGTGACCTAGCAGAGGAATTGCGTCGTAACCTTGTCCAACCAATCGTTATCGGAACAGGAACCAAGATCAAGGAGCTCTCGGTTTCTGAAGGAGATAATTTAGAAGCCAATCAGCAAATCTTGATCCTATCTGATAAGGTCGAAGAAATGCCTGATATGTATGGCTGGACAGATGAAAATGTGCAAACATTTGCCAAATGGCTAAATATAGAAGTCGAGTGGGAAGGTAGTGGCAAAACGGTCAAGAAACAAAGTGTCCGTGCCAATACAGCCCTCAAAGACATTAAAAAAATGAAAATAACTTTAGGAGATTAAGATGATTAGTTCCATTAGTGCTGGAGTTCTAGCCTTTCTATTGACCTTGATAGGTATTCCAGCCTTTATCCGATTTTATCGAAAAGCACAGATTACAGGTCAGCAGATGCACGAGGATGTCAAGCAACACCAAGCTAAAGCTGGGACTCCAACCATGGGAGGTCTTGTCTTCCTGATTGTTGCAGTTGTTGTGAGCTTTCTGGTTGCTCTCTTTACCCAACAATTGACCAACAATGTTGGCATGATTTTGTTTATCTTGGTTTTGTATGGTTTGGTAGGTTTTTTGGATGATTTCCTCAAAATTTTCCGTAAGATCAACGAAGGATTGAATCCTAAACAAAAGCTTGCTCTCCAGCTGCTTGGAGGAGTGATTTTCTACCTCTTTTATGAGCGTGGTGGCGATATGCTTTCAGTCTTTGGCTACCAAGTACATCTAGGGATTTTCTATATTTTCTTTGCCCTTTTCTGGCTAGTTGGTTTTTCAAATGCGGTGAATCTGACGGACGGGATCGATGGCTTAGCAAGTATTTCCGTGGTGATTAGCTTATCGGCCTACGGTGTGATTGCTTATATGCAAAATCAACTGGATATCCTTCTTGTGATTCTTGCCATGATTGGTGGTTTGCTAGGCTTCTTCGTCTTTAATCACAAGCCTGCCAAGGTCTTCATGGGAGACGTTGGAAGTTTGGCTCTAGGTGGGATGTTGGCAGCAATCTCTATGGCCCTTCACCAAGAATGGACCCTTTTGCTGATTGGGATTATCTATGTCTTTGAGACAAGCTCTGTTATGATGCAGGTTACCTACTTCAAACTTAGTGGTGGGAAGCGTATTTTCCGTATGACACCTGTGCATCATCATTTTGAGCTTGGAGGATTCTCAGGCAAGGGCAGTCCTTGGAGCGAGTGGAAGGTTGACTTCTTCTTTTGGGGAGTTGGGCTTCTAGCAAGTCTCTTGACCTTAGCCTTTTTATACCTACTGTAAATCTAACTTTTGATGACAAAATAAAACAGGATGAAGGTGATCTTCATCCTGTTTTTGTTTGTTTAAAGGTTAGTTGGAGTCATCCTTTCTCCCTTTTAACATAAAAGTGGCTGTAAGAGCTAGGCTGAGTCCTGCTAAGAAGAGGAGTGGGTTGGACGCTTCTCCTGTCGCTGGAAGCTCTTCTTTAGAAGAATGATTTCCAGTTTTCGCAAGGCTCGGACTAGCTGAAAGTTGTTCAGCCTCGTGTGCCAAGGTTTCTGTATCTGAAGTACTTGGTTTTTCCTCTGTGTTAGAGGTTGTTCCAGTTGCTTGATAGACGACAGCATAGGTACTGAAATGATTAGTGATGAATTCTACCTTTCCGTCTCGAACGGTGAAATCAAGGGTTTGCAACTCCTTGGTCGGAGTGATGTAGTAGATATTTTCTACGTTAGCTGAAATAGGCAAGCGAACTAAGACAGAGCCTTTTGGCTGCAAGCTATTATTGGTTGGATTTTTAAGCTGTAGATCGTAAGCATCATAGGTCTTGCCAAAGAGTTCTTGAGCTAGGACACGTCGGCTAGAAACGTGAGAAATTCCTTCTAAGTCGCTGGCTCCACCGATGATTTCTACTCCAGTCTCCTTATCTTTCAAGACTTGAACTGGATAGTCAGGAAGTCTAAGGGTTGGAGCGGTCTGATCCCCGCTAGTCCCGATAGGTTTATTGTATTCAGGTTTTTCTACGGTAGGGGCCTCCTCTTGCCCTGCAGTCCCGATAGGCTTATTGTATTCAGGTTTTTCAACAATAGGTGGCACTTCTTGCCCTGCAGTCCCGATAGGCTTATTGTATTCAGGTTTTTCAATAATAGGAACTTCTTCTTGCCCCGCAGTCCCGATAGGCTCGGTGTATTCAGGAATTTCAACAGTAGGAGCTTCCTCTTGCCCCGCCGTTCCGATAGGTTCGGTGTATTCAGGAATTGT
>NZ_JATR01000029.1:0-55962 GCF_000526075.1 Streptococcus sp. SR1
GAGAGTAAGGGAATTCAAGCATCTATGTCCCGCAAGGGCAACAGCCCAGACAATGGGATGATGGAGTCCTTCTTTGGCATTTTGAAATCCGAAATGTTTTACGGCTATGAGAAGTCGTTTCAGTCGCTTAAGCAATTGGAACAAGCCATTGTAGACTATATCAATTACTACAACAATAAAAGAATTAAAGTCAAACTAAAAGGACTTAGTCCTGTGCAGTACAGAACTAAATCCTTTCAATAATTATTTGTCTAACTTTTTGGGGTCAGTACAATTCCTCTCAGCTTTTTATACATACTATTAGATTTGTTAAAGTGAAGTCAAAAAAGTGATTCCACCTAAAATAACACCAGCTGAATTTGGAATGATTAGTATCCAATCCTTCTTAGGTTCTTTTGTCCATCCATAAATAACCCAAATTAAACAAGATACTGCTGCGGATAAAGGCTGGAATGGTTGAGCTTTGTTGCCTTGTAAATTGGCAAAAATTTGTGGGATGTAGGCGATAAATACAATAATTCCAATAAAGGCCCCGATTGAACCGACAATTCGATTAATTTTTTGTTTTGTCATATATACCTCCTTTAAAAAGATATCATAGAAATTAGCGAAATGCAATAAATTCAGACACAAATTGTAACGAAAATCAATACAAAAGCACAAAAATGGAGAAATTGTTTATTTTTCGTTATAGTCAAAGCGAATGACTTGCTCTTTTGCATCCACATAAGCATAGACGCCAAAGGGCACAATAGCTCTTGGTGTGGCGTGCCCAACGTTTAGATTATAGACAATCGGGATATTGCTATCAATGATGTCCATTAGTGCCTCCTTATAGTCGTCATAGAAGGTTTCATCCATAGGTTTCCCGACCAAGAGTCCACTGATGACCTCAAATACCCCAGTTTCTTTCAAAGCCTGTAACATTCTTTTGAAGTCTTCCGGTTCAGGCTTTTCTTCACTTGTTTCTAGCAAGAGGATCTTTCCTTCCCAGTCGGATAAGTCAGGGAAGAGTTTGTATTTTTGGCAGAGCTCCGTGCTGTCTGCGTATCGAGAATTGTCAAAGATATCATAGAGGGACTCAAGACAACCACCGAGGATTTCTCCCTCAAACTGAGCATTTCCTTGTAACAAGTCAAAGCCTGTATTTACATGACTGATACGAGCTGTTCCCAGAGCCTTGGGACTAAAGTCAGTTCGTTCTTCATACCAAAGGTTGCTAGGGCGGATTTCTGAGATTCTCCCAGTCTCGATCAGTTCTTTAAAGTAGTGAAGGCTATAGGATAACATCTCCTTGTCCAATTCACAAATGTCTGCTAGAAAGGATTGTCCATAAAAAGTCTTGATTCCTAGTTTATGCAACATAAGGTGGTTCATAGTGGTATCCGAGAAACCAAGAAAAATCTTTTGTTTGATAACTTTTTGTAGTTGGTCATTTTCAAAAAGATAAGGTAGCAAGCGATAGGTATCATCTCCACCGATGGCGCAGAGGATCATGTCGATGCTATCGTCCGAAAAGGCCTGCATCAAATCCTCTGCACGCGCCTCAGGATGGTCCTTGATAAAGTCTAATCCTTTTTGCGAATGAGGCAAAAAGATAGGGTTGAGTCCCAGATCCTTGAGACGCTGGACACCTAGCTCCACTTCGTGTTTGACAAAGTCTTCTCCGATAATGCCACTAGACAAGCTCACGATACCAATAGTAGAAACCATATCTCATCCTCCTAGAAATAGATTGAGCCTATTTTATCACAAATGGTGAGAGAAAACTACAAGAATGAGACTCAGAAGTTCTGTTGGATCTTAAGAAAGCAAGTGAAAAAGCAACCGCCTATGCAGTTGCTTTTCGTTTTTCTAATCTCGCTAGATATGAGTTACTTGGTCAACTCTTGATTATAGGAGAGAGCTAAATCAATCCAGTAAGGAAGTTCTTTTTGACCTTCTATATCTAGGTCTATATAGCCATGATAAGGTCTCCCTCTCATCAATGTAGTATGAGCTCCTGTTCGGGGTAGAACTTGCTTTTCTATTTCTTTGCCAATTCTCACCATAACCAGCTCGTCCTTTCTGGAACTGACTGTAAGGACCATTTTCCCACGAATCATAAAGGCAAGACCACCAAACAGCTTCTTTTCTTCTAGCTCTTCTTCGAAAATTTGGGGAGGAAGTTTGAGTGCTAGGATTTTTCGAATCTGCTGAGCTAAGGATTGACTATATGCCATAGCTTTTCACTTTTCTTAATAACGTGATGGGCCCGCGCTTGCACTTCGGATATTGAAACGTTTCTTGAGATAGAAGCGAAGGGCGAGAAGGGCTGCTCCCAGGATAGCCAAAGGCAGTGGAGCAAGGACTGGATTGAGGTTTGCTGGTAGGAAGCTTGTTGCAAAGAAGACAACCAACCAGAGAACCATAGAGGCCAGGATGACGAGGATTGATTTCCAGAAAGGAGGGCGCTGGCTACGATCTGTGTCTGGTCCATAGTACTGGTAGACAAAGTAGTACATCAAGTAGAAGGCAAGTCCTCCTACAAGTCCAACCAACAAGAGGGTAATCAACCCATAGCCAATAGCCTGATCTGTAGAGAAGAAGGTAGTCAGAGCGCTAACCAATGCAAAGAGACTGGTGATAAAAAGGGCTGAGTCCATAATCATGAGTTTTGGATCATCATTTTCTTTTGGATGCTCTTTTTCATATTGCTCCTTGGCAGTGAAGCTGTGAGCCCAGTGGGTTGGAGCTCCATAGAGGGAACGAGCGGTCGTTCCTTTGGCTTGTTCTTCAAGGATTTTAGGAATGACTTCCTCAAAGACAGCCTTGATTTCAGCGTCTGTTTTACCATCTTTGATGAATTGTTGGGTAGCGATGTGGATAAACTCTTGGTTTTTCTTGGTTAGTTTTTGTAAATCAATCTGAGACATAGGGATTCCTCTTAGAACCATTTTTTATGGATGAGATAGAGAGTGAGCGAAACACTCATAGCAAAGGCGATAAAGACGATTAACCAGAAGGCGTGAGGCTCACCGTTCAAAGGGATTTCATTATCCTTGAAGTTCATCCCATAGGCTGAGAAGATCATGGTTGGGATAGACATGACAATGGTTACGAGAGCCAGAGTTTTCATGATGTTGTTCTGGTTATTGGAAATGATGGAGGCAAAGGTCTCTGTCATAGAGTGAAGGACATTCCCATAGATATCTGCCATCTCGATGGCCTGTTGGGTTTCAATCAGGGTGTCTTCGAGTAGGTCTTCGTCTTCTAGGTATTTCTTGATATTGCTAGTTGCGCTAGTCAATTTCTTGATCACGCGCTCATTTGTCTTAAGTGAGGCCTTGAAATAGACGATGGTCTTTTCCAATTCCATGAGCTCGATCAGTTCTTCGTTTCGAGTGGACTTGTGAAGTTGACTTTCAATTTGTTCACTCTTACGGTCAATCGAACGAAGGGCAGTCAGGTAAAGCTCAGCATTGCGATAAAGGAGTTGAAAGATAAAGCGTGACCGCATGAAAGTATAGAAGTTACGCAGTTTGCGGTTGATGAAGACATCGAGAACAGGGAGGGATTCCAAGCAGGTAGTGATAATGGTTTCCTCGGTGATGATAATCCCCAGCGGAATCGTTACGTAGTAGGTGCGGTTGTTTCTCTCCTCTGTGATGGGGACGTCCACGATGATCAAAGTATACTCGTCTTCGATGGTAATACGAGACATTTCTTCCGCATCGAGTGGTGCTCGAAGGTCGGCGATATCAATGTCAAAGGCATTAGCAATTTCCAACGATTCATTTTGTGTAGGATTGACGAGGTTGATCCAAGTACCCGGTTCAAGCGTGTCGATCTCTTTAAATTCAGTTGTTGTTGAGAGAAAAACTTGTTTCATATCCCCTGTCCTTTCCTACTATTCAGTGATTCATTTTTTGCACCGTACTATTATACTACAAAATCAGCTTTTTGGGTAATAGAATTTCACATTTTTTGGTATAATGGAAAGCAATAATGGACTAGAAAGAACAAAGATGCAAGATAAAATTGTGATTCATGGGGCGCGTGCCCATAACTTAAAAAATATCGATGTGGAGATTCCGCGAGACAAGTTGGTTGTCGTAACGGGCTTGTCAGGTTCTGGGAAATCCAGTCTGGCCTTTGATACCCTCTATGCGGAGGGGCAACGTCGCTATGTAGAGAGTCTATCAGCCTATGCTCGACAATTCTTGGGCAATATGGAAAAACCAGATGTGGATGCCATTGATGGCCTCAGCCCAGCTATTTCCATCGACCAGAAAACCACCAGCAAAAACCCTCGCTCGACCGTGGGAACCACGACTGAAATTAATGATTATCTGCGTCTCCTCTACGCACGTGTGGGGACGCCTTACTGTATCAACGGGCATGGAGCTATCAAGGCTTCTTCTGTAGAGCAAATCGTGGATAAGGTCTTGGAATTGCCAGAACGCCAACGTCTGCAAATATTAGCTCCTGTCATTCGTAAGAAAAAAGGGCAACATAAGAGTGTCATTGAAAAAGTTCAGAAAGACGGCTATGTTCGTGTTCGTGTGGATGGGGAAGTTTATGATGTGACCGAAGTGCCAGAGCTGTCCAAGAGCAAGCAACACAATATTGATGTTGTGGTTGACCGTATTGTCATCAAGGAGGGCATCCGTAGCCGTCTCTTTGACTCAATCGAGGCTGCCCTTCGTATCGCAGAAGGATATGTGATTATCGACACTATGGACGATTCGGAGTTGCTATTCTCTGAGCACTATGCCTGTCCAGTTTGTGGTTTTACTGTTCCAGAGTTAGAGCCACGTCTCTTCTCCTTTAATGCTCCGTTTGGCTCTTGTAGTGAGTGTGACGGTTTGGGCATCAAGCTGGAGGTTGATACTGACTTGGTAGTGCCAGATGCCGGCAAAACGCTACGTGAGGGGGCTTTGGCACCTTGGAATCCTATCTCCTCCAACTACTATCCAAATATGCTGGAACAAGCCATGACAGCCTTTGGAGTGGATATGGATAAGTCATTTGAAGACTTGTCAGAAGAAGATAAGAACTTGATTCTCTACGGCTCGGATGGCAAGGAATTCCATTTTCACTATGAAAATGAATTTGGCGGTGTGCGCGATATTGATATTCCTTTTGAGGGGGTTGTCAATAATATCAAGCGCCGTTACCATGAGACTAACAGTGACTACACGCGCACCCAGATGCGCCTCTACATGAATGAGCTGACCTGTGGAACCTGTCATGGCTACCGTCTCAATGACCAGGCCTTGTCTGTCCGTGTGGGTGGCGAGCAAGGGCCACATATCGGAGAAATCTCAGACCTGTCTATCGCAGACCATTTGGAGTTGGTGAGTCAGCTGACCTTGTCTGAAAATGAAGCCATCATTGCTCGGCCCATTCTCAAGGAAATCAAGGATCGCTTGACCTTCCTCAATAATGTGGGACTCAACTATCTGACTCTGGCGCGTTCGGCAGGAACCCTATCAGGAGGGGAGAGTCAGCGTATTCGCTTGGCTACCCAGATTGGATCCAACCTCTCAGGTGTCCTCTATATATTGGATGAGCCGTCAATCGGTCTTCATCAGAGGGATAATGACCGCCTGATTGCCAGTCTAAAAAAGATGCGTGACTTGGGCAATACTCTCATCGTGGTGGAACACGATGAAGATACCATGCGTGAGGCGGATTATCTGATTGACGTTGGTCCGGGTGCCGGTGTTTTTGGTGGCGAGATTGTTGCTGCAGGAACGCCCAAGCAGGTGGCTCGCAACAGCAAATCTATCACTGGTCAGTACTTGTCAGGAAAAAGAGCGATTCCAGTGCCAGCAGAGCGCCGTTCCGGAAATGGTCGCTTTATCGAGGTGACGGGAGCGCGTGAGAACAACTTGCAAAATATTACCGCTCGCTTCCCACTAGGAAAATTCATTGCAGTGACGGGGGTGTCAGGCTCAGGGAAGTCGACCTTAATCAACAGCATCCTCAAAAAAGCCATTGCCCAGAAACTAAACCGCAATTCAGACAAACCTGGTAAGTTTAAGACGATTACAGGGATTGAGCATGTAGACCGCTTGATTGACATTGACCAGAGCCCTATCGGACGGACTCCAAGGTCTAACCCTGCTACCTATACAGGAGTTTTTGACGACATCCGTGACCTCTTTGCCCAGACAAATGAGGCCAAGATTCGAGGCTACAAGAAGGGCCGTTTCAGTTTCAACGTCAAGGGTGGTCGTTGTGAAGCCTGCTCAGGTGACGGGATTATCAAGATTGAGATGCACTTCTTACCAGATGTTTACGTGGCTTGTGAAGTCTGCCACGGAACCCGCTACAACAGTGAAACCCTTGAAGTTCACTACAAGGAAAAAAATATCTCGCAGGTTTTGGATATGACGGTTAATGATGCGGTGGAATTTTTCCAACACATTCCGAAAATTCAACGCAAACTTCAGACCATCAAGGATGTGGGGCTGGGCTATGTGACGCTAGGGCAACCGGCTACTACCCTTTCTGGAGGAGAAGCTCAGCGTATGAAGTTGGCTAGCGAACTCCATAAACGCTCGACAGGAAAATCTTTCTACATTCTGGATGAGCCGACGACAGGACTTCATACGGAGGATATCGCTCGCTTGCTTAAAGTCTTGGCTCGCTTTGTTGACGATGGCAATACCGTCCTCGTTATCGAGCACAATCTGGATGTCATCAAGACGGCAGACCATATTATTGATTTGGGACCTGAGGGCGGTGTCGGTGGTGGAACCATCATCGCAACAGGAACACCAGAGGAAGTAGCGGCCAATGAAGCCAGCTACACAGGACACTATTTGAAAGGAAAGTTACATCATGAATAAACGCGTGCAAGCATTTCTAGCTAAAATGCAAGAAAAAGAACTAGATGGCATCATCATCAACAACCTTAAAAACGTCTATTATTTGACTGGCTTTTGGGGCTCAAACGGGACTGTTTTTATCAGTCGTGACCGTCAGATTTTGGTGACAGACTCTCGCTATATCATTGCAGCCAAGCAAGAAGTGACAGGTTTTGAGATTGTGGCTGACCGTGATGAGTTGACTGTCATTGCAGGCATTGTCAAGGATATGGACTTGTCTCGTATCGGTTTTGAGGATGAGATTTCGGTCTCTTATTACCACCGTATGCAGGCTGCCTTTGCGGGAATCGACTTATTGCCACAGACTCAGTTTGTTGAAGCTCTTCGTATGATTAAGGATGAGAAGGAGATTGCGACTATTCGCAAGGCTTGTTCTATCTCAGACCAAGCTTTCCGCGATGCGCTTGACTTTATCAAACCTGGAAAGACCGAGATTGAGATTGCCAACTTCCTTGACTTCCGTATGCGGGAGCTAGGAGCATTTGGCTTATCTTTTGACACGATTCTAGCCAGTGGTATCAACTCTTCCAAACCACATGCCCATCCAATGCACAAACCAGTAGAGCTGGGAGAAGCCATCACCATGGACTTCGGCTGTCTCTACGACCACTATGTCAGCGATATGACACGGACCATCTATCTAGGACATGTCAGTGACGAGCAGGCAGAGATTTACAATACTGTCCTGAAAGCCAACCAAGCTCTGATTGACCAAGCCAAGGCAGGTCTAGGTTTCCGTGACTTTGACAAAATCCCTCGTGATATCATTGTGGAAGCAGGCTATGGAGAATACTTTACACATGGTATCGGACACGGTATCGGACTGGACATCCACGAAGAACCCTACTTTAGCCAAACTTCCAAAGAAGTCATTAAATCTGGTATGGTCTTGACTGATGAACCGGGCATTTATATTGAAGGTAAATACGGGGTTCGTATTGAAGATGATATCCTAATTACAGATAACGGTTGTGAGTTATTGACACTTGCTCCAAAAGAATTGATTGTTATCTAAAAAATGAGATAAATCGTTGACTTTTATATTTTAAAGGTTTATACTGATAGACGAAAACGGTAGGTGAGGCTACCATAGGGATACGGATGACTACCGCAAAGCAGTGGAGACACTACTCGTTGGTCAACAGTCCTGGTCGTGAAGGCCAAGACTAAGCTCATTTCATTGCCCTATGGAGTTAAAGCTTGAACGAAAAACAGATAATTAGTTTTTTAATCCTGCTATTTTATGGCAGGATTTTCTACTGTTTTAGAACAGGGAAAGGAGACAGACGATGCAAATTGACGACCACCCAGAACCGCACATACACAGCCAATCGCTGATTTGTGTCGTTCTGCCCTTATAAAGTGATTGGTCTCTGTGTATGAAACACATCATTCATACGGATAGGAGAAACCAATGAAAACTACAAAAGAAAGATTAGCAGCAGCTATTCATACACCTTTAAACGAAACTCTATCTTTTTACAAGACAAGTCTAACAGGCTTAACTGAGGAACAGATAGAAAAGAATCGTGATTTATATGGTGAAAACACCATCACCAAGGGTCAAGAAGACAGTATCCTCAAAAAGATTTACGAATCTATTATCAATCCATTTACAATCATCCTTCTTGTCATCGCTATGATTTCCATGGTGACCAATGTCTGGTTGGCGAAGCCTGGGCAAGAAGACCCGACGACCTCTATCATCATCGTCGTTCTCGTTCTAATCTCTGGTGGCATACGCTTTGTCCAAGAATTGCGGAGTGACAAAGCCGCGACCAATCTTTCAAAAATGATTGTGAATACAGCTACGGTTATTCGCGAAGGCCAGAGTTTAGAGGTCGCAATTGAAGATTTGGTCGTTGGAGATATAGTCAAATTAAGTGCTGGGGATATGATACCAGCAGATCTCCTTTTGATTGAATCACGTGATTTCTTTGTCCAACAGTCTGGCTTGACGGGTGAAAGTGATTCGGTTGAAAAATTGGCTTTGTCAAAAATGAGTCAATCAAATTTTGATAGTCTGCTAGAAGCAGAAGCGCTCGCCTTTATGGGAACCAACGTGATATCAGGAAGTGCCAAGGCTTTGATTCTAGCGGTCGGTGATGACACCATGATGGGAGAGATCGAGCAGACTCTCAATACTTATGACGAGCCCACCTCTTTCGAACGGGATATGAACAGTATCTCCTGGCTTTTAATCCGTTTGATGTTGGTCATGGTTCCCATCGTATTTCTTTCCAATGGTTTGACGGATGGAGATTGGTTAGAAGCTGGCGTATTTGCTTTGAGCGTGGGTGTCGGGCTTACACCTGAGATGCTTCCCATGATCATCACGGCCAGTCTAGCAAAAGGCTCCATTATCATGGCCAAGGAAAAAGTCGTCATCAAAAAACTCAATGCCATACAAGATCTAGGTGCTATTGATATCCTGTGTACGGATAAAACCGGAACACTTACCCAAGACGAAATTGTCCTGGAATATCCTTTGGATATACATGGGGATTTGGATTTGTCTGTGTTGAGACGAGCCTACCTCAATTCCTACTTTCAAACCGGTTTGAAAAACTTGATGGACCGTGCCATTATCAGTAGAACCGAAAAAGAAGCTAAAGAACACGCTATTCTACAAAATTTGGATACTAGCTTCCAAAAAATAGATGAATTGCCCTTTGATTTTGAACGTAGACGGATGAGTGTCATCGTCAAGGATGAGAACGAAGCTGTTAGTTTGGTAACCAAGGGTGCCCTAGAGGAAATGCTTGCGATTTCAACCCATGTGGAATATCAAGATCAGATTAGCCCTCTGACGGATGATATCCGAGTGGAAATCTTAAAAGAAGTAGACCAACTCAATCAACAGGGCTTACGAGTCTTGGGAGTCGCTTATAAAACAGGCTTAAAGGAAGGTTTTGCTTACTCTGTTGAAGATGAAAAGGAGATGATTCTAACAGGATATCTTGCCTTCCTAGATCCACCAAAACCATCTGCAGCCCCTGCTATCCAAGCTTTATTAGAGTATGGTGTTCAAACCAAGATCTTGACTGGGGATAATGAGAAGGTAACCCAAGCAGTATGCGAAAAAGTTGGTTTAGACGTTGATCAAATCTTGTTGGGTTCTGATATTGATGCCATGACGGACGAAGAGTTGGCCCAAGCGGTCGAGAAGGTGACTGTATTTGCCAAACTCTCTCCGGATCAAAAAGCACGAATCATTTTACAAATCAAATCTAATGGGCACTGTGTCGGCTATATGGGAGATGGGATCAATGATGCCCCTTCTATGAAAGTAGCAGATGTGGGGATTTCTGTTGATACAGCAGTAGATATTGCCAAAGAGACAGCTGATGTCATTTTGCTAGATAAGGATTTGATGGTGCTTGAAAAAGGTCTGGTTGAAGGACGAAAAGTCTATGCCAATATGACCAAATATATCAAGATGACGGTCAGCTCTAATTTCGGGAATATTCTGTCACTCTTAGTGTCTGGTATCTTTTTACCTTTCCTCCCTATGGCTCCGATTCACTTGATTGTGTTAAACCTCGTCTACGACCTTTCTTGCATTGCCTTGCCATTTGATAATGTGGATGAAGACTTTTTGAAACATCCTCATAAGTGGGAAGCCAAGTCTATTACTCGCTTTATGATTTGGATGGGTCCGATTTCGTCTGCTTTTGATATTTTGACCTTTATCTTGCTCTATTTTGTCATTGTCCCAATGACGACAGGTCAAGCCTATGTTCATGGAGCAGAGTCTGCAACGGGCTTTATCATCCTGTTCCAGACAGGTTGGTTCATTGAATCCATGTGGTCCCAAACCATGGTCATCCATATGCTTCGTTCAGCAAAACTCCCTTTCTTACAAAGCCGTCCGTCATGGTTGGTTCTTGGGACAACCTTGCTAGCAGCCAGTTTTGTGACCTTCCTTCCTTATTCTGCAATTGCTAACCTCCTTCGTTTAACCCCTTTGAAACCAATTTATTTCCTCTTTTTGCTTTTGATAATTATTCTTTATATGATAAGTGTTACAGTTGTGAAACGAATCTATATCAAAAAATTTAGAAGTTGGTTATAAATTGAATTTGTCAAGAAAAAAGTACGAAAATCGTGAAAAAAGTTAAATTTTTTTAAAAATAGGTCGCAAGTCGGATGTTTTTTATGGTATAATAGACTAAACTGATAGTAACATGTAGCGAAAGGGGTAGGTACATGATCAAAATTTATACAGTCTCAAGTTGTACTAGCTGTAAAAAAGCGAAAACCTGGCTCAATGCCCACCAGTTAAGTTATAAAGAACAAAATCTCGGTAAAGAAGGAATTACAAGAGAAGAGTTATTAGATATTCTCACGAAAACAGATAATGGAATTGCCAGTATCGTTTCGTCAAAAAACCGCTACGCTAAAGCACTTGGAGTTGACATCGAGGATTTGAGTGTCAATGAAGTGCTCAACTTAATCATGGAAACACCACGGATCTTAAAGAGTCCGATTCTCGTTGACGAGAAGCGCCTGCAAGTCGGCTATAAAGAAGATGATATCCGTGCCTTCTTGCCACGCTCTGTCCGTAATGTAGAAAATGCAGAAGCACGTTTACGTGCAGCTCTATAAAACATCAAGGCTGGGAGTGACTCCTGGCCTTGTTTTCTCTTTTATTTCAAAATCATGTGAGGAATTATGAAAAAGTTACTAATTGCTAGTTTTGCCCTCCTCTTTTTGCTTGCGGGATGTGGGCAAAAAAAGGAAACCCCTGCTGCTTCTACAACAGCATCTGACCCCATCCAATCAAACCTTCCCGTTTTGGACAATGCCGAAAAGAATACGGTTGTTACCAAGACCTTATTGATGCCGAAGTCAGAAAATGGAACGCAGCAGATTCAGACTATTACCTATAAAGGTAATCAATTTTTGACCTTGACCATTCAGCAAAAACGACCTGTCGGGGATGAACTCAAGAACTTTATCTCTGAAAATGGCCTAGAGGAGACGCAAAAAGCGCTTCAAGAAGCTGAAGAGAAGGATGAGACCATCCAAGAGGCACGCAAACTAGCAGGATTTACACTGGAAACCAAGCTACTCAGCGAGACCGAAATCCAGACAACAACGACTTATGATTTTCAAGTATTGGATGTCAAAAAGGCATCTCAGATCGAATATTTAAAAAATATAGGTCTTGAAAATCTCTTAAAAAACGAACCTAGCCAATATATTGCAGACAGAGTGGCAAATGGGGCGACAGAACAATAGAAAATCCAAATTAATAGACTGACTTATTTGTAGAACGTCAGGGAATGTGCTATAATAGTACTATTCTAAAGAAAGAGGGTGTTAGAATGGGATTTACTGAAGAAACTGTACGGTTTAAATTGGATGATTCCAATAAGAAAGAAATTAGCGAAACGTTGACAGATGTTTATGCTTCTTTGAATGACAAGGGCTACAATCCGATTAACCAGATCGTCGGTTATGTATTGAGTGGAGACCCTGCCTACGTTCCTCGTTACAACAATGCACGAAATCAAATCCGTAAGTATGAGCGTGATGAAATTGTTGAAGAACTGGTACGCTACTACCTTAAAGGACAAGGAGTCGATCTATAATCTATGAGAATTATGGGATTGGACGTCGGTTCAAAAACAGTAGGGGTGGCTATTAGCGATCCCCTAGGCTTCACCGCTCAGGGACTTGAAATCATCCAAATCAATGAGGATCAAGGCCAGTTTGGTTTTGACCGTATCAAGGAATTGGTTGACAGCTATAAGGTAGAACGCTTTGTAGTAGGTTTGCCAAAAAACATGAACAATACCAGCGGTCCGCGAGTAGAAGCCAGTCAAGCTTACGGAGCAAAATTAGAAGAACTCTTTGGTTTGCCAGTAGACTATCAGGATGAGCGCTTGACGACCGTTGCTGCGGAACGTATGTTGATTGAACAAGCAGATATCAGCCGTAACAAACGCAAGAAAGTTATTGATAAGTTGGCTGCTCAGCTGATTTTGCAAAATTATTTAGATAGAAAATTTTAAGACAGAGGAGAAACTATGTCACACGATCACAACCATGACCACGAAGAACGTGAATTGATTACACTAGTAGATGAGCAAGGAAATGAAACCTTGTTTGAAATTCTTTTGACCATCGATGGGAAAGAAGAATTTGGTAAAAACTATGTTCTGCTAGTGCCAGTTAATGCAGAAGAAGATGAAAATGGTGAAGTTGAAATCCAAGCTTACTCATTCATCGAAAATGAAGACGGAACAGAAGGCGAATTGCAACCAATCCCAGAAGACTCAGAAGACGAATGGAACATGATTGAAGAAGTCTTCAACAGCTTTATGGAAGAGTAAAAATGTCCGGGGGACATTTTTAGTTCTGCGCCAGAAATTAGAAACGCAGGAATGTCCGGGGGATATTTTTAGCCCAGTTCCTTAAAATAAGAGAGAACTGGTTTGTTCAGTGAACATTTTTACCCTTACGCTAAAAATAAAGACCGTAAGTAATTCCGGGGGGCGTTTTTAGCCCACGTTGAAATTCATAGTAGCTAGTGATTAGCTAACCAGGTAAGAGGTCGGGATTTTAGTCCCAACCTCGCTTTTTATTTGTAATCATACTTTGATGTGGTAGTTGATTGGACTTTTGTTAAGGAGACATGTATGTTTGAAGTAGAAGAATGGCTGCATAGTCGGATTGGTTTAAACTTTAGATCTGGTCTTGGACGAATGCAGCGAGCTGTGGATTTGCTGGGGAATCCTGAGAAGACTTATCCGATTATCCACGTAACAGGGACTAACGGTAAAGGATCAACTATTGCCTTTATGAGAGAGTTGTTTGTTGCTCATGGTAAAAAAGTTGGTACTTTCACCTCTCCTCATATCATCAGTCTCCATGATCGAATCTGTATTAATGGGCAACCAATCGCTGGTGAAGACTTTGTCCGTATAGCTAACCAAGTCAAGGAGATGGAAAAAACTCTCTTAGAAACACATGATCAATTGTCTTTCTTTGAGTTGTTGACCCTGATTGCTTTGCTTTACTTTAAAGAGCAGGGAGTGGATCTAGTCCTGCTAGAGGTGGGAATTGGTGGTTTGCTTGACACGACTAATGTCGTAACAGGCGAGATTGCAGTTATTACTTCGATTGGTCTAGATCATCAGGAGACCTTGGGCGATAGTCTGGAGGAAATAGCCGAGCAGAAAGCCGGTATTTTCAAGGCTGGAAAGAAGGCGGTCATTGCTAAGCTCGCTCCAGAAGCTGAGCTTGTCTGTCAAAAAAGAGCAAGAGAGTTAGATGTTGAACTTTATCAAGCTGGGCGAGACTTCACTTTGAAAGCTGGGAATTTTTCAAGTAAACTAGCAAGCTTTTCCCAGCTTGAAATCGGGTTGGAAGGTGCTTATCAGCAAGAAAATGCTTCCTTGGCTTTACAAACTTTTCTTCTGTTTATGACGTCAAGAGAGGAAAAAGTCGAAGAAGAGCTTGTCAGACAGGCTTTGAAGGAGACACACTGGGCGGGTCGATTAGAACGGATTCGCCCGCAGATTTACCTAGATGGGGCTCACAATCTTCCAGCTTTAACTCGTTTGGTCGAGTTTATCCAGGGGGAAATCCAGCAAGGATACCAGGTTCATGTCCTTTTTGGCGCTCTTAAACGCAAGGATTACCAAGGGATGTTAGCCTATCTAACAGAGCAGTTGCCTCAGGTGGAACTTAAGGTAACAGGCTTTGACTACCAAGGATCTCTAGAAGAAAGCGATGTTTCTGGTTATAAACTGGTTGACTCTTATCGCGATTTTATCAGCGAATTTGAAGAAAATGCCAACAATCAGGACTTGCTTTTTGTGACGGGCTCTCTCTATTTTATCTCGGAAGTACGAGCGGGTTTGGTGGGAGATCATGAGATTAGTTGACCTTCTAGACTTAAGTTGCTATACTGGGGATAGGAAAACTCGCAAACGATTTCAGAAATACATTAGCACAAAAGAAAGGAAGTCGCTATGAAAACGAAAACATTCACACTTTCTATTGCTTCTTTAGCAATTCTTAGTCTTTTAGCAGCTTGTGGACCTAAGGAACAAGCATCTACCCAGCCATCTGCTCAACAATCATCTACTCAACAAGAATCATCTTCTAGTGCGGTTACCAGTGCTAGTCAACCACAGGCGTCCTCAAGCCAGGACACCGCTGCGGCAGCTCAACCGACTAATATTGATGGTACCTATACTGGAAAAGATGAGAACGACCAGATCACTCTTGTTGTAACAGGCAAAACTGGTACATGGACTGAGGTCGAACCAGGTGGAGATAAGGAAATTAAGCAAGTCACCTTTGAGCCAGAAAATCAACGTGTCATTATCGGAGATGATATTAAAATTTATGCGGTTAATGGTAATCAAATGATTATCGATGACATGGACCGAGAGGCAGCTGACCGAGTAGTCTTAACGAAGCAATAATGATTAAGTAAAAGTTCCAATGAGATGAAAGATATCTTTTTGGAGCTTTTTTTCTTGGAAAAGTAGCTGGCCGTTCTTTACTAACTTTTTACTTAAAACGCTTACAAATATTTGTAAAACTTCTTATAAGGTCGTATACTTATGGTAAATAATCAAATAGCGCAGAGGCGCAGGAGGAAAAGCATATGGCTACATTTTACGTTCCATCAGTTAACCTTATTGGTAAAGGTGTTGTAAATGAAGTAGGTCCGTATATCAAGGAACTGGGGTATAAGAAGGCCCTTTTGGTGACAGACAAGTTCATCGAGGGCAGCGATATTTTACCTAAGGTTCTAAAACCACTAGATGCTGAAGGGATCGAATATGTGATCTTTAGCGATGTGGAGCCAAATCCGACTTGCAAGAACGTCACAGACGGAGTGGCTGCCTTGAAAGAGCATGGATGTGACTTCATCATCAGTCTTGGAGGAGGATCTCCTCAGGATGCGGCTAGCTGTATCTCTATCATCGCTACAAATGGTGGAAAACCACAGGACTATGAGGGTCTCCACAAGTCTGCTGAAAAAGGGTTGCCAGTGGTTGCGATCAATACAACAGCTGGAACTTCTGCAGAAATTACGATTAACTATGTCATTACTGACGAAGAACGCAAGGTCAAGATGGTAATGGTTGATAAGAACAGCCTCGCCCTCATCTCTGTCAATGATCCAGAACTTATGCTTTCAAAACCGAAAGGATTGACAGCGGCGACAGGTATGGATGCTCTTACTCACGCTGTTGAAGCCTTGGTAACACCAGGTGCTTATAATGTGACTAAGAAACTCTCTATCGGAGCTATTGAACTCATCAAGGAGTATCTTCCTCGTGCTGTGGCAAATGGCCAAGATATTGAAGCGCGTGAGGCGATGGTCAATGCCATCTTCCTCGGTGGTATGAGCTTTAACAATGCTGGTTTGGGATATGTTCATTCTATGGCTCACCAACTCGGTGCGGTATATAACTTGCCACATGGTGTCTGCTGTGCCATGCTTCTTCCAGTTGTAGAGCGTGAAAATGCCAAGCGTGTACCAGAAGCTTTTCGCAATGTGGCCAAGGCCTTGGGACTCCATGTTGAAGGGAAAACAGACCAAGAATGTGCTGACTATGCTATTGCTGAAATTGAGAAACTGTCTGAAACAGTAGGTATTCCGAAGAAACTAACTGAACTCGGTATCCAAGAAAAAGACTTTGACTTTGACTACCTTTCTAAGAATGCTTTGATCGATGCCTGTGCACCTGGAAATCCATTTATGCCAACCTTAGAAGAAACTATTGCACTATACAAAGAACTCTTCTGATTCATAAAGTGAAAAAGAAGCTAAATAATGCTGGAAAGAACTATCATTTTGGTAGTTCTTTTTTTAAAAATTTGCTATCCTAGACATATGAGAAAAATCAAAATTGATGTGGTTGTAGTTCCCTTGAGTGGGCATCTCTTCCCAACACTGAATTTACTTGCCCCCTTGTTGAAGGATCCCTTGTATGAGATTCGATTATTTACAGGACCGCAACGAAAAGCTGTCGCAGAGGAGATGGGCTTCCGGGTGATTCCCATTTTAGAAAATTGTGTAGATGAGTTTGAGCGTGTAGCCAACAATGAAGGGCAGTTAAACCTTATTTCTGCTTATCGACAGTTGTCAGCTAGTCTTGATTTGATCAATGTGGTTTCAGATCAATTAGTGCAAGAGTGGCAGGAAAATCGACCTGATATTGTGATTGCGGACTTTATAACCCTCTCTGGAGGACTAGTGGCGGAACAGTTGGATATTCCTTGGATAACCACAATGGCGACACAGTTTGCCATTGAAACGACAGATGGACCGCCTTGTTTCTTTGGAGGAATGGGCAGTCCAAAAACATCTTTCCAATCTGCTCAGCAATGGTTAGGAAGAAAAGGAACTCGTTTAGGGAAACGAATCGTAAGCTTTTTATTGAGAGAACGATTGAAACGTTACAATTTTAAACTCTACAATCAGAAGAATCAGGAAACCATTTATTCACCCTATTCCATCTTGGGAATTGGGATGAAAGAGTTGGAGCTGAAAAGTGGTTTTCCAGAGCACTATCTTTGGGTGGGACCTTTTGGCTCTTCGATTGAGAGGGCAGAAAATTATCCCCTCGATTTGTCTCCTTATGCAGGTTATAAGAAGATCCTTGTATCCTGCGGCACTCAGCTAGCATGGGCCAAAGACAATCTCCTCTATCAGACACAACAATTGGCAGAAGTACATCCAGATTGCCACTTCTTTGTGACTCTGGGGTTTGGTGGACAAGACTTCCGATGTGAGGAGCTCATGGACAATGTTTCTGTGGTATCTTATCTTCCCTATAAGGAATACATTCCCCAGATGGACTATGTGATTCATCATGGCGGTGCGGGCATTTTTTACCAATGTATCATCTATGGCAAGCCTGCCTTGATTCTCCCCCATGACTATGATCAGTATGACTATGCGGTTCGTGGCTTAGAGGCAGGGATTGCCCTGACTGCTAAACGAGAGGATACAGAAGCGATTGGACGCGCTTTTGATGAGTTGTTGGATAGAGATGATTGGTCAGACTTGAACAAACTCAGTCGCGCAGCTCAAATCTATCAGCCAACAGAGATTCTGAAGAGCGAAATACATAGACTCTTAGGGGACAAGGAGAAGTAAAAAATGAAGAAAGTATTGGTAACAGGTGCTACGGGCTTTCTAGGTAAGTATGTTGTTGAAGAGCTCAGTCAGTCGGGCTATCAGGTACGCGCTTTTGGACGCAATCGCAAGATGGGTCAGTCTTTAGAAACTTCTACTGTGGCATTTTTTCAGGGAGATTTGACCAAACAAGAGGACTTAGCTCAGGCTTGTCAAGAGATGGACATGGTTGTGCATGCGGGTGCTCTTTCTACCGTTTGGGGACCTTGGGAGGACTTCTACCAGACAAATGTCTTGGGAACCAAGTATGTTCTGGATGCTTGTCGGGAGGCGGGGATTCAGCGTTTGGTTTATGTATCATCGCCGAGCATCTATGCTGCTCCTCGAGATCAGCTAGCTATCAAAGAAAGCGATGCGCCTCAGGAAAATAATCTGAACAACTACATTCGTAGTAAGCTGGCTTCGGAGAAGCTGTTTAAGGATTATCCCGATGTTCCGAGCATTATCTTACGACCTCGTGGGCTTTTTGGGATTGGGGATACCAGTATTTTGCCCCGAGTTCTCAAACTCAGTCAGAAGATTGGTATTCCCTTGATAGGGGACGGTCGTCAGCTCATGGATATGACCTGTGTGGAAAATGTCGCTCTGGCAATTCGCTTGGCTCTAGAGGCTCCTCAAGCTAGTGGCGAAGTCTATAATATTACCAATGGGGAACCAAGAGCCTTTAAGGATTTGATAGAAGAAACCCTGAGAGGACTGGGCTATCCGATAACATACAGAAAAGTGCCAGCTCCTCTTATTTCAGTTATTGCCAGTAGTTTAGAGTTTCTTTATCAGACCTTGAAACTTAAAGGTGAGCCGGCTCTGACACGCTATACCTATTATTTGCTGCGGTATAGCCAGACGCTGGACATCAGCAAGGCGGAGCTAGACTTGGGGTATCGCCCTCAAATCAGTATTTCGGAAGGGATTGAACAATATGTCCAAGATTATCGAAAGCATTGATTATTTCCCAGCAGGCTACTGTACTAGCTATACAGGTTTGCTATTCAAGGGAGTCAAGAATAAAAAGATGACCTTTCCAGCTGGTGTCTTTCTGATTAAACACAGAGACAAGGGCTATTTGCTATATGATACTGGCTATCACTATGATATTAAGACGAAGCTTCGCTATGGTTTTTATCGTCTAGGAACACCTGTTCAAATGACGGAAAAGGACCAGATTTCATATTTGCTAGAAGCGAAGGGAATCAAACCAGAAGAAATTAACTATGTCCTTCTATCACACCTACATCCAGATCATCTGGGAGGAGCTAGCTTCTTTCCTCATGCAACCTTTATCCTGACAAAAGAAGTGTATGAAGTTTATCAAAAACCCAAGTTGAAAGACCTGATTTTCAAGGAATTTCTACCAACTTCTTTTGAAAAAAATCTAACCATTATCAGAGCTGACCAGCAAGATTCAACCTTTCCCTATCGTCCGATTTGTGATCTTTTTGGAGATGGCAGTATCCTAGTTGCTTCTGTTGACGGGCATGCTAGGGGGCAAGCCTGTCTGTATCTTCCAGACTTTAACCTCCTCATTGCAGCAGATCTTTGTTGGGGAATTGACCTTTTGCCTTACACCAAACAGATGCATCTGATTCCTTCCTTGGTTCAAGATAACAAGGTGGACTATATCAAGGGGACAGAGTTTCTGGAGGAAGTCTTAAAGGACAGTATTGAGGTGCTTGTTAGTCATGACCCTGTAGAAAGGATAGAGTCAATCTTATATGAAAAAAATAACCTTTCTTAAAACCTTTATCCAAACTCGTTGGCTTCATAACTTCAAATCTCGAGAGGCTGTAGAGAGCTATCAGAAAAAGCAATTATCCAACTATATGGATTTTTTAAAGCGAGAGTCTCCCTACTTTAAAAATGGGGTGCCTAGCGACTTTGACCATATGGACAAAGCTTTTATGATGGAACATTTCAACGAACTCAACACCCAAGGAGTGGATCGTGAAGAAGCCTTATCCTTAGCTATTGAAAGTGAGAAAACCCGTGATTTCAGTGAACTTAAAGGCGAAGTAGCAGTCGGTCTGTCTTCAGGGACATCTGGACATCGGGGACTCTTTATCACAACAGAGAAAGAGCGAAGTATGTGGGCGGGAGCTATCTTGGCAAAGATGTTGCCCAAGGGTCAGCTTTTTGGACACCGCATCGCCTTTTTCCTGAGAGCCGATAATGAACTCTATCAGACCATCAATACGGCGCTCATTCGTCTAGAGTATTTTGATATTTTCAAACATACAGATGAGCATATAGAGCGTCTCAATAGCTACCAACCAACTATTGTGGTGGCGCCAGCCTCTATGTTGATTGAATTGAGCAAGCGCCTCAAGGATGGAGAGTTAGCTATTCACCCACAAAAAATCGTTTCGGTGGCGGAAATCTTGGAAGATAGTGATAGGGAACGCATCGCAGAGGCCTTTTCTCTGTCCATCATTGACCAAGTTTATCAGGCAACTGAAGGTTTCCTAGCCTGCACTTGCTCAGTTGGTAATCTGCATCTCAACGAAGACATTATCTTTGTGGAAAAGCGGTATCTGGATGACCGCCGTTTTTATCCAGTGATTACGGACTTTAAGCGAAGCAGTCAGCCTGTTTATCGCTACCAGCTCAATGATATCTTGGTTGAAAATCCGGAGCCTTGTCCCTGTGGCTCCTACTATACACGGATTGACAAGGTCGAAGGACGCTCTGACGATATCTTCTACTTTGAAGGGCAGGATGGGGGACAGGTAACGATCTATCCAGACTTTATCAGGCGTTGCATCCTCTTTGTGGAGAATGTAGGAGATTACCAAGTTAAGCAACATTCCGAGAAATTAGTGGAAGTTTGTCTAAGCCGACGAGATGAGGACGTAGAGACAGCTATTCTAGTTCAGTTTCATCTCTTGGCCCAGCAAAAAGAGTTCATAGTTCCTCAAATCCAATTTTCAGATTATCACTGGGATACTAGCCGTAAACTCAAACGTATCCAACGTTTATGAAAGGAAGAAAGACAATGACAGAAGTAAAAAGACATGTAGAAATCGCAGGTTATGGCATTTGCCTTCCAAAGCATACCGTCCAATTCAAAGACCAAACCCGTTATCGTGTAGTTGAAAATGAAGAAACGCAACTCGACTTGGCAGAAGGAGCTATCCACCGTGCACTTGAACATGCAAATTTGGATATTAAAGATATCGATTGCCTTGTATCAGCTAGTGCAGTTGGTGTTCAGCCTATTCCTTGTACGGCTGCCTTGATTCATGAGCGCGTGGCAAAAGGACTCTCAATTCCAGCAATGGACATCAATACGACCTGTACCAGCTTTATTTCTGCTCTATCGACTATGTCCCACTTGATTGAGGCGGGCGAATACGGTCGTGTCTTGATTGTATCCAGTGAGGTTGGTAGTTTAGGGCTCAATCCCAAGCAAAAAGAAAGTTTTGAACTCTTTAGTGATGGGGCGGCAGCCTTTATTTTCCAAAAAAGTCATCAGGAAAAAGGGGTCATTGCTAGTCTCCAACGTACTTGGTCGGAAGGAGCTCACGATACGGAGATTCGTGGAGGTCTGACTTCTTTTCAACCAAAAGAGTACTCTGAAGCGACTAAGACCAACTATATGTTTGACATGAAGGGGAAGAAAATCCTCCTCTTGTCTGCTCGCAAGATCCCAGTCATGTTTGAAGAGTTTCAAGAAAAAACACGGCTAGCCTTGGCAGACGTGGACTATATCATTCCTCACCAAGCAAGTCGTGCTCTTCCTCTGGTCATGGAAAAACTAGGTGTGGCCGAGGATCAGTACCTCAATCTCGTCACTGACTATGGAAATATGGTGTCAGTCTCTGTACCGTTTGGATTGGCTTATTCTTTAGATCATGGGCTGGTCAAGGAGGGAGATGTCATCTACCTTATGGGGACTGCAGCTGGTATGACGGTCAATATGTTGGCTCTAAAATTGTAACAATTATCTAAATACGGAACGGCTGGAACTTTAGAAAAGGTAAAAGGTTGCCATCTACCCCTGAACTGAGGTATACTAGTAGAAAGATTAGTTTATCAAGCGGTGAGGGAGAATGTTAGAAAAGGAAGGGGATGTATGACAACTAGAAAAATGCAGCTACTCATGTCCAAATATGGTTTTAGTATTACTATCATGTTGGCAGAGTTGTTTATCGTCTTTGGTTTATTTCTCTATCTAGGGCAGATGGCACCGATTATCTGGATTATCCTAGTCATTTTAGTGAGCTTAGCGACCATCGTATCGATTGTCAATCGGTCTATGAATCCTGAGAGTAAGGTGACATGGCTGTTAGTAGCCTTTGTGCCAGTATTTGGTCCCTTGCTCTATATCATGTTTGGAGAACGCCGTTTATCTAAAAAAGAATTGAAGCAACTAAAGCAGCTCCAATCAATGGTTGATAGAGAGGACAATAGCAGAGCTCTCCGTTTGGAGTTAAAAGAACAAGACAAGTCGGCTTACGGAGTTATCAAATCTCTCCTCAGCATGGACACGAATGCAGATGTCTATAATCAAACGGATACCCAATTTTTTGCATCTGGTAAAAGCATGTGGCATCAGATGCTAGAGGATCTCAAGAAAGCAGAGAAGTTTATCTTTCTCGAATACTATATCATCGAAGAAGGTTTGATGTGGAATAGTATTTTGGAGATTTTGGAAGAAAAGGCGGCTCAAGGGGTAGAAGTGAAGCTCCTCTATGATGATATTGGTTGTATGGCAACCTTACCTGGAGATTACACCATCCAGCTTCGTGGTCGAGGGATTGAAGCTCATAAATTTAACAAGGTGATTCCACGTTTGACTGTTGCCTATAACAACCGTGACCACCGTAAAATCATGATTATCGATGGTCAAATTGCCTATACAGGTGGTGCCAATCTGGCCGATGAGTATATCAACCATATCGAACGCTTTGGTTACTGGAAGGATAGCGGTATTCGCCTGGATGGATCGGCGGTTAAGGCTTTTACTAGACTCTTTTTGTCAACCTGGTATATCAACCGTGGGGAAATTAGCGACTTTGACCAATACCATCTCGAAAATCAACCCAAAGATGGGATGGGGCTCTGTATTCCCTATAGTAGTGGACCAAAACCCATCTACCGAGCCCAGGTTGGAAAAACGGTCTATCAAAACCTTATCAATCAATCCACAGACTATGTTTATATCACGACTCCCTATCTGATCGCTGACTATGATCTAACTGAAAGTATCAAAAATGCGGCTCTGAGAGGGGTAGATGTGCGAATTGTGACTCCTTGTATCCCAGATAAGAAGGTTATTCAGTTAGTTACTCGGGGAGCCTATCCAGATTTGTTATCTGCAGGAGTTCGTATTTATGAGTACAGCCCGGGCTTCCTTCATAGCAAGCAAATGCTTGTTGATGGAGAGGCAGCTACTGTGGGGACGATTAATTTTGACTATCGGAGTTTGCTTCATCACTATGAAAATGCCGTCTTGCTTTATAGAACGCAGTCCATCATCGATATTGAAAGGGACTTTGAAGAGATTTTTAAAGTTTCTCAAGAAATTTATCCCCACACCATCAAAACAAGCTGGTATCAAAGCCTGATCAAGGAAATTGTCCAGTTGTTTGCGCCTATGCTTTAACTATCCATCAAGATCTAGCCCAAGGCTGGATCTTATTTTTTTCTTCTTACGAATAGATAAGTAAAGGAGAGAACCATGCTTAATCTAGAAGATGATGATTTTATCAGAGAGTATAGAAATAGTCGATTTCACCGTTTTCGTGAAATCGAACGCTTTGCGATTTTGGATAAGAAATTCAGCAAATATCAATCCCAAGCTGACATTCCTGTAAGATTTTGATATACTAAAACAGATAAACTTAGAGGAGAAATTGAATGAACGTATACGGGAAAATAGATGAGAAACAAGAAGAATCTCATTACCAAGACTGGTCAGTACCAGAAAAACGAGAAGGAGCTCCCATTCCCTTTTTTAGTATTTTGCTTTGGAGTTTAGTGGCCACAGCCATTTCGGTTGCCCTGCCTATTATTTTTGGTGTAGTCAGTCCGCAACAAACTCAGGATCTCTATACCGGTTGGGCCTTGCATCAAAACGGTCAAATGTATACAGATTACTTTGGAACGAATGGATTGCTCTATTACTTGCTAACCTATCTTTCTCTAGGAAGTATTCTGCTTGCTTTGGTTGAGTGGTTGGCCTTGTTTGGAGCAGGAGTTTTTCTTTTTAAGGCTGCGGATACTCTTGCCGGCCAAGAAAAGGAAGCGAAGCGAGTTGTCTTTATTTTATACTTGCTTGTAGCAGGCCTCGCTTTTGGTGGTGGTTATGCTCTCTTGCTAGCCCTACCTTTCCTATTTTATTCATTGAGTATCGTTACAAATTATCTAGCTTTTCCAAAGGATGACAAAGGATTTGTACGAGTGGGGATGAGCCTTGCTCTCGCTTTCTTCCTTGCGCCAATCCCAACAGCCTTATTTGCAGCTACACTAGCCTTGGGCATCATCGGCTTTAACTTAGGAAAAGGTCACTTTGTTCATGGTTTATATCAATTTTTTGCGTCAGCCTTAGGGTTCTCACTCTTATTCTATCCTTTAGGGTACTATACAGTATTAACAGGTAGTTTTGGGGATGCCATTAGCCAGACCTTGTATCCGGTAAATACTCTTAGCCTCTTTTCAAATGCACATTTGCTTGAAAATGCAGCCTTCTATGGCTTACTTGCCATTGGGCTAGGTTCCCTTACTTTGCTCTTTTCTGGTTTATTCCAGTCAAAACCAGCTAAGCAGTATTCCCTATCAATTGCTGCTAGTTTGGGCTTATTGCTTTCTTTGGGGCTCTTGATTTTCTCAAAAGAACCTGTCAACGGTACTCATCTCGTTGCTCTTCTTCCTTTCTTGACTTTGCTCCTTCTGACAGGGATCAAAGAGAATGTTTCTGATGGAGGCAGTCGTCGTAGAAGAAGACGTGAGAACAAAGCCTCTTTCCTCAAAGGAAATTTCTATCTACCACTGATTGCCCTTGCCTACCTTATTGTTCTTCCTATCGTGAGTCGCTACCTTTCTCACCCAGTGACTTATCAGGAGAGAGAACGTCTTGCTGGCGTGGTCAAACAACAAACGAGTTCTGAGGATCGTGTCTATGCTTGGGATGATCGTCCTGATTTCTACCGTGCAAGTGAACGCTTGGCGCCGACTTCTCTATCAACTCCAACACTCTATACTGCAAGCGATGAAAATAAAACCAAACTGATGAATGACCTGAAAGAAAATCAACCGAAGATGATTGTGGTCAATCAAAAAGTTGCCTTGTGGTCAGATGTAGAGAGCTGGCTCAGTGAAAACTATGAGCTTGTTCAGACAGATACTAGCGAGTTTAAACTTTATAAATCAAAATAACAAAAATCAATATCTTGTGTAATTTTAAAAATTTTAGGATTTTTGACACAAGATATTGATTTTTATTTTTAGAGTGGTATAATACTGAATATAAACTATTCAACAACATTTTAGAAAAGAGCATGGATATGATTGTATTAGAAGAAAAGCTTGCAACCGTTCCCACCTTGTTCGTTGAAAAACGAGATGGTAGACGTGTGGTGTTTGATGTAGACAAGATTGACAAGGCTCTCCACAAGGCGGCGGAAAAGGTTATGGACGTTACGCCTCTAGTAGAAAAACGCCTAAATGGTCTAGTTGAAAGAATCGTGACTGAAATTCACAGCCGCTTCCCTCAAGGTGTCAAGATTTACGAAATTCAAAATGTCGTAGAACATGAACTCCTTGAAGCCAAAGAGTATGGGCTGGCTGAGGAGTATATCACTTATCGGACTCAAAGGGATTTTGAGCGCTCAAAAGCGACAGATATCAACTTTAGTATCCATAAACTTCTCAATAAAGATCAGGCAGTTGTCAATGAAAATGCCAATAAAGACAGTGATGTCTTTAATACCCAGCGTGATTTGACAGCAGGGATTGTTGGGAAATCAATCGGACTGCAAATGCTTCCTAAGCACGTAGCCAATGCTCATCAAAAAGGGGATATCCACTATCATGACTTGGACTACAGCCCCTACACTCCGATGACCAACTGCTGTTTGATTGATTTTAAAGGCATGTTGGAAAATGGTTTTAAGATTGGAAATGCAGAGGTAGAGAGTCCCAAGTCTATCCAGACTGCGACAGCTCAGATTTCACAAATCATTGCTAACGTTGCTTCTAGCCAGTACGGGGGCTGCTCAGCTGACCGTATCGATGAAGTATTGGCGCCATATGCAGAGAAGAATTATCAAAAACACCTCAAGGATGCGGAAGAGTGGGTCTTGCCCGAAAAACGGGAAGATTACGCTTGGAAAAAAACCCAAAAAGACATCTACGATGCCATGCAATCTCTTGAGTATGAAATCAACACTCTCTTCACTTCAAATGGACAAACACCTTTTACTTCACTAGGTTTTGGTCTAGGAACTAGTCGTTTTGAACGGGAAATTCAAAAAGCTATCTTGACCATCCGAATCAAGGGACTTGGTTCAGAACACCGTACAGCTATCTTCCCTAAACTCATCTTTACATTGAAAAGAGGACTCAACTTAGAGGAAGGTTCACCTAACTACGACATCAAACAGTTGGCCCTCGAGTGTGCAACCAAGCGGATGTACCCAGATGTCTTGTCCTACGATAAGATTATTGAGTTGACAGGCTCCTTCAAGGTTCCTATGGGCTGCCGTTCTTTCCTTCAAGGCTGGAAAGATGAAAATGGTGTTGAGGTCAATTCAGGCCGTATGAATCTAGGTGTTGTGACAGTCAATCTGCCTCGTATCGCCCTCGAGTCTGAAGGAGATCTGAATAAGTTCTGGGAAATCTTCAATGAGCGGATGAATATCGCGGAAGATGCCTTGGTTTACCGTGTGGAAAGAACCAAGGAAGCAACACCAGCGAATGCCCCTATCCTCTATCAGTACGGAGCCTTCGGTCGCCGTCTCGGAAAAGAAGAAAGTGTTGACCAACTCTTTAAGAATCGCCGTGCGACAGTTTCGCTGGGCTACATCGGTTTGTACGAAGTGGCTACTGTCTTCTTTGGCAACAGCTGGGAAAGCAATCCTGAAGCCAAGGAATTCACTCTGGATATCATTCGCGATATGAAACGTCGTGTGGAAGAGTGGTCTGACCAATATGGTTACCATTTCTCTATCTACTCCACACCGTCTGAAAGTCTGACAGACCGCTTCTGTCGCTTGGATACAGAGAAGTTCGGCTCTATTCCTGATATTACAGACAAGGAATACTACACCAACTCGTTCCACTATGATGTCCGTAAAAATCCAACACCGTTTGAAAAACTGGATTTTGAAAAAGTTTATCCAGAAGCAGGTGCGTCAGGTGGTTTCATCCACTATTGTGAGTATCCAGTTCTTCAACAAAATCCTAAGGCCCTGGAAGCTGTCTGGGACTATGCCTATGACCGTGTCGGCTATCTAGGAACCAATACTCCGATTGATCGTTGCTACAAGTGCGACTTTGAAGGGGATTTTGAACCAACTGAGAGAGGATTTGCTTGTCCCAACTGTGGCAATAGCGACCCTAAAACAGTAGATGTGGTCAAACGTACGTGTGGTTATCTGGGCAATCCTCAAGCACGCCCGATGGTTAACGGACGCCACAAGGAAATCGCTGCGCGTGTCAAACACATGAATGGCTCTACTATCAAAACAGCTGGACATGAAGTAACAAATTAGAAGGAAACGGAATGGGGAAATACCAATTAGACGATAAGGGACGCGCACAAGTGACCCGTTATCACGAGAAACACTCTAAAGGTGGGACAGGTAAAAAAGAACGCTTGCTCAACCTCAGAGAACAGTTTTTAAACAAGAACAAGAAAAAATAAAAGTGAGAGTCCGCTCTCGCTTTTCTCTTAGCGGGAGGTAAGGATGGAATTACGTAGACCAAGATTAGCAGATAAAGAAACAGTTTTAGAGATGATGGCAGAGTTTGAACAGACTCAATCAGCCCACGATGGCGGATTTTGGGATGCTGAGAATTTTGTTTATGAAGAGTGGCTAGAAGAAAATCTTCAAGCGGAAGCGGGACTCAATATTCCTGAAAACTGGGTTCCTGCTATCCAGCTGGTTAGTTTTGACGTAGCAGGCCAGGCTCTTGGCTTTCTCAACCTTCGTCTCCGATTAAATGACTACTTACTAGAAAATGGGGGCCATATTGGCTACTCCATTCGTCCATCTGAAAGAGGTAAGGGTTATGCCAAAGAATCCCTCCGACAAGGTCTACAAGTTGCCAAGGAGAAGAACATAAAAAAAGCACTTGTGACCTGTAGTACGGAAAATCCTGCTAGTAGGGCGGTGATTGTGGCAAATGGTGGGGTGTTTGAGGATGTTCGCAATAGTGTAGAACGTTACTGGATAGATTTGGAGTAAAAGGATGACATGGAATACACCAAAACCAGGTGAATGGAAAAGTGAGGAACTTAGTAAAGGGCGTATCATTGATTATAAGGCCTTTAACTTTGTCGATGGAGAAGGTGTGCGAAACTCTCTCTATGTATCAGGTTGCATGTTTCACTGCGAGGGGTGCTATAATGTTGCGACTTGGTCTTTCAATGCAGGGATTCCTTATACGGCAGAATTAGAAGAACAAATCATGGAAGACCTTGCCCAACCCTATGTTCAAGGATTGACCCTGCTGGGAGGAGAACCTTTTCTTAATACAGGTATCCTCTTACCTCTCGTTAAGCGCATTCGAAAGGAATTGCCAGACAAAGACATCTGGTCCTGGACGGGCTACACGTGGGAAGAAATGATGCTGGAGACTCCAGACAAATTGGAACTCTTGTCGCTGATTGACATCCTTGTCGATGGACGGTATGATAAAAGCAAGCGCAATCTCATGCTCCAGTTTCGAGGTTCGTCCAATCAACGGATTATTGATGTGCAAAAATCCCTCAAAAGAGGGCAAGTGGTGATTTGGGACAAGCTTAATGACGGAAAAGAAAGCTATGAACAGGTGAAGAGAGAATGAAGAAAAAAGACCTGATAGAACAACTGGTTTCAGAGATCGAAACGGGAGGAATTAGGACGCTGGGAATATACGGTCATGGAGCTTCAGGCAAGTCATCCTTCGCTCAGGAATTATATCAAGCCCTAGATTCTACTAGAGTAAATTTGCTAGAAACAGATCCCTATATCACTTCAGAACGTCACCTGGTAGTGCCAAAGCAAGCGCCAGATCAAAAGGTGACAGCTTGTCTGCCAGTGGCGCATGAACTGGCAAGTTTGCAGAGAGATATTCTCGCCTTGCAGGCAGGTATGGATATCTTAACAATCGATGAACCTTGGAAGGCTAGCGAGATCTTATCTGGAGCCAAACCGATTCTGATTGTTGAAGGGATGTCTGTGGGTTTTCTAACCAAGGAACTCTTTGACAAAACCATCTGTTTCTACACGGATGAAGAAACAGAATTAAAGAGGCGCCTATCTCGAGATACGATTATGAGAAATCGAGATGCTTCCTTTGTGTTAGCTAGCCATCAGATGAGACGGGAGCAGTATCTGCAATACTACAGAGAAACCGAGTCTAAAGCAGATATCTTAGTGGATCAATCAGAAGATAAATTCAAAGTCAAAATGACTCGTATTATATAGAAGAAAAGATTGGTTTTAATAGTCGTAAATTAGTAATTGTATGAAGATGAAATAGGAAAACAGTTTCATCCCCAAAAAACGAAAAAAAGCTCACAAATCCCTTGCAATCGCAGGGGCTTTGTGTTATTCTATTATGGTGCTGTAAATTACAGCCTTAGCTTTGATGCAAGAGGTTGCGACACGCTCGGTTGCATTGCCACGCAACGCGCGTCGGTTTTCTTGTGGAGCTAGCCTATTATCTTAAATAGACGAAAAGGAGAAAAAGATGGCAAACAAAAAAATCCGTATCCGTTTGAAAGCTTACGAACACCGTACGCTTGACACAGCGGCTGCTAAAATCGTAGAATCAGCTACTCGTACAGGTGCACAAGTTGCGGGTCCAATCCCACTTCCAACTGAACGTAGCCTCTACACAATCATTCGTGCGACTCACAAATACAAAGACTCTCGCGAACAATTCGAAATGCGTACACACAAACGTTTGATCGATATCGTTAACCCAACTCAAAAAACAGTTGATGCGTTGATGAAATTGGATCTTCCAAGTGGTGTAAACGTAGAAATCAAACTTTAATCCAAAGTTTGAAACCTTGAGCATGAAAAACGCTCGTTAAAAACTTTTTGAATAAAAAATATAGAAAAGGAACTATTTTCTCATGACAAAAGGAATCTTAGGGGAAAAAGTGGGAATGACTCAAATCTTCACTGAAGCTGGCGAATTGATCCCTGTAACAGTTATTGAAGCAACTCCAAACGTTGTTCTTCAAGTTAAAACTGTAGAAACAGACGGATATAACGCTATCCAAGTTGGTTTCGATGACAAACGCGAAGTATTGAGCAACAAACCTGCTAAAGGACATGTAGCGAAAGCTAACACGGCTCCTAAGCGCTTCATTCGTGAATTCAAAAACGTTGAAGGCTTGGAAGTTGGTGCTGAAATCACAGTTGAAACATTCGCAGCTGGAGACGTTGTTGATGTAACTGGTACTTCTAAAGGTAAAGGTTTCCAAGGTGTTATCAAACGCCACGGACAATCACGTGGACCAATGGCTCACGGTTCTCGTTACCACCGTCGTCCAGGTTCTATGGGACCTGTTGCGCCTAACCGCGTATTCAAAGGTAAAAACCTTGCAGGACGTATGGGTGGCGACCGCGTAACAATTCAAAACCTTGAAGTTGTACAAGTTGTTCCAGAAAAGAACGTTATCCTTATCAAAGGTAACGTACCAGGTGCTAAGAAATCTCTTATCACTATCAAATCAGCAGTTAAAGCTGGTAAATAATAAAGAAAGGGGAAATCAGTCACAATGGCAAACGTAACATTATTTGACCAAACTGGTAAAGAAGCTGGCCAAGTTGTTCTTAACGATGCAGTATTTGGTATCGAACCAAATGAATCAGTTGTGTTTGATGTAATCATCAGCCAACGCGCAAGCCTTCGTCAAGGAACACACGCTGTTAAAAACCGCTCTGCAGTATCAGGTGGTGGACGCAAACCATGGCGTCAAAAAGGAACTGGACGTGCTCGTCAAGGTTCTATTCGCTCACCACAATGGCGTGGTGGTGGTGTTGTCTTCGGACCAACTCCACGTTCATACGGCTACAAACTTCCACAAAAAGTTCGTCGCCTAGCTCTTAAATCAGTTTACTCTGAAAAAGTTGCTGAAAACAAATTCGTAGCTGTAGACGCTCTTTCATTTACAGCTCCAAAAACTGCTGAATTTGCAAAAGTTCTTGCAGCATTGAGCATCGATTCAAAAGTTCTTGTTATCCTTGAAGAAGGAAATGAATTCGCAGCTCTTTCAGCTCGTAACCTTCCAAATGTGAAAGTTGCAACTGCTACAACTGCAAGTGTTCTTGACATCGCAAATAGCGACAAACTTCTTGTCACACAAGCAGCTATCTCTAAAATCGAGGAGGTTCTTGCATAATGAATTTGTATGATGTTATCAAAAAACCTGTCATCACTGAAAGCTCAATGGCTCAACTTGAAGCAGGAAAATATGTATTTGAAGTTGACACTCGTGCACACAAACTTTTGATTAAGCAAGCTGTTGAAGCTGCTTTCGAAGGTGTTAAAGTTGCCAATGTTAACACAATCAACGTAAAACCAAAAGCAAAACGTGTTGGACGTTACACTGGTTTTACTAACAAAACTAAAAAAGCTATCATCACACTTACAGCTGATTCAAAAGCAATCGAGTTGTTTGCTGCTGAAGCTGAATAATCTAAGGAGGAAATATCGTGGGAATTCGTGTTTATAAACCAACAACAAACGGTCGCCGTAATATGACTTCTTTGGATTTCACTGAAATCACAACAAGCACTCCTGAAAAAACATTGCTTGTTGCTTTGAAGAGCAAGGCTGGTCGTAACAACAACGGTCGTATCACTGTTCGTCACCAAGGTGGTGGACACAAACGTTTCTACCGTTTGGTTGACTTCAAACGTAACAAAGACAACGTTGAAGCAGTTGTTAAAACTATCGAGTACGATCCAAACCGTTCTGCAAACATCGCTCTTGTACACTACACTGACGGTGTGAAAGCATACATTATCGCTCCAAAAGGTCTTGAAGTAGGTCAACGTATCGTTTCAGGTCCAGAAGCAGATATCAAAGTCGGAAACGCTCTTCCACTTGCTAACATCCCAGTTGGTACTTTGATCCACAACATCGAGTTGAAACCAGGTCGTGGTGGAGAATTAGTTCGTGCAGCTGGAGCTTCTGCTCAAGTATTGGGTCAAGAAGGTAAGTACGTTCTTGTTCGTCTTCAATCTGGCGAAGTTCGTATGATTCTTGGAACTTGTCGTGCTACAGTTGGTGTTGTCGGTAACGAACAACATGGACTTGTGAACCTTGGTAAAGCAGGACGTAGCCGTTGGAAAGGTATCCGCCCAACAGTTCGTGGTTCTGTAATGAACCCTAACGATCACCCACACGGTGGTGGTGAAGGTAAAGCACCAGTTGGTCGTAAAGCGCCATCTACTCCATGGGGCAAACCTGCTCTTGGTCTTAAAACTCGTAACAAGAAAGCGAAATCTGACAAACTTATCGTTCGTCGTCGCAACGAGAAATAATAGTAAACTAGTCGCCTAAGCAACTAGGAAATCCGCCAGCTCGGTAGCGCTCTATGTGAGCGCAAGCCGCTGTGGTACAACATTTAAAGGAGAAAATATAAAATGGGACGCAGTCTTAAAAAAGGACCTTTCGTCGATGAGCATTTGATGAAAAAAGTTGAAGCTCAAGCTAACGACGAAAAGAAAAAAGTTATCAAAACTTGGTCACGTCGTTCAACGATCTTCCCAAGTTTCATTGGTTACACTATCGCAGTTTATGACGGACGTAAACACGTACCTGTTTACATCCAAGAAGACATGGTAGGTCACAAACTTGGTGAATTTGCACCAACTCGTACTTACAAAGGTCACGCTGCAGACGACAAGAAAACACGTAGAAAATAAGGAGAACATAAATGGCAGAAATTACTTCAGCTAAAGCAATGGCTCGTACAGTACGTGTTTCACCTCGTAAATCACGTCTTGTTCTTGACAACATCCGTGGTAAAAGCGTAGCCGATGCTATTGCAATCTTGACATTCACTCCAAACAAAGCTGCTGAAATCATCTTGAAAGTTTTGAACTCAGCTGTAGCTAACGCTGAAAACAACTTTGGTTTGGACAAAGCTAACTTGGTAGTATCTGAAGCATTCGCAAACGAAGGACCAACTATGAAACGTTTCCGTCCACGTGCGAAAGGTTCAGCTTCACCAATCAACAAACGTACAGCTCACATCACTGTGGCTGTTGCAGAAAAATAAGGAGGTAACATCGTGGGTCAAAAAGTACATCCAATTGGTATGCGTGTCGGCATCATCCGTGATTGGGATGCCAAATGGTATGCTGAAAAAGAATACGCGGATTACCTTCATGAAGATCTTGCAATCCGTAAATTCGTTCAAAAAGAACTTGCTGACGCAGCAGTTTCAACTATCGAAATTGAACGCGCAGTAAACAAAGTTAACGTTTCACTTCACACTGCTAAACCAGGTATGGTTATCGGTAAAGGTGGTGCTAACGTTGATGCACTCCGTGCAAAACTTAACAAATTGACTGGAAAACAAGTACACATCAACATCATCGAAATCAAACAACCTGATTTGGATGCTCACCTTGTAGGTGAAGGAATTGCTCGTCAATTGGAGCAACGTGTCGCTTTCCGTCGTGCACAAAAACAAGCAATCCAACGTGCAATGCGTGCTGGAGCTAAAGGAATCAAAACTCAAGTATCAGGTCGTTTGAACGGTGCAGATATCGCCCGTGCTGAAGGATACTCAGAAGGAACTGTTCCACTCCACACACTTCGTGCAGATATCGATTACGCTTGGGAAGAAGCAGATACTACATACGGTAAACTTGGTGTTAAAGTATGGATCTACCGTGGTGAAGTTCTTCCAGCTCGTAAAAACACTAAAGGAGGTAAATAACCAATGTTAGTACCTAAACGTGTTAAACACCGTCGTGAATTCCGTGGAAAAATGCGCGGTGAAGCAAAAGGTGGAAAAGAAGTAGCATTCGGTGAATACGGTCTTCAAGCTACAACTAGCCACTGGATCACTAACCGCCAAATCGAAGCTGCTCGTATCGCCATGACTCGTTACATGAAACGTGGTGGTAAAGTTTGGATTAAAATCTTCCCACACAAATCATACACTGCTAAAGCTATCGGTGTGCGTATGGGATCTGGTAAAGGGGCACCTGAAGGTTGGGTAGCACCAGTTAAACGTGGTAAAGTGATGTTCGAAATCGCTGGTGTATCTGAAGAGATTGCACGTGAAGCGCTTCGTCTTGCTAGCCACAAATTGCCAGTTAAAACTAAATTCGTAAAACGTGAAGCAGAATAAGGAGAAGGCATGAAACTTAATGAAGTAAAAGAATTTGTTAAAGAACTTCGTGGTCTTTCTCAAGAAGAACTCGCGAAGCGCGAAAACGAATTGAAAAAAGAATTGTTTGAACTTCGTTTCCAAGCTGCTACTGGTCAATTGGAACAAACAGCTCGCTTGAAAGAAGTTAAAAAACAAATCGCTCGTATCAAAACAGTTCAATCTGAAGCGAAATAATAGACTAGGGAAGGAGAAATTTCAATGGAACGCAATAATCGTAAAGTTCTTGTTGGACGTGTTGTATCTGACAAAATGGACAAGACAATCACAGTTGTAGTTGAAACAAAACGTAACCACCCAGTCTATGGTAAACGTATTAACTACTCTAAAAAATACAAAGCACATGATGAAAACAATGTTGCCAAAGAAGGCGATATCGTACGTATCATGGAAACTCGCCCGCTTTCAGCTACAAAACGTTTCCGTCTTGTAGAAGTTGTTGAAGAAGCGGTTATCATCTAATCAAGCCTGAAAGGAGAAAACTGAAATGATTCAAACAGAAACTCGTTTGAAAGTCGCAGACAACAGCGGTGCACGCGAAATCTTGACTATCAAAGTTCTTGGTGGTTCTAAACGTAAATTTGCGAACATCGGTGATGTCATTGTGGCATCTGTAAAACAAGCTACTCCTGGTGGTGCGGTTAAAAAAGGTGACGTTGTAAAAGCTGTTATCGTTCGTACTAAATCAGGTGCTCGTCGCGCTGATGGTTCATACATCAAGTTTGACGAAAATGCAGCTGTTATCATCCGTGATGACAAAACTCCTCGCGGAACACGTATCTTTGGCCCAGTTGCACGTGAATTGCGTGAAGGTGGCTTCATGAAGATCGTGTCACTTGCTCCAGAAGTACTTTAATTTTTAGAAACAAACTAGTCCCCTAGCTTCAAGCTAGGGTGCCCTTGTGGGCGTAAGAAAAATTAAGGAGAAACCTAATGTTTGTAAAAAAAGGCGACAAAGTTCGCGTAATCGCTGGTAAAGATAAGGGAACAGAAGCTGTTGTCCTTACTGCCCTTCCAAAAGTAAACAAAGTTATCGTTGAAGGTGTTAACATCGTTAAGAAACACCAACGTCCAACTAACGAGCTTCCTCAAGGTGGTATCATCGAGAAAGAAGCAGCTATCCACGTATCAAACGTTCAAGTATTGGACAAAAATGGTGTAGCTGGTCGTGTTGGTTACAAATTTGTAGACGGTAAAAAAGTTCGCTACAACAAAAAATCAGGCGAAGTGCTTGATTAATCACGAAGGAAAGGAGAAGTATAATGGCAAATCGTTTAAAAGAAAAATATCTTAATGAAGTAGTTCCTGCTTTGACAGAACAATTCAACTACTCATCAGTGATGGCTGTGCCTAAAGTAGATAAGATCGTTTTGAACATGGGTGTTGGTGAAGCTGTATCAAACGCTAAAAGCCTTGAAAAAGCTGCTGAAGAATTGGCGCTTATCTCAGGTCAAAAACCACTTATCACTAAAGCTAAAAAATCAATCGCCGGCTTCCGTCTTCGTGAAGGTGTAGCGATCGGTGCAAAAGTTACCCTTCGTGGGGAACGTATGTACGAATTCTTGGATAAATTGGTTTCAGTTTCACTTCCACGTGTGCGTGACTTCCACGGTGTTCCAACAAAATCATTTGATGGACGCGGAAACTACACTCTTGGTGTGAAAGAACAATTGATCTTCCCAGAAATCAACTTTGATGACGTTGACAAAACTCGTGGTCTTGACATCGTTATCGTAACAACTGCTAACACTGACGAAGAGTCACGTGCATTGCTTACAGGCCTTGGAATGCCTTTTGCAAAATAATATAGGAGGTAAATCTAATGGCTAAAAAATCAATGATTGCTAAGAACAAACGTCCAGCGAAGTTCTCTACTCAAGCTTATACTCGTTGTGAAAAATGTGGTCGTCCACATTCAGTTTACCGCAAATTTAAACTTTGCCGTGTTTGCTTCCGTGAATTAGCTTACAAAGGACAAATTCCTGGTGTAACAAAAGCATCTTGGTAATATCATGATACAAAGAGCGTAACAACCACAGCAAAAATAGGAAATTTGGTGAGGGAGCGATGCTCCAAAACAAATTTATCTTTTTTGCACAGGTTGTAGCTCGTGTTCAAATAAGAGTTCTCTCATTTGAATGTGTCAATACTATCTGAGCCCAGCTCAATCATTAACTAGCAAGTGCAACTTGCAAACTACTAGTAAGAGGAGAAAAACAAAATGGTTATGACTGACCCAATCGCAGACTTCCTAACTCGTATTCGTAACGCTAACCAAGCGAAACACGAAGTACTTGAAGTACCTGCATCAAACATCAAAAAAGGGATTGCTGAAATCCTTAAACGCGAAGGTTTTGTAAAAAACGTTGAAATCATCGAAGATGACAAACAAGGCATCATCCGTGTATTCCTTAAATACGGACCAAACGGTGAAAAAGTTATCACTAACTTGAAACGTGTTTCTAAACCAGGACTTCGTGTCTACAAAAAACGTGAAGATCTTCCAAAAGTACTTAACGGACTTGGAATTGCTATCCTTTCAACTTCTGAAGGTTTGCTTACTGATAAAGAAGCTCGCCAAAAGAACGTTGGTGGGGAAGTTATCGCTTACGTTTGGTAATATTTAGCTCCCAATTTCTTTGTGACTCTTCGTTATTGTCTCTTGCCTAACCCAAAGTTATGCCTGCGAGACGATGCCTAGATTCACTTTGAAATTGAAACCTAAATGTTCCTTTAAATCGAGAAATCGATTTAACCCCGTGAAAACTGGCCGTCAAGGCCTGACAATTTAACAGGAGAAAATAAACATGTCACGTATTGGTAATAAAGTTATCGTGTTGCCTGCTGGTGTTGAAGTCACTAACAATGACAACGTAGTAACTGTAAAAGGACCTAAAGGAGAACTTACTCGTAAGTTCTCAAAAGATATTGAAATTCGCGTGGAAGGTAATGAAGTAACTCTTCACCGTCCAAACGATTCAAAAGAAATGAAAACTATCCACGGAACTACTCGTGCCCTTTTGAACAACATGGTAATTGGTGTATCAGAAGGATTCAAGAAAGAACTTGAAATGCGTGGGGTTGGTTACCGTGCACAACTTCAAGGATCAAAACTTGTTTTGGCTGTTGGTAAATCTCATCCAGATGAAGTTGAAGCTCCAGAAGGGATTACTTTTGAACTTCCAAACCCAACAACAATTGTTGTTAGCGGAATTTCAAAAGAAGTGGTTGGGCAAACAGCTGCTTACGTACGTAGCCTTCGTTCACCAGAACCTTACAAAGGTAAAGGTATTCGTTACGTTGGAGAGTACGTTCGTCTTAAAGAAGGTAAAACAGGTAAATAATGTTGAGTGGTTGATTTTCAACCACCAACCTATTTTCCAACTTTGTGCATAGCACGCGATTTAAAACTAAAGAGGTGAAAACTGTGATTTCTAAACCAGATAAAAACAAACTCCGTCAAAAACGCCACCGTCGCGTTCGCGGAAAACTCTCTGGAACTGCTGATCGCCCACGTTTGAACGTATTCCGTTCTAATACAGGCATCTACGCTCAAGTGATTGATGACGTAGCGGGTGTAACGCTCGCAAGTGCTTCAACTCTTGACAAAGAAGTTTCAAAAGGAACTAAAACTGAACAAGCCGTTGCTGTCGGTAAACTCGTTGCAGAACGTGCAAACGCTAAAGGTATTTCAGAAGTGGTGTTCGACCGCGGTGGATATCTATATCACGGACGTGTGAAAGCTTTGGCTGATGCAGCTCGTGAAAACGGATTGAAATTCTAATAGGAGGACACTAGAAAATGGCATTTAAAGACAATGCAGTTGAATTAGAAGAACGCGTAGTTGCTGTCAACCGTGTTACAAAAGTTGTTAAAGGTGGACGTCGTCTTCGTTTCGCAGCTCTTGTTGTTGTCGGTGACCACAACGGTCGTGTAGGATTTGGTACTGGTAAAGCTCAAGAAGTTCCAGAAGCAATCCGCAAAGCAGTAGAAGATGCTAAGAAAAACTTGATTGAAGTTCCTATGGTTGGAACAACAATCCCACACGAAGTTCTTTCAGAATTCGGTGGAGCTAAAGTATTGTTGAAACCTGCTGTAGAAGGTTCTGGAGTTGCCGCTGGTGGTGCAGTTCGTGCCGTTGTGGAATTGGCAGGTGTGGCAGATATTACATCTAAATCACTTGGTTCTAACACTCCAATCAACATTGTTCGCGCAACTGTTGAAGGTTTGAAACAATTGAAACGCGCTGAAGAAGTTGCTGCCCTTCGTGGTATTTCAGTTTCTGATTTGGCATAAGAAAGGGGATAAAATGGCTCAAATTAAAATTACTTTGACTAAGTCTCCAATCGGACGCATTCCATCACAACGTAAAACTGTTGTAGCACTTGGACTTGGCAAATTGAACAGCTCTGTTATTAAAGAAGACAATGCTGCTATCCGTGGTATGATCACTGCAGTATCTCACTTGGTAACAGTTGAAGAAGTAAACTAATGATTTTTAGGGGATGTGGCAATACTCATCCCCTAAAACTAGATATAGTCATCTAAGATGACGATGTATAGGCGAGTTGATAAGGGAGACAACCTTTTCTCTCTTATCGGCGCTAGCATTTTACAAAAGAGGAGAAAATAATAATGAAACTTCATGAATTGAAACCTGCAGAAGGTTCTCGTAAAGTACGTAACCGTGTTGGTCGTGGTACTTCATCAGGTAACGGTAAAACATCTGGTCGCGGTCAAAAAGGTCAAAAAGCTCGTAGCGGTGGCGGAGTTCGCCTTGGTTTTGAGGGTGGACAAACTCCATTGTTCCGTCGTCTTCCAAAACGTGGATTCACTAACATCAACGCTAAAGAATACGCAATTGTAAACCTTGACCAATTGAACGTCTTTGAAGATGGTGCTGAAGTGACTCCAGTTGTGCTTATCGAAGCAGGAATTGTGAAAGCTGAAAAATCAGGCGTTAAAATTCTTGGTAACGGTGAATTGACTAAGAAATTGACTGTTAAAGCAGCTAAATTCTCTAAATCAGCTGAGGAAGCTATCACTGCTAAAGGTGGTTCTGTAGAAGTCATCTAAGAGAGGTGACCCATGTTTTTTAAATTATTAAAAGAAGCTCTCAAGGTTAAACAAGTTCGATCAAAAATTCTCTTTACAATTTTTATCATTCTTGTTTTCCGTATTGGGACAAGTATTACTGTTCCAGGGGTGAATGCAAAAAGTTTAGAAGCTCTCAGTGGTTTATCTTTCTTAAACATGCTTAGTCTTGTTTCAGGGAATGCCATGAAGAACTTCTCCGTTTTTGCACTTGGTGTAAGTCCGTACATCACTGCTTCTATCGTTGTTCAATTGCTACAAATGGATATTTTACCGAAGTTTGTAGAATGGGGCAAACAAGGGGAAGTAGGACGGAGAAAACTAAACCAGGCTACTCGTTATATTGCACTGGTGCTTGCATTTGTTCAATCTATCGGGATTACAGCAGGGTTTAATACTCTATCTGGAGCGAAATTATTAACGACAGATTTAACTCCACAAGTCTTTGTTACCATTGGGATCATCCTAACAGCAGGTAGTATGATAGTAACTTGGCTTGGGGAGCAAATTACAGATAAAGGATATGGTAATGGTGTTTCCATGATCATCTTTGCAGGTATTGTCGCTTCAATTCCTGAGATGATTAAGGGTATCTATGTTGACTACTTTGTCAATATCCCAAGTAGCCGATTGACTTCATCTATTATCTTTGTTGTTATTTTGATTATCGCTGTCTTGTTGATTGTTTACTTTACAACATATGTTCAACAGGCAGAATATAAAATCCCAATCCAATATACAAAAGTTGCTCAAGGAGCCCCATCAAGTTCATACCTCCCTTTGAAGGTAAACCCAGCAGGGGTTATCCCAGTTATCTTTGCAAGTTCCATTACAGCAGCACCTGCAGCTATCCTTCAATTTTTGAGTGCTACAGGTCATGATTGGGCTTGGGTACGTACAGCACAGGAAATGTTATCTACAACATCTCCAACAGGTGTTGCTATGTATGCCTTGTTGATCATTCTCTTTACATTCTTCTATACATTTGTACAGATCAATCCAGAGAAGGCAGCAGAAAACTTGCAAAAGAGTGGAGCCTACATTCATGGGGTCCGTCCTGGTAAAGGGACAGAAGAATACATGTCGAAACTTCTTCGTCGTCTTGCGACTGTCGGCTCTCTCTTCTTAGGTGTTATTTCTATCTTACCTATCGTAGCTAAAGATGTATTTGGCCTTTCAGAAGTTGTTGCTTTTGGGGGAACAAGTCTACTAATCATTATCTCGACAGGTATTGAAGGAATTAAACAATTGGAAGGGTATCTATTGAAACGTAAGTATGTTGGTTTCTTAGACACAACAGAATAGTTGTAATAGGAAATAAAATTGACTATTGCTCAGAGAGTGGAGTGTAAAAATCGAAGACTTTGTCAGATTTTTATCTCCTCTCTTCTATTTTGTTTTTAAATAGGGGTTGAAATAGATTTCTGCTTCTATTTAAATACAAAATAAGGAGATCCTATCATGAATCTTTTGATTATGGGCTTACCTGGAGCAGGTAAGGGAACGCAAGCAGCTAAAATTGTGGAGAAATTCCATGTTGCACATATTTCAACAGGTGATATGTTCCGTGCTGCAATGGCTAATGAAACTGAAATGGGTGTACTTGCAAAGTCATACATTGACAAAGGTGAGTTGGTCCCAGACGAAGTTACAAATGGTATTGTTAAAGAACGCCTTTCACAGGACGATATCAAAGAAACAGGTTTCTTGTTAGATGGTTACCCACGTACGATTGAACAAGCTCATGCCTTGGATGAAACATTGGCTGAACTTGGTATTGAACTTGAAGGAGTAATCAACATCGAAGTGAATCCAGACTGTCTCTTGGAACGCTTGAGTGGCCGTATCATTCACCGTAAAACAGGTGAAACTTTCCACAAAGTTTTCAATCCACCAGTTGACTACAAAGAAGAGGATTACTACCAACGCGAAGATGATAAACCTGAGACAGTGAAGCGTCGTTTGGATGTCAATATTGCACAAGGTGAACCAATCATTGCTCACTATCGTGCTAAAGGTTTAGTTCATGATATCGAAGGAAATCAAGATATCAATGATGTGTTCAAAGACATCGAAAAAGTATTGACAAATTTGAAATAAAGCGTTTTTCATACTTGCAAAAAATCGCGACAAATGTTATACTGAGATAGTCTGACTTATAATTGTTGCCTCTGTGTCTTGAGGCATCGAATCGAAATTTATGGAGGTGCTTTTGCGTGGCAAAAGACGATGTGATTGAAGTTGAAGGCAAAGTAGTCGATACAATGCCGAACGCAATGTTTACGGTTGAACTTGAAAATGGACATCAGATTTTAGCAACAGTTTCTGGTAAAATTCGTAAAAACTATATTCGTATTTTAGCGGGAGATCGTGTTACTGTCGAGATGAGTCCATATGACTTGACACGTGGACGTATCACTTACCGCTTTAAATAATCGAAAAACTTGGAGGGATAAGAAATGAAAGTAAGACCATCGGTCAAACCAATTTGCGAATACTGTAAAGTAATTCGTCGTAATGGTCGTGTTATGGTAATTTGCCCAGCAAATCCAAAACACAAACAACGTCAAGGATAAGATAGAAAGGAGAAAACATGGCTCGTATTGCTGGAGTTGACATTCCAAATGACAAACGCGTAGTAATCTCATTGACTTACGTTTATGGTATCGGACTTTCAACATCTAAGAAAATTTTGGCTGCTGCTGGAATCTCAGAAGATGTTCGTGTACGTGACCTTACATCAGATCAAGAAGATGCTATCCGTCGTGAAGTGGATGCAATCAAAGTTGAAGGTGACCTTCGTCGTGAAGTAAACTTGAACATTAAACGTTTGATGGAAATCGGTTCATACCGTGGTATTCGTCACCGTCGTGGACTTCCTGTCCGTGGACAAAACACTAAAAATAACGCTCGCACTCGTAAAGGTAAAGCTGTTGCGATTGCTGGTAAGAAAAAATAATATAGGAGGTAAAAGTCTTGGCTAAACCAACACGTAAACGTCGTGTGAAAAAGAATATCGAATCTGGTATTGCTCATATTCACGCTACATTTAATAACACTATTGTTATGATTACTGATGTGCATGGTAATGCAATTGCTTGGTCATCAGCTGGTGCTCTTGGTTTCAAAGGTTCTCGTAAATCTACACCATTCGCTGCTCAAATGGCTTCTGAAGCTGCTGCTAAATCTGCACAAGAACACGGTCTTAAATCAGTTGAAGTTACTGTAAAAGGTCCAGGTTCTGGTCGTGAGTCAGCTATTCGTGCGCTTGCTGCCGCTGGTCTTGAAGTAACAGCAATTCGTGATGTGACTCCAGTGCCACACAATGGTGCTCGTCCTCCAAAACGTCGCCGTGTATAATCATCGCATTACACTGCTTTTCGTTTAAGAGGGAGTAACTAAATGATTGAGTTTGAAAAACCAAATATAACAAAAATTGATGAAAATAAAGATTATGGCAAGTTTGTAATCGAACCACTTGAACGTGGCTACGGTACAACTCTTGGTAACTCTCTTCGTCGTGTACTACTAGCTTCTCTACCAGGGGCAGCTGTGACATCTATCAACATTGATGGTGTGTTACATGAGTTTGACACAGTTCCAGGTGTTCGTGAAGACGTGATGCAAATCATTCTGAACATTAAAGGGATTGCAGTGAAATCATACGTTGAAGACGAAAAAATCATTGAGCTTGACGTTGAAGGTCCTGCTGAAATTACAGCTGGAGATATTTTGACTGACAGTGATATTGAGATTGTAAATCCAGATCATTATCTCTTTACAATCGGTGAAGGTTCTTCTCTAAAGGCGACAATGACTGTTAACAGTGGTCGTGGATATGTGCCTGCTGATGAAAACAAAAAAGATAATGCGCCAGTTGGAACACTTGCTGTAGATTCTATTTATACACCAGTTACAAAAGTCAACTATCAAGTTGAACCTGCTCGTGTAGGTAGTAACGATGGTTTTGACAAATTAACCCTTGAAATCTTGACAAATGGAACAATTATTCCAGAAGATGCTTTAGGGCTTTCAGCACGTATCTTGACAGAACATCTTGATTTGTTTACAAATCTTACAGAGATTGCTAAATCTGCAGAAGTGATGAAAGAAGCTGATACTGAATCGGATGACCGTATTTTGGATCGTACGATTGAGGAACTGGACTTGTCTGTGCGTTCATACAACTGTTTGAAACGTGCCGGTATCAACACTGTGCATGATTTGACAGAAAAATCTGAAGCAGAGATGATGAAAGTACGAAATCTTGGACGCAAGAGTTTGGAAGAAGTGAAACTCAAACTCATTGACTTGGGTCTTGGATTAAAAGATAAATAAAGGAGGAATACATGGCTTACCGTAAACTAGGACGCACTAGCTCACAACGTAAAGCAATGCTTCGCGATTTGACAACTGACCTTTTGATCAACGAATCAATCGTGACAACTGAAGCTCGTGCTAAAGAAATCCGTAAAACTGTTGAAAAAATGATTACTCTAGGTAAACGTGGTGATTTGCATGCACGTCGTCAAGCAGCTGCTTTCGTACGTAATGAAATCGCATCTGAAAACTATGATGAAGCAACTGATAAGTACACTTCTACTACAGCACTTCAAAAATTGTTCTCAGAAATCGCACCTCGTTATGCTGAACGTAACGGTGGATACACTCGTATCCTTAAAACTGAACCACGTCGTGGTGATGCTGCGCCAATGGCAATCATCGAATTAGTATAAAATCATCAATTTTGTTGAGTGTTATGATGATGGAGTCTTGTGCTCTTAGTCTAGCTCTGGTCTACCGCTGGGACTTTGGTCCTAGCGGGAACACTCATCATCATTTGATAGGGTAGACGCTTGTTTACGAAATTGTTTTTTTCTTAAGAACAACTTCGTAAGCAGGCGTTTTTTAGTATTTTTTTCGGAAATATGCTATACTAGGAAAAAAGAAAATCAAAAACGTTCAGGTTTTCTAATAATCGTAGAAATGGGGTATAAGAATGAAGGCTATTATTACAGTGGTTGGTAAGGACAAGGCTGGGATCGTTGCAGGCGTGTCTACTAAGATTGCAGAGTTGGGTTTGAATATTGACGATATTTCTCAGACGGTGTTGGATGAATACTTTACCATGATGGCGGTCGTTTCTAGTAACGAAAAACAGGATTTCACTTATCTGCGAAATGAGTTTGAAACTTTTGGTCAGACCTTGAATGTTAAAATCAATATTCAGAGTGCAGCGATTTTTGATGCTATGTACAATATCTAGGAGGTTATCATGGATATTAGACAAGTTACGGAAACCATTGCCATGATCGAAGAGCAGAACTTCGATATCAGAACCATCACCATGGGGATTTCCCTTTTGGACTGTATTGATCCAGATATTGAACGTGCTGCTGAAAAAATTTACCAAAAAATTACTACTAAAGCTGCAAATCTAGTGGCTGTAGGAGATGAAATTGCTGCAGAACTTGGTATTCCTATTGTCAATAAACGGGTATCGGTGACTCCGATTTCCTTGATTGGTGCTGCGACTGATGCGACGGACTATGTCGTTTTGGCAAAGGCTCTTGACAAGGCTGCCAAGGAGATTGGTGTTGACTTTATCGGTGGATTCTCAGCTTTGGTACAAAAAGGCTACCAAAAAGGAGATGAAATTCTCATCAATTCTATCCCACGCGCTCTAGCTGAGACAGACAAGGTTTGTTCGTCTGTTAATATTGGCTCAACCAAGTCAGGTATCAACATGACTGCGGTTGCAGATATGGGACGTATCATCAAGGAGACAGCGAACTTATCAGATATGGGAGCGGCTAAGTTGGTCGTATTTGCTAACGCTGTTGAGGACAATCCTTTTATGGCGGGGGCCTTCCATGGTGTCGGTGAAGCAGATGTCATCATCAATGTTGGTGTTTCAGGTCCTGGTGTTGTCAAACGCGCCTTGGAGAAAGTTCGTGGTCAGAGTTTTGATGTAGTAGCGGAAACAGTCAAGAAAACAGCCTTCAAGATTACTCGTATCGGTCAGCTGGTCGGTCAAATGGCGAGCGAACGCCTTGGAGTTGACTTTGGGATTGTAGACCTAAGTTTGGCACCAACTCCTGCAGTTGGAGACTCTGTGGCACGTGTCCTTGAGGAAATGGGATTAGAAACAGTTGGTACGCATGGGACGACGGCTGCCCTCGCTCTTTTGAATGACCAAGTTAAGAAGGGTGGAGTGATGGCTTGTAACCAAGTCGGTGGCTTGTCAGGTGCTTTTATCCCCGTTTCTGAAGATGAGGGGATGATTGCTGCGGTGCAAAATGGCTCTCTGAATTTAGAGAAACTAGAAGCCATGACAGCTATCTGTTCTGTTGGACTGGATATGATTGCCATTCCAGAAGATACGCCTGCTGAAACCATTGCAGCTATGATTGCGGATGAGGCGGCCATCGGTGTTATTAACATGAAAACAACGGCTGTCCGTATTATTCCAAAAGGCAAAGAAGGCGATATGATTGAGTTTGGTGGCTTGCTAGGAACAGCTCCAGTGATGAAAGTTAACGGGGCTTCGTCTGTTGATTTCATCTCTCGCGGTGGCCAAATTCCTGCGCCAATCCATAGTTTTAAAAATTAATAAAAAGTGAGAGGATTTAAGTTGAGTTTAAGGATGACGGTGTATACTATAATCATTAAATAAAGACCTCCTAACTTTATTTAATAGAAATCCTAAACTTTTTCATAATAATCTCCTAGGGAAGCTACCATGAGGGTAGCTTTTCTTTTGGATAATTTACAAATGTTGGCTTCGCTTTTGAAAGCCAAATATTTCTTTGATCCATGATATAATAGAAGAAAATGGAGGATAGAAAATGTCTAAAGTAAGATTGTACTTGGTCCGTCATGGGAAAACGATGTTTAACACGATTGGACGTGCACAAGGATGGAGTGATACGCCTCTAACCGAAGAAGGTGAGTTGGGAATCCATGAACTGGGAATTGGCTTGAGAGAGTCTGGTTTACAATTTGACCGCGCTTATTCCAGTGATTCAGGGCGCACCATTCAAACTATGGGAATTATCCTAGAAGAACTTGGCTTGCAGGGAAAAATCCCTTACCGCATGGACAAGCGAATCCGTGAGTGGTGTTTTGGTAGTTTTGATGGAGCCTATGATGGGGACCTCTTTATGGGATTGATTCCGAGAATTTTCAATGTGGACCATGTTCACCAATTGTCTTATGCTGAACTGGCTGAGGGTTTGGTAGAGGTTGATACAGCTGGCTGGGCTGAAGGTTGGGAAAAACTCAGTGGTCGAATCAAGGAAGGCTTTGAAGCTATTGCTAAAGAAATGGAAGAACAAGGTGGGGGTAATGCCCTCGTTGTGAGCCATGGAATGACGATTGGTACCATTGTTTATCTGATCATTGGTATGCATCCGCATGGTCTCGATAATGGTAGCGTGACGATTCTTGAATATGAGGACGGTCAGTTTAGCGTTGAGGTTGTTGGTGACCGTAGCTATCGAGAGCTCGGACGTGAGAAGATGTTAGAGACAAATAGTTAATAGAAGTTAGCTCCGATTAGGAGCTAATTTTGAGTTAAAGGATATGATTTAAATCAATAGTTCCGAAAAAGTAAAAATTTTTGGGGGATGTGATGTTATGAAAGGAAGGCTAGAATTATTTTGGAGCAATAATACTCTAAAGTCCAACATAGTGGCATCCGATATAAACAGAGTGAAATCAAACTAAAAAGATTGAATCTTGCATAACGCAAAACTCAATCCTTCATTAAAAAAATATTTATCATGTTTAGCAATCAGTCAAACCTAGTTGAAAGATATGTTATATTTGAATGAAATTACCAAATATAAGGGAAAATTTGATAGCGAACCTTTTGACAGTATGTTTCATATGCTTTTCCAAAATGATTGTATAAGGCTTTTTCTTCTACTTTTAATCGAATACTGTAACCAACTACCAATAGAATGAGACAAATAATAATTGTGAGAGGATTTAATGAAACAATTGACAAGCCAAGTATGGATACGATGCTACCAGTATAGGCAGGATTTCTTACTATAGAATAGGGCCCTGCTTCTACCAACTGCTGACTATCTGTTGTTTGAACCGCAAGTGTAAAATTCTTCCCAAGATAATTAACTGCATAGATACGTAATACAAAGCCGGCTAGAGAAAGGAGAATTCCAATATAGATCAAAAAATGTGGCAATTGAGCTATAGAAGGTAGAAGTTGTTCATTCATTAATAGAAGACAACAAACAACACTACCAATAATGATGTAACGACTTCCTTTGTCTTCAGAGTTATTTTCATTGTTTGATTTTGTTTTCCTTTTAATCCACGTTTCTGTGATGATGAAAATGAGAATGAACCCATATGCAAAAATAGTTTGTAAATCCATGATTATTCCCTCCAGCTAGCATTATACAACTTTCAATTTTGGTGGTCAATTAAAAGGAAATAGTTAGAGTATGTTTTGTAATAGGTATCAATGGAAACTTCATGATTTCATCTGTAAAAATCTCTTGAAAATGGTATAATAGTAACATCATAAAATTGGAGAGAGACCATGAGTTTTTACAATCATAAAGAAATTGAGCCTAAGTGGCAGGGCTACTGGGCAGAACATCATACATTTAAGACAGGAACAGATGCATCAAAACCGAAGTTTTATGCTCTCGATATGTTCCCATATCCTTCAGGAGCTGGATTGCACGTAGGACACCCAGAAGGCTATACAGCGACAGATATCCTCAGCCGTTACAAACGTGCGCAAGGATACAACGTCCTTCACCCAATGGGATGGGATGCCTTTGGTTTGCCAGCTGAGCAGTATGCTATGGATACGGGGAATGACCCAGCTGACTTTACAGCAGAAAACATTGCTAACTTCAAACGTCAAATCAATGCGCTTGGATTCTCTTACGACTGGGATCGTGAAGTCAACACAACAGATCCAAACTACTATAAGTGGACTCAGTGGATCTTTACTAAGCTTTACGAAAAAGGCTTGGCCTATGAAGCGGAAGTACCAGTAAACTGGGTGGAAGAATTGGGAACAGCCATTGCCAACGAAGAAGTCCTTCCTGACGGAACTTCTGAGCGTGGAGGCTATCCAGTTGTCCGCAAACCAATGCGCCAATGGATGCTCAAAATTACGGCCTATGCAGAGCGCTTGCTTAACGACTTGGATGAGTTGGACTGGCCAGAGTCTATCAAGGATATGCAACGTAACTGGATCGGGAAATCAACTGGTGCCAATGTCACCTTTAAAGTGAAAGGGACTGACAAGGAATTTACCGTCTTTACCACTCGTCCTGATACGCTTTTCGGTGCGACCTTCACCGTTTTGGCTCCTGAGCATGACTTGGTTGACGCTATCACAAGTCCAGAGCAAACTGATGCAGTTGCAGACTACAAACACCAAGCTAGTCTTAAGTCTGACTTGGCTCGTACTGACCTTGCTAAGGAAAAAACTGGTGTTTGGACGGGCGCTTATGCCATTAACCCTGTAAATGGCAAGGAAATTCCAATCTGGATTGCCGACTATGTTCTTGCTAGCTATGGTACAGGTGCGGTAATGGCTGTACCTGCCCATGACCAACGTGACTGGGAATTTGCCAAACAATTTGACCTTCCAATCGTAGAAGTGCTAGAAGGTGGAAATGTAGCAGAAGCTGCTTACACAGAAGATGGTCTTCATGTCAATTCAGACTTCCTAGATGGCCTTAACAAAGAAGACGCTATTGCTAAGATTGTGGCTTGGTTGGAAGAAAAAGGCTGCGGTCAAGAAAAAGTCACCTACCGTCTCCGTGACTGGCTCTTTAGCCGTCAACGTTACTGGGGTGAGCCAATTCCAATCATTCATTGGGAAGATGGAACTTCAACAGCTGTCCCTGAAAATGAATTGCCACTTGTCTTGCCTGTAACCAAGGACATTCGCCCTTCAGGTACTGGGGAGAGTCCATTGGCTAACTTGACTGACTGGTTGGAAGTAACTCGTGAAGATGGCGTCAAAGGTCGTCGTGAAACCAACACCATGCCACAATGGGCAGGTTCGAGTTGGTACTACCTCCGCTATATCGACCCACATAACACAGAAAAATTGGCTGATGAGGACCTCCTCAAACAATGGTTGCCAGTAGATATCTATGTGGGTGGTGCAGAGCATGCTGTACTTCACTTGCTTTACGCTCGTTTCTGGCACAAATTCCTCTATGACCTCGGTGTTGTTCCGACTAAGGAACCATTCCAAAAACTCTTTAACCAAGGAATGATTTTGGGAACAAGCTACCGTGACCACCGTGGAGCTCTTGTGGCAACTGACAAGGTTGAGAAACGTGACGGTTCCTTCTTCCATGTGGAAACAGGAGAAGAGTTGGAGCAAGCGCCAGCCAAGATGTCTAAATCGCTCAAGAACGTTGTCAACCCAGACGACGTAGTGGAACAATACGGTGCCGATACCCTTCGTGTTTATGAAATGTTCATGGGGCCGCTGGATGCATCTATCGCTTGGAGCGAAGAAGGGTTAGAAGGCAGCCGTAAATTCTTAGACCGTGTTTATCGTTTGATTACAAGTAAAGAAATCACTGCGGAAAACAATGGTGCTCTTGACAAGGTTTACAATGAAACAGTTAAATCTGTCACTGAGCAAATCGAGTCCATGAAATTCAATACAGCCATTGCCCAACTTATGGTCTTTGTCAACGCTGCTAATAAGGAAGACAAACTCTATGTGGACTACGCCAAAGGCTTTATCCAATTGATCGCCCCATTTGCACCTCACTTGGCAGAAGAACTCTGGCAAACTGTTGCAGCAACAGGTGAGTCCATCTCTTACGTGGCTTGGCCAACATGGGACGAAAGCAAATTAGTTGAAGATGAAATCGAAATCGTCGTCCAAATCAAAGGTAAAGTCCGTGCCAAACTCATGGTCGCTAAAGACCTGTCACGTGAAGAATTGCAAGAAATCGCTCTAGCGGATGAAAAAGTTAAAGCGGAGATTGACGGTAAGGAAATCGTGAAGGTGATTGCGGTACCTAACAAACTCGTTAATATCGTTGTGAAATAAGATAGGAATCCTTCAGAGTAGAATCTGGAGGATTTTTAAATTGGATTATGCTATAATAGTCCCAACTAAGATAAAAACACAGTTCTGGTTGGTAGTCCAGACGTAGGTAAGCCTATCAGTAACCTTCCTCCTTGGTTGTCCATTCTTAGGGATAGATTTAAGGAGGTGCTGTCGTGGAAATCGTTTCAATTGGCTTGACAGTGTATTTTGAAGATGGATTTTGGCATGGATTGTTTGCACAAGAGTATGAGGAAACTTATCAAGTTTGTCGTGTGACATTTGGTCAGGAACCAAAAGAGGATGAAATTTTGGGACTTATACAGACTCAGTTTGTTCGGTTATCTTTTAGTCCAGAGGCAACAGTCAAACAGCATGTGAAGATTAAGAATCCGAAGCGTCTGCAGCGGGCTGTAAAGAAACAGGTGAAGCAGAAAGTTTCTTCTAAGTCACAAGAGCTTTTACAGTTGCAGTACGAGGAACGAAAAAAGCATTCAAAACAACAGTCCAGTCTCCAAAAGCAATTGCTCAAGCAAGAGAAATTTGAACGCAAACAGCAAAAACGTAGAGAGAAGCACAAGGGGCACTAGTAGCTTTCTCTTTCATAAAATAGAACAGCTCTTCTTGGATAACAAGAGCTGTTTTTGCTTGTATTGAAGATTTCTTTCCTAATAGATAGACTTATCGTTAATGGCAGTTTCAAATTCAGGACCATACTTGCTTACTTCAAATTTAATCCTGCCCCATTCAGCATTTTCATTTTACTAGAAGGGAGTGTGTGCTATGATTTCTGATTCATTTTTTATTGTTTGGTTTAGCGAGAACAATACTATTGACTCTTGGATTTTTCTGCCGGATGCTATAAAACACCTCTTTTATAGCACATGTTTAAAAATATAATGTGTGGTTGTAAGTGTTTTTCAACATCCTCTAGTGATTCGATAGGAGAAAAACGGTTGCAGCCTGCTCTACTTTAATTTAACCCCCATTATTTTACCACTTGGCCTTTCATTTTAACTGCTTATCTCAAAAGTCGATTTTTCTTTCATTCTTTTTGTTAAACTAGTGTGGTTAAGAGGAGGAAAAAATATGATTTTACAAGCTAAACATTTGACTAAACGGTACGGCAATCATATGGCTGTCGATGATATTCAGTTAGAGTTTGAAAAAGGAAGTTTCAATGCTATTTTGGGACCCAATGGTGCAGGGAAATCAACCACCATTTCCATGTTAATCGGTTTGAAAAAGCCGACACAAGGTCAGATTCGATATGCGCCAAATACGAAAATCGGAGTTGTTTTTCAAGCTAGTGTACTGGATGAGATGTTGACGGTTAGGGAAAATCTCACGATTCGTGCTCAACAGTATAAGGAGATTGCAGCAAGTCGTGTGGATGATTTGATCCATCAACTGGGTTTGACTGCTTTCCAGAAACAACTCTATGGAACTTTGTCAGGTGGGCAAAAACGTCGGGTTGATATTGCGCGTGCTCTTCTTTCGCGACCAGATATTCTTTTCTTGGATGAACCAACGACAGGTCTTGATATTCAGACTCGCAAATCCATCTGGGATCTGCTGTATCGACTACAAAAGGATGAAGGTATGACGATTATCTTAACGACTCATTATCTGGATGAAGCAGATGAAGCGGATCAGATCTATATCGTTGATCATGGCAAAGTGATCGCGCAAGGTTCTGCGACTGCTATCAAAAGTCAGTATGCATCTAATATCCTAAAAATTCGTTTTAAGGAAATGAAGGATCTAGAAAAATTGCGACAGACCGGAATGACAGTCGAGGAAGAAAACGAGTTGGAATATCTTTTTTATCCAAGGACGTCACAGGAAGCCATTGAATATTTGGCAAAAGTTCGAGAAGAAATTGATTCTTTTGAGTTTCGCCCAGGTACTATGGATGATGCCTTTATTGCACTTACAGGAAGAGAGGTTCGCTAATGCTAGCTTTATTGAAACGGAATTTTATCTTATATTTTCGTAATCGTTCGGGAGTATTTTTCTCATTATTGGGGGCATTGATTTCCTTCCTCCTTTATATCATTTTTTTGCAGAAGAACCTGACGGATTCTTGGTCCCAACTCCCTGATAATACGAACCTTTTAAATGACTGGCTGATGGGTGGGACCTTGGCTGTGACTGGGATGACAACCAGTTTTACGGCTCTTACACAAATGGTACAGGATCGTGAAAATCAAGTGGATCAAGATCTCTTCTTGACAGATTTAGGTAACTGGGGCTTACAGGCGTCCTATCTAATCAGTAGTATTGTCATTTCTTTTATCATGCAGGTGTTTATGTATGCTGTTATGAGTTTTTATTTTAAAGAGAGCCCAGTTATCAGTCATTTACCGGAAATCGCTTTGATTATGTTGTTAAGCAGTCTGCTTTCAAGTTTGGTAAATGTTCTCTTGATTTATCGTTTTCAATCTGTAGATAGCCTTGGTAAACTGGCAACGATAGTGGGAACTGCTTCTGGATTTTTAGTAGGAACTTATATTCCCATTGGAGTATTACCTGATTCTGCACAGCTTTTCATGAAATGTACCCCTGCAACTTATATTGCTTCTCTCTATCGACAAGTCTTGATGAAAGAGCAGTTAGAGACCGCATTTTCAGGAAATAACAGTCTGTTACAGGAATTTCAAGACAAAATGGGAATCCAAATCAACTGGCAAGAACTATTGACAAAGGAAGAAACATACTTTATAGTGGTTATTATCAGTCTCGTCGCTATTCTTCTTTGGATGTTATTTGTTAAAGTGTTTAGCAAGAGAAAATAAAGGTGTATTGGAGAGAAAATGAAGATTCGTTTTGAAATGAAGACAGAGTTTTCAGAAAAAGACCCACACATTTTAATTCAGGCAGCTCAGTTAACTGACCAAGCAAGAGAAGTCATGGAGTATTTAGAACAATTTTCAACGACTAATCAGGTGGTCATTCCTATTCGAACGGATGATCATCTGGTTATGGTAAAAATTGAGGATCTTATTCTAGCAGATATCGATAAGAATTTGTTGACCATTTATACGGTAGACGGGATTTATAAAACTAAGGAAACATTGACAAACTTTCAGAATCGGATTAACCGGCGTAACTTTATACAGATATCACGTCATTCAATTATAAACATTGACCATCTAGAGTCATTATCGGATAGCTTTTCAGGAAACATGATGGCTAAGATGACTCGGGGTATCAAATCGAGTGTGAGTCGGAAATACGTTAAGTCCTTAATGGATTATCTAGGTTTATAGGAGAAAATCATGAAGCGATTGATTGCTTATTTTGTATCGGGAATGCGGACGGCCTCCTTTGTTTATTTGAGTTTGGTGTTGTTGGCTCAGTTTTATTCAGGTATTACCTATCCCGCACCAACGACAAAAAATATTCTAGCTTTGTTTTTGATGAGTGGAATTATGGGGGTATTGACCTTAATCCTTGAAAGGCTAGAGTTTCTCGCTTATAGTATGCGTGTAGGAGTTCATTTGTTAGCGACAGCTACTATTTTAGTATTGACCTACCTATTTTTTGGCTGGGGTTCAGCATTGTTGAGTCCCTTGCTTTGGTTCTTTTTCTTGTTAATTTATGGACTGATATGGTTGTACCAGATCTGGCAAACTCACAAACTCACCCAACGAATTAATCAAGCCTTAGAAGATAAAAGAAAGAAAACGAATCACTAATGTAGTGTTGAGGATGAAGTTTGGGGAGAGTGCTAGTTTCCATATAGAGCAAATTATGATATAGTATTTTCAGCGTAAAACAAGGAGAAAGCTATGCCAGTAAATGAATATGGTCAGATAATTGGTGAGTCAATGAAAGGTTATACACCAGGTGAATTGCCTTCCATTGATTTCTTAGAAGGGCGCTACGCTCGGATAGAGGCTCTTTCGGTGGAAAAGCATGAAGAGGATTTGCTAGCTGTTTATGGACCCGATACTCCTCGGGAGATGTGGACCTACCTCTTTCAGGAGCCAGTGGCAGATATGGAGGAACTGGTTACCGTCTTAAATCAGATGTTGGCTCGTAAGGACCGTTTTTACTATGCGATTATAGACAAGGCAACTGGTAAGGCTTTGGGAACTTTTTCTCTCATGCGCATTGACCAGAATAACCGAGTAATAGAAGTGGGAGCTGTCACTTTTTCTCCAGAACTCAGGGGAACACGTATAGGGACAGAGGCTCAATATCTCCTAGCTCGCTATGTTTTTGAAGAGCTTAACTATTGTCGCTATGAGTGGAAATGCGATGCTCTAAATCTGCCATCAAGACGAGCTGCGGAACGTTTGGGCTTTATCTATGAAGGAACCTTCCGCCAGGCAGTTGTTTATAAGGGGCGCACGAGGGATACGGATTGGCTCGCTATGATTGATAAGGACTGGCCTCAAGTTAAAGCTCGTTTGGAAACATGGTTGGCTCCTGAAAATTTTGATAAAAATGGACGGCAGTACAAGAGCTTAAGAGAATTCTGAGAGGTATTGAGATGATAACTATTAGAAAGCAAGAAATTGTCAAGCTAGAGGATGTTTTGCATCTCTATCAGGCAGTCGGTTGGACAAATTATACCCATCAACCTCAGATGCTGGAGAAGGCCTTGTCTCACTCATTAGCGATTTATCTGGCACATGATGGAGATTCCGTGGTGGGCTTGGTTCGTTTGGTCGGAGATGGTTTTTCATCGATTTTTGTCCAGGATTTGCTCGTTTTGCCTAGCTATCAGCGCCAAGGGATTGGTAGCAACTTGATGAAAGAGGCTTTAGGTGACTTCAAAGATGCCTATCAAGTCCAACTAGTGACCGAACAGACAGAAAAAACCTTGGGATTCTATCGTTCTCTAGGATTTGAAACCTTATCTACTTATGATTGTACAGGAATGATTTGGGTGGATCGAAAAAGATAAAAAAATTATTTTTTCTTAAGTAAAGTTTAAGTCTCCTCGTGTATCATATAGTTATTAAATAAAGACCTCCTAATACTTTTCGAAAATCTCATCAACCTTCGTTAGAGTCGACTTAGCTAACTATAGTTATGCTTGCGTCTATCTGCCTAGTCTGGTTTCGATTTTCATTGAGTACCCTTTATTTAATGAAATCCCAAACTTTTCTTTTTCATAATAATCTCCCTAAAGAGGCCACCCAATCAGGTGGAGTTTTTTTGC